>DASTYI010000147.1:0-45031 GCA_035765045.1 Iamia sp. | reverse complement strand
GAGTCTGCGGTCCGACCCGGCCCATCATCACCCGGCCACTTGACGCACCGAGGTCGACAGCGGCTACTTCGACCGAGGTCACACCAATCCTCGCCGGGCGGCCCAGACCACCGCCTGGATGGAAGAGCGGCAGCCCTTCGGCTAGCAGCGTCAACACCTCTATGTCGTCCCTCGTTAGCGACGGGCGTTCGGCCACCGGGGTCGGCGTCAGACCCATGATCACGCTCCTCTCGTTGGTGGTGCGCGCTAACGCAGGAACGCGGCGGCGACTCCTGCGTCAACGGGTATGTGCAGGCCGGTGGTCAGGCCCAGATCACCGCCGGTCAGGGCGAACACCGCCGCCGCCACGTGCTCGGGGAGCACCTCCCGCTTGAGCAACGTGCGCTTGGCGTAGAACTCGCCCAGCTTCTCTTCCTCGACGCCGTAGACGGCGGCGCGCTGGGCGCCCCAGCCACCGGCGAAGATGCCGGAGCCGCGAACGACGCCGTCGGGATTGATGCCGTTGACCCGGATGCCGTGCTCACCCAACTCCGCCGCGAGCAGTCGCACCTGGTGTGCCTGATCGGCCTTGGTGGCCCCGTACGCGATGTTATTGGGTCCGGCGAACACGCCGTTCTTGCTCACGATGTAGACGATGTCGCCACCGAGTCCCTGATCGATCATCATCCGGGCGGCTTCGCGGGACACCAGGAACGAGCCGCGGGCCATCACGTCGTGTTGCAGGTCCCAGTCGGCGAGCGTCGTCGTCAACAACGGCTTGGAGATCGACAGCCCGGCGTTGTTGACCACCAGGTCGACCCCGCCGAAGGCGAGGCAGGCGGCGTCGACGGCGGCCCGCACGGCGGCGGCGTCGGTGACGTCGGCGCCCACGCCGATGGCCACGTCGGGCCCGCCGATCTCGGCCGCGGCCGCCGTCGCCGCCTCGGCCGACAGGTCGGCGATCACCACGCAGGCGCCCTGCTCGGCCAGCCGTCGGGCGATCGCCCGCCCGATCCCGCGGGCCGCCCCGGTGACGAGGGCGACCCGTCCGGCGTGCGACCGCGGCGCCGGGCGGCGGCGGAGCTTGGCCTCCTCCAGCGCCCAGTACTCGATGCGGAACTTCTCGGCCTCGGAGATCGGGGCGTAGGTCGACAGCGCCTCGGCGCCCCGCATCACGTTGATGGCGTTGACGTAGAACTCGCCGGCGACGCGGGCCGTCTGGGCGTCGGCGCCGTAGGAGAACATGCCGACGCCGGGCACGAGGACGATCGCCGGGTCGGCGCCCCGCATCGCCGGCGAGTCCGGGGTGGCGTGGCGCGCGTAGTAGGCGGCGTAGTCGGCCCGGTAGGCCTCGTGGAGGGCGGCCAGCTGCTCGTCGGTGACGTCGGCCGGGACCACCAGCGGCCGCACCTTGGTGCGGAGGAAGTGGTCGGGGCACGACGTCCCGAGGGCGACCAGCCGCTCCAGCGCCTCCCGGGCCACGAAGTCGAGGACGACGTCGGTGTCGGTGAAGTGCCCGACCATGGCGGCATCGCGCGACGCCACCGCCCGCAGGCGGGGGGCGAGGGCGGCGGCGCGGGCCCGGCGCTCGGCCTCGGGGAGGGGGGCGCGCCCGGGCACGACGGCGCCGAACGGCTCGGGGTCGCCGTGAGCGTCGATGTGGGCCTGGGCCGTCTCGATGATGCGCCGGCTGTTCGCCTCGGCCTCGTCGCTGGTGGCGCCCCAGGCGGTGATGCCGTGGCCGCCGAGGATCACCCCGATCGCCTGCGGGTTGGCCGCCCGGATGGCGGCGATGTCGAGCCCGAGCTGGAAGCCGGGCCGGCGCCACGGCACCCACAGCACGCTGTCGCCGAAGATCGCCTTGGTCAGCTGCTCGCCGTCGGCCGCCGTGGCCAGGGCGATGCCGGCGTCGGGGTGCAGGTGGTCGACGTGGGGGGCGTCGACCAGGCCGTGCATCGCCGTGTCGATCGAGGGGGCGGCGCCGCCCCGTCCGAAGGCGCAGTGGTCGAAGGCGGCGACCATCTCGTCCTCGCGCTCGACGCCGGGGTAGACGTCGACCAGGGCCCGGAGGCGGTCGAGGCGGAGCACGGCCAGGCCGTCCTCGGTCAGCGTGCCGAGGTCGCCGCCCGAGCCCTTGACCCACAACAGCTCGACCGGCCGCCCGGTGACCGGGTCGACGTCGGTGCCCTTGGCCGAGGTGTTGCCGCCGGCGTAGTTGGTGGTGGTCGGGTCGGCCCCGAGCCGGTTCGACCGCTCGATGAGAGCCCGGACGACCTCGCTCACGCGCCCCACCCGGCCTGCTCGCCCCCGACGCGGTCGGCGACGATCCGCTCGGCGTACCCGCTGGCCGCGTAGGCCGCCATCGGGTCGGCGGGGAGCCCCCGGTCGGCCCGCCACTCCGCCAACGAGGGCCGGACGTCGGTGGCGAAGGCGTCCATCAGGATCCCGTTGGCGGCGAGCACGTCGCCCGCCGCCTCGGCCTGGCGCAGCCCCTCCCGGTCGACCAGCAGGGCCCGCGCCGTCATCTCCTGGACGTTGAGCACCGACCGGATCTGGCCCGGGATCTTGGCCTCGACGTTGTGGCACTGGTCGAGCATGAAGCTCACCTCGGAGTCGGCGTCGAGCCCGCCGCCCCGCACCACCTCGTAGAGGATGCGGAACAGCTGGAAGGGGTCGGCGGCGCCGACGATCAGGTCGTCGTCGGCGTAGAAGCGGGAGTTGAAGTCGAACGCCCCCAGCCGGCCGAGCCGCAGCAGCTGCATGACGATGAACTCGATGTTCGTGCCCGGGGCGTGGTGGCCGGTGTCGAGGCAGACGACGGCCCGCTCGCCCAGGGCGACGCACTGGACGTAGGACGTGCCCCAGTCGGGGACGTCGGTGGCGTAGAAGGCCGGCTCGAACAGCTTGTACTCGAGCACGAGGCGCTGGTGGTCGCCGAGACGGGCGTAGACCTGGCGGAGCGAGTCGGCGAGGCGGTCCTGGCGGTCGCGCAGGTCGGCCTGGCCCGGGTAGTTGGTGCCGTCGGGCAGCCACACCTTGAGGTCCCGCGAGCCGGTGACGTCCATGACGTCGACGCAGGCGTGCATGTGGGCGATGGCCTTGGCCCGCACCCGCTCGTCGACGTGGGCCAGGCTGCCGAGCTTGTAGTCGTCGTCCTGGAAGGTGTTGGTGTTGATCGTGCCGAGCCGGATGCCGAGGTCCTCGGCGTGGGCGGCCAGCTTCCCGTAGTCCTCGACGTGGTCCCACGGGATGTGGAGGGCGACCGAGGGGGCGAGCCCGGTGTGGGCGTGGACCTGGGCGGCGTCGGCCACCTTCTCGAACGGGTCGCGGGGCACGCCGGGCTGGGCGAAGACCTTGAAGCGGGTGCCCGAGTTCCCGAAGGCCCACGACGGCACCTCGATGGCCTGCCTCGCCAGGGTCTCCGTGATGTCGCTGAAGCCGGTCACGGGCCCTCCTGACGATGTTCGAACCTGTGCGATCGTACACATCTGCGCACAGACCGCACAACAACGGTAGGGTGCAGGGCGTGACGCCGCTCCAGGGGAACCTCGCCGCCGAGGAGCGGCTGCGCTGGCTGCGGAGCCAGCTCGACGAGGCCGGCTCGATCACCATCGCGGCCGCCGCCGAGGCCCTCGGCGTCAGCGAGATGACGATCCGCCGCGACCTCAAGGAGCTCGAGGAGCGGGGCACCGCCCGCCGGGTCCGGGGCGGGGCGCTCCCCGTCGGGCCGCAGGCCTTCGCCGAGCGGCACCGGGCCCGGCCCCGGGCCAAGGCCGCCATCGCCGCCAAGCTGGTCGACCTCGTCCCCGCCGAGGGGGCGGTCGCCTTCGACGCCTCGTCCACGGTGATGCGGGCGGCGTCGACCCTCGGCGGCGCCCGCGACCTGGTGGTGCTGACCAACGGGCCCGACACCTTCGAGGCCCTCCAGGACCGGGCCGGCATCACCCCCGTGCTCACCGGCGGCGTCCGCGAGACCCGCACCGGCAGCCTGGTCGGACCGCTGGCCTGCCGGGCCGCCACCCAGCTGGCCCTGCGGGTGCTCGTCGCCTCGGCCGCCGCCGTCGACCCCGACCTGGGGGCCACCGAGGCCGCCCTCGACGAGGCCGAGGTCAAGCGGGCGCTCGCCTCCGCCGCCGAGCAGGTCGTCGTCGCCGTCGACTCCTCGAAGCTCGGGAGCCGCGCCCTGGCCGTCGGGCTGGCCTGGGACCGGATCGACGTCCTCGTCACCGAGCTCGACCCGGCCGACGACCGCCTCTCCCCCTACCGCGCCCTCACCCGGGTCCTCTGACGTTCAGCCGACGAGGGCGCCCATCTCCTCGACGGTCGGGATCGGCAGCAGCGGGAGGCCGAGGACGACGTGGGCGTCGGCCATGGTGACCACGTAGGCCTGGTGGAGCAGGGCGGCGGCGCGGGCCGCCGGGATCTTCGACAGCGCCGTCCTCACCGCGCAGTTGGCCCTCGCCTCGGCGTCCCACCACGCCCGGTCCCGCCCGGTGGCGTCGAGGGCGGCGATCACCGCCCGGGCCCGCCCGGCCCGCTCGTCGTCGCCGTGGGCCATGGCGTCGGCGACCGTGTACGGCGAGCGCGAGATCTGGACGATCACGCCGTCGTAGCCGTGGCGGAACCGCTCGTCGAGCAGCCGGCGCCGGACCGCGGTGGTCTGGTCGTAGAGCACGTCGGTGACGGCCTTGAACGTGATCGCCTCGCCGAGCAGCGGCCAGCGGGCCTTGAGACCGGCGTCGATCGGCGGCTCGGGGGCGGCGTTGACCACGACCAGCCGGCGGACGAGGGGTGAGACCTCGGGCCACTGGTCGCCCATGTTGTCGTAGACCCCGCCGTCGATCAGCAGGAGCGAGCGCAGCGCCGGGTCCACCGGGTGGAGGTCGAGCCGGGCCACCGGGATGCGGACCGGGCAGAACGGCCCGGGCAAGGCGGCCGACGCCTGCACCGCGGTGGCCAGGCCGAGGTCACCGGGCCGGCCCCGCCCCATCCGCGACGACGTGACGAAGCGGCCCGAGAAGTAGACGAGCTCGTGGGTCTGGAGGTCGGTGGCGCCGACGACGTGCTCGACGGTGGCGTGGAGCTGGTCGAGCCGGGTGCGCCGGCCGAACAGCGTCCGCTCGAAGGCCCGGCGGGCCACCCAGCTCCGCTGCATCGCCAGCCAGCCGTCGGCCACGAGCACCCCGAACCAGGCCAGCCAGCCCCACGCCGCCCCGTGGCGCCACGTCAGCACCCCGGCGACCACCGGGATCAGGGCGACCAGGGCGCAGTAGGCCCACGTCTCGGGCCCGGCCCACAGCGTCCCCCGCCGGGCGACCTGGGTGGCGAGGGCGCCGGCGTGGCGCCGGACCTCGGCGGGCGGGGCCGTGGCCAGGTCGCAGCGCAGCCCGAGGTAGCCGTTGGCCAGCGAGCCGCCCGAGATCGAGCTGACCGTGCGCAGGTGGCGGCCCTGCCCGGCATCGGCCAGGTACAGCATCGCCCCCAGCCCGAACAGCGTCGCCCGGTGCCCGCCCCCCGACAGCGCCACCCCCAGGTCGCGCCCCTGCCCGTCGTCTCCCTCCACCCCCGCATGCTGCCACCCCACCCACCCCGCGGACGGGGTGGGTGGGGTGGCCGCGGGATCAGCGCTCGGTGACCCGGGCGTAGGCGGCGTCGGAGGCGGCCAGGGCGATCTCCAGGGGGCGGACGTCGCGGGTGGCGCGCTGGCGGGCCACCTGGGCGGGGAACGCCGGGTCGTCGAGGCCCGAGCGGTCGAGGATCTCGACGTGGGCGTCGAGGACCGTGCGACGGGCGCCCTCGGCGCTGTTCAGCACCTGCCCGGCGATCGTCCCGCGGGAGCCGCCAGCGGCCAGCCGGCCGGTGAACCAGGCGACGTCGGCGTCGCTGGCGCTGCGGCCCAGGGCCACGCCGAAGAGCTTGCGCACCCAGGCCTCGTCGCTGCCGACGAGGGTCCGCAGCTCGGCGCTGGCGAGGACGTTGGCCTCGACCTTCCAGAGCGGCAGCCCCCGGCGCAGCTCGCCGTACCAGTACTCCCGCTCGCCGGCGCCCGGGGTCCGGTCGAGGATCTCGACGTAGGGCCGGACGACGTCGCGGTGCCGGGTGCCCTCGGCCGAGCGGCGCAGGGCGGCGACGACCGAGGTCCGCGAGCCACCGGCGTCGAGCACCCCGGTCCAGTGGGCCAGGCCGGCGGCGTCGGCGTCGCGGCCGAGCAGCACGCCGTAGAGCCAGCGGACGTAGAGCTCGTCGGCGGTCGGCGCCGCCACCGGCGTCACCGGGTCGCTGGCGGCCGACGACAGCCCGCCGCCGGCGTGGTTCTCGGCCGTGACCCGGAACGTGTAGGCGGTGCCGTTCTCCAACCCGCTGACCTCGGCGCTGGTGGCGTCGGCCGGGACGCGGACGATGGCGCCCCCGGGATCCACCTCCACCACGTAGCCGGTGCGCCGGCTGCCGACGTAGGGATCGGGCGGGGTCCACGACACGGTGGCCGAGCCGTCGCCGGCGACGGCCGCGACGTCGGTCGGGGCGTCGGGGGTGGGCAGGACCGTGGCCAGGACGTCGGGGTGGTCGGTGAGGATGGCCCGCACGCCCCGGCCGATCAGCGCGTTCATGGCCTCGGCCGTCTCGGCGTTCTGGGAGAAGCGGATGCCGGCGGTGGTGAAGCGGTCGACGTCGGCCGTGGTGAAGTCGTTGGCCGCGCAGCTCTGCTGGGTGCCCTGGTACTGCGACAGGGCGAAGATGCCGACGGTGTCGATCCCCCCGTCGACCAGCTTCTGGGTGAACTGGTCGATCGTCGTCACGCCGGGGGTGATGCCGGGGATGCCCTCGGCCCGGGCCGGCGGGAGGTCACCGGCGGCGATCACGCCGTTGGGCGCCACGCAGAGGTAGTTCATGATGAACGTGAGCTCCAGGTCGGGCAGGAGCTGGCGGGCGGCCTGGAGCGACGTCCAGCCGTAGGAGCCGAAGCTGACGGTGTCGGGGCCCCACTCCTCGAAGCCGGGCTGGGCCTCCAGCTCGGCGGCGATCAGCGGCTCGATGGCGGTGGTGCTGTGGTCGTACTTGACGTCGATCAGCAGGGCGATGCGCCCCCGGATCAGGTCGAGGGCCTCGCCGAAGGTCGGGATCCGCTGGACCTCGCCGTCGAAGGTGCCGGCCGACAGCGTCTTGAGCTGCGCCAGGGTGTAGCTGGCGGTGTGGTGGGTGCCGGGACCGAAGACCTCGACCGCGTCGGTCGTGCGGTTGAGGCTGCGGTCGTGCATCAGCACGAGCTCGTCGTCGGCGGTGAGGGTGACGTCGAGCTCGACGGCGTCGGCCCCCACCCGGATCGCCTCCTCGATGGCGGCCAGGGTGTTCTCCGGCGGCTTGGTCGTGCCCCGGACCTCGGCCCGGTGGCTGACGTTGAGCACCTCGATCTGGCGGATGTCCCGCGGCGGGCGACCGTCAGCGGTGGGCGGGGGCGGGTCGGCCGCCGCCGGCGGCGACGAGCCGAGCAGACCCGCCCCCAGGGTCAGGAGGGCGAGCAGGGCGGCGAGCGCGGTGCGCGGCCGTCGAGCGTTGGTTGTCACGAGGTTCCCCTGTGTGCGTCGCAGCCCGCACGCCGGCGAACCTAGTCAGGCCACCACCCCGGCGCCGGCCCAACCCCGACAACTCACCTTCTGTCAACCCGCGTGTACCGCAGAGGTACCTGCGGGTTGACAGAACGGGGGTCAGGGGCCGGTGAACTGGATGCCGAGGCCGGGTTGCTTGCCGACGGCCGGGGCGGAGTCCTCGGCGTAGCGGGCCAGCTCGGCCCGGCCGACGACGTGCCAGTGGACCTCGTCGGGGCCGTCGGCCAGGCGCAGGGTGCGCTGGCCGGCGTACATCCGGGCCAGCGGGGTCCACTGCGAGACGCCGGTGGCGCCGTGGATCTGGAGGGCCTCGTCGATGATCTGGCAGACCCGGATCGGCACCATGGCCTTGACCGCGCTGACCCAGACCCGGGCCTCGGCGTTGCCCATGGTGTCCATGGCCTTGGCCGCCCGGAGCACCATCAGCCGCATGGCCTCGATCTCGATGCGGGCCTTGGCGATCACCTCGGTGTTCTTGCCCAGGCGGGCCAGCGGCTTGCCGAAGGCCTCGCGGTTGAGGCCCCGGCGGACCATCAGCTCCAGCGCCCGCTCGGCCGCCCCGATCGAGCGCATGCAGTGGTGGATGCGCCCGGGGCCGAGGCGGACCTGGCTGATCTCGAAGCCCCGCCCCTCGCCGAGGAGGATGTTCTCCTTGGGGACGCGCACGTCGTCGAACCGCAGGTGCATGTGGCCGTGGGGGGCGTCGTCCTCGCCGAAGACGTGCATGGCCCCCAGGATCTCGACGCCGGGGGTGTCCATGGGGACGAGGATCTGCGACTGGCGGCGGTGCGGCGGCCCGTCGGGGCTGGTCTGCACCATGACGATCATGATCTTGCAGCGGGGGTCGCCGGCGCCCGAGATGTAGTACTTCTCGCCGTTGATCAGCCACTCGTCGCCGTCGAGCACGGCGGTGCAGGCGATGTTCTTGGCATCCGAGCTGGCCACGTCGGGCTCGGTCATGGCGAACGCCGAGCGGATCTCGCCGGCGAGGAGCGGCTTGAGCCACCGCTCCTTCTGCTCGGGGGTGCCGACCCGCTCGAGCACCTCCATGTTCCCGGTGTCGGGGGCCGAGCAGTTGAGGCACTCGGAGGCGAGCGGGTTCTTGCCCAGCTCGGCGGCGATGTAGGCGTAGTCGAGGTTCGACAGCCCCTCGCCGGTCTCGGCGTCGGGGAGGAAGAAGTTCCACAGCCCGGCCGCCTTGGCCTTGGCCTTGACCGAGTCGAGCAGCTCGAGCTGGCCCTCGCCGTAGCCCCAGTGCTCGGCCCGCCCCTCGCCCAGCCGGTAGAAGTCCTCGGTGATCGGGTCGACCTCGGTGGCGATGAACTCCTTCACCCGCTCGTAGAGGGGCTGCGCCGCCTCGGACATGGCCAGGTTCATGGCGTCGTCGGTGGGCAGGCCGGAGTGCATCCCGGGTGCGGGCATCAGGGGGTCCCTTCGGGTCGGGGTGGGGGCGCGGCAGGGACGCTACCGTCGCCGGATGCCCGCCCACCCGGAGCTCGGCTTCTACACGCTGGCCGGGGCGCCGAGGTCACCCCGCGAGCTGATCGCCGAGGTGCGCGACGCCGAGACCCTCGGCCTGGGGGCCGCCTTCGTCTCCGAGCGGTACAACATCAAGGAGGCGTGCACGCTGTGCGGCGCCGCCGGGGCGGTGTCCGAGGAGATCCGGATCGTCACCGGCGCCACCAACCACAACACCCGCCACCCGCTGGTGACCGCCTCGCACGCCACCACGATGCACCACCTCACCGGGGGGCGCTTCACCCTCGGTCTCGGCCGGGGCATCGCCCTGATGCAGGACGCCTTCGGCATCCCCCGCATCACCACCGCCCAGATGGAGGACTTCGCCGGGCTGATGCGGCGGCTCTGGAAGGGCGAGACGATCGTCGGCCACCACGGGCCGGCCGGGTCGTGGCCGGTGCTGCGGCTCGACCCCGACCTCGACGACGCCATCCCGCTGGCGCTGGTCGCCTTCGGCCCCCACAGCCTGGCCCTCGGCGGCCGGGCCTTCGACGACGTCATCCTCCACACCTTCTTCACCGACGAGACGCTGGTCCGCTCGGTCGGGATCGTGAAGCGGGCGGCCGAGGAGGCCGGGCGCGACCCGGCGAGCGTCCGGGTGTGGTCGTGCTTCGCCACCGTCGGCGACCACATCCCCGAGGCCCTCCGGCTGAAGAAGACGGTCGGCCGCCTGGCCACCTACCTCCAGGGCTACGGCGACCTGATGGTGGCGACCAACCGGTGGGACCCGGCCGTCCTCGCCGCCTTCCGGTCCGACCCGGTGGTGGCGACCATCGCCGGGGCCATCGACCAGGTCGCCACCACCGACCAGCTGGCCCACATCGCCACCCTCCTCCCCGACGAGTGGCTCGCCCCCGCCGCCACCGGCACGCCCGAGGCCTGCGCCGCCGCCATCCGCGGCCAGCTCGACCTCGGGGCCGACGCCGTGATCCTCCACGGGGCCACGCCCACCGAGCTCGCCCCGGTGGTCGGCGCCTACGCCGGCTGAGGGCGGCCCGGGGCGATGGTGGAGGGCGCCGCCGACCTGCTGCCCCCCGGGGCCGTCCTCGCCCGCGCCGCCATGGACGACGCCCCGCCCCCGCTGCTGGCCGCGGAGGAGCCGCTGGCCGCCGGGGTCCGCGACCGCCGGCGCCGCGAGCTGGCGTGGGGACGGGCCTGCGCCCGCCGGGCGTTGGCCGACCTCGGCCACGGGCCGGTGCCGGTCGGGGCCGACGCCGACGGGGTGCCGACCTGGCCGGCGGGCACGGTCGGGAGCATCAGCCACGGCGCCGGGCGCTGCGTGGCGGTGGCCGCGCCGACCACCGCCGTCGCCGCCATCGGGGTCGACGTCGAGCCCGTCGGCCGGCTCTCGGCCGGGGTCATCGACCGGCTGGCCACCCCCCGCGAGCAGGCCGCCCACGACCTCGCCGGGCCCGCCGGCACCGTCCTGCTCTCGGCCAAGGAGAGCGTCTACAA
This sequence comes from Iamia sp., assembly GCA_035765045.1. GTDB lineage: Bacteria > Actinomycetota > Acidimicrobiia > Acidimicrobiales > Iamiaceae > Iamia. The sequence continues at coordinate 34,475 of DASTYI010000147.1, read as the reverse complement.
GTGCCTCTCCCCCGGCGAGCCCTTCCTCGACGTGTGCCGGCGCTGGAGCGTGCTGCTCGGCGCCGACGGGTGGTTCACCGTCGAGGGCGAGGGCGTCGGCGAGCCCCCGGTGGTGGGCCGGCACGCCACGGGCGACGAGGTCGTCCTCACCGTGGCGTGGCGCCCTCTCACCAGGGGGTGAACTCGAAGCCGCGGAGGCTGTGGGTGAGGATCTTGTTCTCGGGGCAGAGGTTGCGGCCGGCGACGACCACGCTGCCGAACTTGTCGAGCGGGACCCGCCCGCCGAACTGCTCCAGGTACTCGGGGTCGCCCGGGTAGACCCGCACGAACGAGGGGACGAGCCGGGTGGCGAAGCCCATCCGGTAGTCGCGCGCCGTGCCGGTGTGGGGCAGCGAGCTGTGGAGGAGCGCCTCCCAGAAGATGACGCACTGGCCCCGCTCCATCTCCAGCGGCACGGCCTCCTCCTCCGGGGGCGACCAGTCGGGGTCGATCTGGAGGTCGCGGTAGTCGTAGCCGAAGAAGTCGTTCTTGACCCCCGACACGCTGTCGTCGGCGATGAGGTCGGCGTGGTACCTCATCTCCTTGCTCTCGTCGTAGTACTTGGTGAGGTGGCTGCCGGGGATGACCTTGAGGCAGCCGTTGGTCACCGTGGCGTCGGTGAAGGCGGTCCAGATAGTCAGGGTGCTCTGCGGGTAGCCCGAGTCGTCGTCGGCGGGCCACGCGAGCTGGGGGACGCCGCTGGTGTTGGAGAAGTCGTCGGCCTGGTGCCAGCCGGTGCCGGGGTCGCCCTTGTACTTGGGGAAGAACTCGGTCCGCCAGCAGATGATGTCGGGGCCGATCAGCTCGGTGGCCCGCTGGGCGATCTCCGGGTGGACGATGTGCTCGGACAGCAGGTCGACGTCGAGGTGCCGGTCGTAGTTGGCGATGTTGGTGAGGCCGCTGGCGACGTCGTCGGGGTAGCAGGCGTGGCTCCGGTCGAGCAGCTCCGCCCGGATCTGCTTCCAGCGGCGGTCCATCTCCTCGGGCTCGTAGACGGTGATCGGGCCGATGAAGCCGCGGGTCCGCAGGTGCTCCAGATCGGCGTCCGAGAAGTACCGCTTGTCGACGGGGGCCGGCATGACGTCAGCTCACCGCGACCGATGCGTCGTCGAGCGCCTCGGCCAGCGAGAGCTCGTAGAGGCGGCGCATGTCGAGCTTGAACCCGCCCTCGGCGTAGAGCATCTCGGCCAGCTGCATGGCCAGGTAGGAGTTGCCCCCGACGTCGAGGAAGTTGTCCTCCAACGTGATCGTGTCGTCCTCCAGCTCCTCCTGGAGCCAGAGAAGGGGTGCGTCGGTCATCGGCCTTCCTTTCGGATGAGGGTGCGGAGGTGGGACTGGTCGATCTTCCCGTTGGGGGTGAGCGGGATCTCCGGGACGGGGAGGTAGATCGACGGCTTCTTGTAGAGCGGCAGGGCGACGGCCCGACGGAGGGCGGCCACGGTGACCTCGGGGGCGGCGGTGAAGACGCAGGCCAGCTCGGCCTCGCCGTCGTGGGCGCCGTCGTCGTCGGCCTCGCCGGGGGCGTGGAGGAAGACGTAGGCCCGGTCGACGCCGGGCACGGCCTCGACGGCCTGCTCGATCTCGCTCGGCTCGACCCGGTGGCCCCGGTACTTCACCTGGCGGTCGCAGCGGTCGTGGTAGACGAGCGAGCCGTCGGGGCGGACCGAGACCCGGTCGCCGGTCTTGTAGTAGGTGAGGCCGTCGTCGAAGCCGGGCAGCGGGCGGAAGTACTGGCGGGTGAGGTCGGGCTTGCCCCAGTACCCGGCGGTGACCTGCGGCCCCGAGAGCTGGAGCTCGCCGGTGGTGGCCGGGTTCCCGTCCTCGTCGATCACGGCCATCGTGAAGCCGGGGAGCACCGGCCCGATCCGCGACTCGCCGGCGTCGACGTCCTCCGGGACGATCTGGTGGAACGTCGAGTGCACCGTGGTCTCGGTGATGCCGTACATGTTGATCAGCGCCGGGCTGTCGAAGCCGTGCTCCCGGACCCAGGGCTCCCAGATCTTCTGGGTGACCCGCTCGCCCCCGAAGATCACGTAGCGGAGGTTGCGGTGGGCGCCCTCCTGGCTGAGGGCCAGCCGGTTGCGGGCGAAGGCGGTGGGCGTCTGGTTGAGGACGGTGACGCCGACCTCGGCGACGAAGGTGGCGAACTGCGGGGGGCTGATGATCGTGTAGCGATCGGGGATCACCAGGCTGGCCCCCGACAGCAGCGAGCCGAAGATCTCCCACACCGAGAAGTCGAAGGCGGTCTCGTGGTACAGGACCCAGCGGTCCTCGGGCCCGAAGGCGAACAGCCCGGCGGTGGCCCGGCGCAGGGCGAGGTAGTTGCCGTGGGTGACGATCACGCCCTTGGGCTGGCCGGTGGTGCCCGAGGTGTAGATGACGTACGCGGGGTCGTCGCTCCGGGGCGGCGGGAGGGTCGGCGCCGGGCCGTCGACCGGCATGGCGACGTGGGCGTCGGGGGCGAGGACCTTGCAGGTCTCGGCCAGGCCCGGGTGGTCGCGGTCGGTGACCACGAGGGCGGGGCGGGCGTCGTCGACCACCTTCCCGACGCTGACGGCGTCGGCCTGGGTGTGGAACGGCAGGTAGGCGGCGCCGACCCGCTGGATGGCGAGCAGCCAGGCGACCGTCTCGGCCGACGGGTCGCACTGGATCCCCACCAGGTCGCGCCGGCGCACCCCCTCCCCCACCAGGCGCTGGGCCATCCGCCCGACCAGGGCGTCGAGCTCGGCGTAGGTCAGGGTGCGATCGCCCTCGACGATGGCGGTCCGCTCGGCGTGGGCGGCCACGGTCCGGGCGAGCTCCGAGGCCAGGTTCCCACTGTCCTGTCGCTCGTCCACGGCCTCTCTCCCGCGCCTGTCCGGCGGTCGTCCTACGGTCCGGGCGCATCGTCTTCGATCCTGGGTTGCCGTACGTGCGCGATGGCACCAGTCCGAAAGCGACACGCGCTGTCCGGTCGAGTGCGCTGCCGCGCACGAACGGCAATGCGACGTGGGGTCAGATGGACGGGCTCAGGGACCCCTCGTGACTGGCGCGGCGCATGAACCCCACCTCCCCGCTCGGCCTCGACCGGCCGCTCACCGACCTGCGACCCACCTCCCCGATCCAGCGCGGATCGCTGGCCATCGCCGAGGGGAGCGCCAGCCGGGGCCTGCTCAACTGGGTGTACCAGCTCAACGGGCGGGTCGACGTGGTGGCCCTGAGCGCCGCCATCGACCAGGTCGTCGAGCGCCACGAGGTGCTGCGGACCCGGTTCGTCGGCCAGGGCGACGACCTGCGCCAGGCCTCGGTGCCGTTCCGCCCGGGGATCCTCCAGGTCCGTGACGGCGAGGGCGAGGACCGGGGCGAGCGGCTCGAGCGGGCCCGGGCGGCGGCCGCCGAGGAGTACGCCGGCCTCTCCGCCGTCGATGACACCGAGCTGCGGGCCAGCCTCACCATCCTCGAGCCCAAGCGCAGCCTGCTGGCCCTGTTCCTGGGCGAGGCCCTGGTCGACGGGCAGTCGGCGGTGTTCGTGGCCCGGGAGATCGCCGCCACCTACTGCGAGCGCACCGGCCAGGAGGTGCCCCGGGCCATGGGCGGCGCCGACCGGAGCTTCCTGGAGTACGTCGCCGAGAACCCGGTCCCCCAGGACGTGATCGACCGAGCCCTCGCCCACTGGCGGAGCCTGGCCCCGCTGCGCGGCCCCGTCGGCACCTGGCCGATGGAGCGGACCGACACCGTCACCGGCCACACCTTCCGCCTCACCAAGGACGAGTGGAGGGCGGTGCTCCGGGCCGCCCGGCGGATGAAGGTCACGCCCTACGTCCTGGTCCTGACGATCTACCAGATGGCCATCGCCCGGGTCACCGGGGCCGACGACTACATCGTCAACGGCACCATCCACGACCGCAGCGACCCCGAGACGATCGGGATGATCGGCTGCTTCGACAGCTTCGTGGTGATGCGGGGCGGTGTGCCCGCCGACGCCCCGGTCGAGGCCCTGGTCGACGAGATCGCCGAGCGGGTCCAGGCCACCGTCGACGTCGCCGCCGTCCCCGCCTCGCTGGCCGGGCCCGACGCCGAGGGCCGGCGGGTCTACGTCGCCTCGGCCCCCTCGGTCGAGTTCGCCATGTTCGAGACCCGCGACGGCCTCGACCTCCCGGGGGTCCGCCAGCGGCGCTTCCGCTTCGGTTCGGGGCACCCGTCGATCCGGCTGACCAGCTGCCCGGTGTTCGGCACCGAGCGGAACTTCTTCTTCTCCTCGGCCACCGCCGGCCCCGAGGAGCTGGCGCACCTGAGCGACGTCTTCCACGCCATCCTCATGGCCACCAGCGACCAGCCGGCCTGACGCCCGCCCTCAGCCCAGGCGGGCGACGATCGCCTCGACGGCGTCGAGCATCTCCAGGGCCCGGCCGTAGCTGTAGGGCCGCAGGGCGCTGCTGGCCACGACCCGGCCGGCCCGGGCGGCGGGCAGCGAGGTGAAGACCTCCTCGCCGGCGACCGCGGCGTAGGCGCTGTCCTCCAGCGTCCCGACCAGGGCCGACTCGGTGTCGAAGAAGGCGATCACGTCGGCGTCGGCCATCAGGTCCGACCGCTCGAAGGAGACGGCCCGCCCGATCGGCTCCATGATCCCGCTGGGCACGATGCCGAGCGGCGCCAGCTCGGTGAAGGGCGACTCCTCGGTGCCGAGCGCCCACCACGAGTCGACCTGGACCATCATCAGCGCCCACGTCGCCCCGGCGAGCACGGCGGCGTGGGTCTCGGCCACCTCGGTCTGGCGCTCCTCGTACCGGCGGCGCAACCCGTCGAGGTCGCCGCGGCGACCGGCGGCGTCGGCCACCACCTCGGCCATCGCCTTCCAGTCGTCGCGCGCGGGGTCGTCGACCACGACCACCGGGATGCCGAGGTCGGGCAGCGGGTCCATGTAGGACACGACCATCACCACGTCGGGGCGGGCCTCGAGGATCCGCTCGGCGATCGGGGCCTCCTGGGGGCCGACCTTGGGCACCTCGCCCATGGCGGCCACGTGCTCGGCCGCAACCCAGGTCTCGGAGCCCTCGGGGGCGCCGACCGGGGTCAGCCCCAGGTCGAGCAGGGTGTTGATCGCCTCGCCGAAGGCGACGACGCGCTCGACCCGCTCGGGCACCTCGACCGTGCCCGACGGGGACACGACCGTGCGCCGACCCGAGCCCTCGGTGGTGCCCGCCCCGGCGCCGTCGTCGTCGGACCGGCCGCTGCACGCCCCGAGGGCGATCACGGCCCCGGCGGCGAGGCCGCCGGCAAGGAACCGGCGCCGCGGCCACCCGTCGGCGGCGACGGGGTGGTGGAACAGGCAGAAGCGGGTGTCGGTGCGGACGGCGGCCATGGGATCCCCGGGGGTCGGTGCGACTGTTAGGCCGACCTTACAGTCACCCCAGGAGGTCCTGGCGCCCGATCTGGGTCAGGAGGGTGGCCCGGTCGAGGTAGACCCGCTCGTTGGTGATCCGGTCGCCCTCGAAGGTGAACACGGCGATCACCGGGACCCGGAACGAGCGCCCGGTCGGCGGGCGGCCGTAGAAGGCGCCGAGGTTGGTGCCGAGGAGGTCGAACTCGGCGATCACGGCGTCCTCGGTGACGTGGAGGCGGACCTCCTCGTGGCGCTGGTCGGGGAAGGCGGTGCGCTGGTTGCGGTGGTAGGCGAGCACCTCCTCGTCGCCGTCGTAGACCTGCCCGGTGGCCACGATTTCGTAGTGCGGGTGGCCGGCGAAGGTGGCCAGTGTGCGGTCGAACTCCTTGTCGACCTCGGAGGCGAAGTGCTCCTCGATCACCGCCAGCCGTCGCCGGCGCAGGTCCTCGTCGATCATCGCCCCATCCTCTCAGGCCGGCACGGGGGAATCTCCTGACGTTCAGAGGCATGATGTTCCCGTTTAGTGGGTAGGGAACGGGTCATGATCGAAGAGCTCGCCACCGTTGTCGATGCCCTGGATGTGCCGATCGACGCGGACGGGCTCGCGGCGGCGCTCGACGTGCGCGATCGACTGGAGGCCAAGATCGTCACCGCGGTCTGTGCGTTCGAGGACACCAACGAGTGGGACGCCGCCGAGGGGTGCGCCTCGCTCGCCGCGTGGCTCCGGATCCGAGGACGCATGACCGGCGGCGACGCCAGGCGTCTGGCGCGCACCGCCCGCCGGTTGCGGCGCCTCCCCACCCTGCGGTCGGCGTGGCTGTCCGGGACGGTGTCGGGTGGGCACGTCGCCGCGGTGGTGGCCAACCTCAACGACCGCAGCGTGGATCTGTTCGCTCGGCAGGAGGACGACCTCGTCCCCGTGCTCGCTGGGGTGGAGGTCGGCGCCGCCGTGGTGGCGATGAAGGCATGGGCCGCGCATGCCCGGGAGCTGCTCGAGGAGGACCTGTCCGAGCCGGACCCGGACCGTTCGGCCCACCTGTCGCCCACCCTGTCGGGCGGACGGTTGGATGCGAACTTGGAGCCGGAGGCGTACCACGCCGTGGAGGCCGCCCTGCGTCTCGCCATGGGCACCAAGACCGACGACGACCCGCGCACCTTGCCGCAGCGGCGGCACGACGCGCTGGCCGAGGTCGCCGTCCACTACCTCGACCACCAGTCCGACAAGGTCGGGGGCCGGCACCGGCCGCACCTGAACGTCACCATCGGGCTCGACGCCCTCACCGACGGGCGCGGGCAGGGATCGTTCCACGACGGCATACCCATCACCGCCACCGATGCCCGGCGGCTCGCCTGCGACGCCAGCCTGCATCGCGTCATCACCCGAGGTGACGGCAGCATCCTCGACTACGGACGAGCCACCCGGACGGTGTCGGCGGCGCTGTTCACCGTCCTCGCCCTGCGGGACCGGGGATGCCGGTTCCCCGGCTGCGACCGCACCGTCCACCGCACCGACGCCCACCACATCCGCCACTGGATCGACGGCGGCCAGACCGACACCGACAACCTCGTCCTGCTCTGCCGCTGGCACCACGGCGTCGTCCACCGACCCGACTGGACCATCGAGCTGAGACCCGACACCACAGTGATCGTCACATCACCCGACGGGCGACGACGAACATCCTCACCCCCACGACCCGATCTGCTGATGCGCGCCGCCTGAACGGGCTCAGTCGCAGAGGTCGGCGCGGGCGGTGGCGGGGTCGGGGTCGAACCGGAAGGTGTGGAGGCCGAGGGCGCCGACCAGGTTGCGGGCGACGCGACCGGGGGTGAGGGGGTCGGTGGTGGCGGCGCGAAGCTCCACCAGCTCGCCGCAGCCGAGGGCGGCGGCGGCGTCGGCCTGCTCGCGGCCGACGTCGGCCGGGGCCGAGGCCGACGACGGGCCGTGGGGGGCGACGACCCCGCCGAGGTCGAGATCTGGTGGGAGGGGCTGGCCGGGGGGCAGCAGCCGGGCCGCCCACCACGTCCGGCGGAGCGACTTCTCGTGGCCGGGCAGGCCCCGCCCGGCGAGCCGGAGGTGGGCCACGACCGGGTCGGCCAGCCCGAGCTGGTCGGCCACCCGGACCTCGAGCGGGAGGGCGAACGGCAGCGCCCCGATGGCCCCGGTCGACACCGTGCTGGGCTGCCCGGGGGCGAGCGGGGCGACCGTCGGCCCGTCGGGGCCCTCGGGCCACCAGCGGGGCGGGCCGTCACGGCCGAGCGTGGCGACGTCGATCCCCCGCTCGTCCAGCCAGGCGAGGTGGTCCTCGACCAGGATCGGCGTGGCCGTCCCGGTGTTCTCGATGGTGAAGCGACGGAAGTCGAACACGGCATCGTCGAGCGGCTGGCCGGTCGACTCCCGACCCACGGCGAAGGCCACCCAGAGGGCGAGCACGGCCAGCGGCGCCAGCGCGGCGCCCCGGCGGGCCCGGACGGGGACGGCGAAGGCCGGGAGCAGGAGGCCGAAGAGGGCGGGCAGGAGCAGCCGGCCGTGCATGTAGTCGCCCCCGGCCCGGACGATCAGCAGGGCGTGGGCCAGCGCCGCCCCCTCGGTGGCGACCACGGCGGTGGTCCAGCTCGACCGGCCCCGAGCCGGGCGCTCGACCGTCAGCGCCACGGCCACCCCGGCGGCGACGAGGGGCACCCACAGCCCGTAGGTGCCGACCAGGTCCCCGAGGTAGCGCCACCCCTGCGACCACCACGCCTTGCCCCCCTCCTTGGCGTAGACCGTGTTGGGCAGGAGCTGGCCGTAGTAGCCCATCCGCAGCACCTGGTAGGCGGTCGGGGCGGCGCCGGCGGCCACGGCCATCCACCCGACCCGGACGATCGCCGCCCGGCGGGTGCCCGCCCGCTGTCCCTCGGTCCACGCCATGGCGGCGAGGAAGACGGCGGCGGGCAGGGCCAGGTCGGGGCGGACCAGCGGGCCGAGGCCGACGACGGCGGCGCCCACCAGCCGGCGGCGGCGCGCCGCCGTCGGGGCCGAGGGACCCGTGACATCGACGACGATGGCGAAGGCGGCCGCCCACCACAGCCAGCTCAGCGGGTTCTCCAGGCCGCTGGTCACGAAGTCCCAGACGACGGGGAGGGCGACGAAGACGAGGGCCCCGGCCGGCAGCCACCAGGTGCGCCTCCCGGGCTCGGACTCGGGCTCCGGCTCGGGCTCGTTGAGGCGGCGGGCGCCGTGCATCCCGACGACGACGGCGAGGGCGGTGCCCGCCAGCCCGCAACCGATCGCCAGCCACTCCAGCCGGATGCCGGTCACGGCGTGGAGCACGCCGAGCAGCAGCGGCCACAGGGTGCTGGTCGTGACCTCGACCCGCTCGCCCTGGTTGAACACGGGCCCGTGGCCGGCCAGCACCTGGTCGATGACCCGGAAGTTGATGAAGCCGTCGTCGCTGATCCAGCGCCGCTGCCACCCCCCGACCACCACCACGGCTACCGGGACCCCGGTCGCCACCATCCATGACGTGGGTCGCCAACCCATCTTCCCCTCCTGCACGCCGCACCCTGACACCAGGAGTCATGCCGAACCTGCGCGATGGCCGGGGGCGGGCGCACGGCGCCCGCCCCCGAACGTCACCGGACCCCTCAGGTCAGCAGCTGGTGCCCGGCTGGTTCACCAGCCCGTCCGAGCTGTAGGCCTTGATGCCGCTCCAGGGCACCGAGCCGTCGGTGACGATGGTCGTCGCATGGGTCGCATACCCAGCGCGTGGCGCGGTGGCCTGGACCTCACGGTACGAGCCGCAACCGTCGCCACCGGTGTAGTAGCCGCTGGCGAAGGTCTTGAGCACCTGGTCCTGGGTGGTCCCGTCGTGGAAGCCCAACGCCACCGCGGCAGCACCGCACGTGGTGGGGTTGTAGATCCGCATCTGGGCGTAGGCGATGGACCCGTAGTTGCCGTAGTGGACCTTGTAGAGGCAGCCGTTCACGTTGTACTGCGGGCTCCACGTGTTCGTGGGCAAGGTGTTGTAGCTGGGGTGGGCGGACGCCGGGGCGGCCTGCATGCCGACGGCCAGGGCCCCGGCCAGCAACACGGCCGAGACCGTCCGCAAAAGGGTGTGCTTCAACGCACTTTCTCCTTGTTTGGTGTGACAGGAGCCTCATGATCACACCACTGCTCTTGTCGCAACTGCGCGCGAGTCAGGGGCTCTTCCATCGGTCCTCATGTGCGATGTCGCAGGCCGTCGGAGCCGCCCGCATCCATGATGTGGTGCGGGCGACCCCGGTCCGGATCAGCCGATGAGGGGATCGCCGGCGATCCGTGGACGTCATCGCCAGCCGGGGGTGGGAGCGACGACACGACCCTGCACCTCTTGTACCAACGGTCCTCTTTCGAGGACTGCGCGGCGACGCCGGGCGCGACCGTGCCCCCGGCCGGAGGGTGGCCGGGGGCACGGAGAGGGAACACCGGGACGTCAGTCCTCGGGGTTGGGGAACCTCTGGGCCCGGGCGAAGAAGTCACCGTGCCCGATCAGCCGGGCGTAGAGGTGCGACCGGTTGCTGCTGCGACGCAGCAGCGTGACGCCATCGGTGCGCTCCGACGCCGACGGCGCCCGACCGAGGATCTCGGCATAGGCCGAGGTGACCACCGCACCGAGGGGCTCGCTCAGGTTCGCCAGGGTCAGCACCAGCTGCCGTCGGGGGACCCCCGAGCTGAGCTGGATCATCCAGTACCAGCGACCGTCGGCGTCGGCCGGACGACCGATGATCCGCTCGTAGACGCGGTCGACGAAGCCCTCGTTGGTGCCCCCGGCCTTGGTCCGGAACTCCGGTGAGGCGGCGAGGTCGGCGAGGAGGGCGTCGAACCGGCCGGTGGCGAGCCGGCCCGCCCAGAACGTCCGGGCCGCGGGCTCGGCCCGGCGCTCGAGCATCATCTCGTAGGCGTCGTCGACGATCACCTTGCGGGCCTCCATCGAGATGGAGATCTGCCGGGCGAAGCCCTCCCGGGTGACGTCCCCGTCGTCGAGGGCGTCGGTCCAGTACTCGTAGCCGGCCGGTTCCGGGCAGCGGCGGAGCAGCTCGAGGTAGACGAGCCGCACCGCCGCCCCGTTGCCGGCCTCGGCGACGTCGCCGCACTCGATCGCCGGACCGACGGCGAGCGCCACCGCCTCCGAGGTGGTGGACGGGGCCGAGGCCCCGGCGAGGAAGCGGGCCGTCAGGCTGTGCTGGCCGGCGGGCAGCTGCACGGTCGACACCGCCTTGCCGTTGGCGACCGGGGCGATGTCGATCAGGTCGCCGCCGTCGTAGAACCGGACGGTCCCGGTGGCGGTGCTCGGGTACGTCGAGGCCGTCAGCGTGACGTCGTCGTCGGCCCGCGCCGGGCTCGGCGCATCGACCGCCAGCGTCGTCCCCGCCAACGTCACCGGGCTGAACGAGACCGGCTCCCCCAAGGGCTCACAGGTGATCGTCTGCGTCGGACCCCCGTTCTGACCGACGAAGTCGACCACGATCCCCTCGATGGTCGGGACGATCGTCTGCCCCGGATCCCCGTTCAGGGTCACCGTGGCCTCCTCACCGGTGAAGGCCACGTCGAAGTCCGTCGTCATCTCGAAGAGATCCATCTCGGAGGGGGTGACCGTCAGATCCGGGCCGGTGCCGGAGCCGTCGGGACCGATGTCGATGGTCGTCGTGGCGCCGTCATCTCGCGACGCGAACTTGAACGGGTCGTAGCCCAAGCCCTCCATGCTGCCGACGATGTCGAGCGTGAAGTCCTCGATGTCCACGGTGGTGCCGGCGCGGGCCGCCGCCGGGAGCTTGCCCGTCGAGAGGACCTCGATGTTGTACCGACGGTTGGTGTAGGCCTCGGTCTTCTCGCACTGGTAGATCACGCCACCCGCCGACTCGATGACCGTGATGTCGACGGTCAGCGAGCTCGGGGCGTACTGCGCATCGCCCGAGTACGAGAAGGTGAGCTTGTGGCTGCCGATGCCGACCCAGCTGGGGACCGGGATCTGCACGTTGTTGTTGCCCTCGTGCTCGGGGATGGGTGCCGTCATCGCGTTGGGTTGCGAGAGGTCCCCGGGGTAGGTGGCCCAGAAGGGAACCCGCTGACCGTCGATCGCCACGGCGATGGTGCCGGTCGGGAACACACTCGAGCCCAGCGGGGACGTCACGCTGACCAGGGCTCCGATGGTGCCCTGTTGCCGGACCGGATCCGGCCGGAAGGCGAACCAGTCACGGTCGATCCCGACCACGGTCGGGAGCCGACCCGGGTGGAACAGGTTCATCCGTCCCGCGGTGGACGACAGGGCGCGGACGACCTCACCGGTGTCGGGTGCGACCTCGACCACGTCGAAGACGACGTCGAGCGGACCCGGGCCCGCCAGCGGGTCGCCAGCGGGGAACGAGAGCCGGACCCGATCGGTCAGCACTGCGCCAGCGGCGAGGGGCCGACCCAGCTCCGGGCCGAGCGTGCCCACGACCCCGGCCACCGGCGAGCTGCCCGGCCCATCGACCGGCAACGTGGTCAGGGGGACGGGCGCCCACCCGCCGCCCGGCCCCTGCACCTCGAGGAGGACGTCGTCGGACGTCAACCGGGCGAGGTTGGACCCCGTGACGCTGTACCGCTTGATGGCCACGTCGATCCGGGCGTTGGCCACGGCCCGACCGGCCGACGGGTTGTCGACCGCGACGTCGAACTCGGCCGGTGCGGCCCCGATGGTGAGGAAGCTCGGGATCTCCGCCTCGACGACCGGATCGGCATCGACGGTGTGGGCGACCGACGAGGAGGTGGAGCTGCCGTACACGACGTCACCGGAGTAGCGGGCCGACAGCTGGTGATCACCCAGCCGGAGGGCACTGGTGGCCAACGTGGCCACCCCACCGACCAGGGCCGATTGGCCCACCGTCCGGTTGCCGTCGAGGAACGTGACCAGCCCGGTGGGGACGACGCTGCTCCCGGCGTCGCCGGAGGCCACCGTGGCCGTCATCGTGACCTCCTGCCCCAGCGAGCTGGTGCCCGACGGGGCGACGGCCAGCGTCGTGGTCGAGGCCACGCAGTCCACGCACGTCGGGATGTCCATGGCCCCCTCGAGCGTCAGGCCGAGCGAGTGCCCCCCGCCGGCCAACTGCTCGTTGAGCGGGCCCACCGCGGTGTCGGAGCACGCGGCCGTCTCGTTAATCGCCGGGATGGTGAAGTCCTCGTCGACGACCCGAACCACACCGGTCTCCTCGGAGTACGGCTCGGTGGAGATGAGCTCGAGCGTGATCGGGGTGCTCGTGCAGTCGGCGACGAGAGCCGCGGCCGGGACCTCGATGTGCAGGTCGGCGCGCAGGGTGACCGTCAGCGACAGGTCACCGTCGGTGCTGAGGACACCGCTGCCCGGCGAGACCTGGGTGAACGACGCATCCACGTACGCCGTGGCCAGGCCACCCAGGACCTCTTGTGCGAACGAGATCTCGGGGGTGGTGAGGGTCGTACCGCCGATGACACCGGCATCGATCGTGCCCGTGACGCTCGTCGGCGATTCCAGGGGATACGCCTCTTCGGCGTCCCGGATCAGGAGCTCGCCGCTGCCCGGGACCATGGCCAGGTCCAGGGCGGTCGGGGCGGCCGCCGCCGGGAGTGGACTGGTCGCCGTTCCGACGATGCACCCGACCGTGGCCGTGAGCATCGCCGCGGCGATGAGAACCGATCTCTTCAACATGGACCGAGGTCCCCCTTGTGTTGGCTTCTCCGTGTCACGTCCGCGGGGTTCCGCGTGACGCCCACCACGCCCACCGGCACGGCCCCGGGACTATGCGGGCCCACCTCTTGTCGCAACTGCGCGGCGCGGCGAGCGAACCGGGGCGCGCAGGAGTGCCCGCACCGCGAACGTGCGGGCACTCCCTCCGAGCCGTCGTCCGGTGGGCGACGACCTGCCCGGGTTGATCCGGCCGCTGCTCCGGGGGTGGGGACGGCGGTCGGAGACCGCCTTGTAGCACCGCACCTCTTGCGACGACTGCGCGATGGCGGCAGCCGTCGTCCGGCTCAGCCGGGCGAGCGGGTGCGGCGGTGGAGCCGCAGGACCTGGACGACCATCGTGGCCAGGACCAGCCCGACGGCGACGGGCGCCACCGGGGGCGACGGCGGTGAGGTGCTCGTGTGCGCCACACCGCCGACCGGCGACGGCGGGGCGGCGCGGTCGTCGAGGCCGACCCGCGGCCGCCGGCTCGTCCCGGGCTCGGTGACGGGGCTCTCGTCCGCCGGGCGGGCGGGCGGCGTCTTGTCCGAGTCGAGCGCCGGCTTGGCACCGCTCGGGCCCTGGCCCGCCGGCCACGATTCCGCCGTCGGATCCGACGACGACGTGGGCGGGAGGGGCGCCGGGCTCCCCCCGCCGAGCTGCGGGGTCGTCGGAGAGGGTTCGGGCGGCGGCTCCCGAGGGGGCTGGTCCCTCTGCTCGGTGGAGGCACCGACCCCTCCGGAGGGGGGCGACGTCAGCGTGGCGCCGCCCGGCCCGTCGGCGCCCCACCGGATGGAGTGCATCGAGAAGGCGGAGTACCGGTTCTCGGGCGGGAGGACGACGTGGTACGTCCCGGTCCCGAGGGTCAGCGCCCGGCTCCCCACGACCAGGATCGCTCCGGCGGCGTCGATGTCGCCGGTCGAGGGCCAGCTCACCTCGACCGTCCCGTCGTCCGGCCAGTCGATGCCGGGGGGACGAGGCGGCTGCGGTGGGGGCTCGGCCACCCCGATGGCACGGGTCACCCACTCCGAGCGACTGGCCCCGGCGTGGGCCACGACCTCGATCCGGTGCGGGCCGTTGCAGTGCACGCCGATCGCGATGGCGTAGACCCCGTCGCGCGCCGGCGTGGTGTGGGTGATCGGCGGGCCGCACGCCGGGGGCAGGCCCTGGGGGACGACCCGCACGGTCACCTGGACATCGCCCCCGGGCACCCCCACGGGCACCGCCGTCCCCGCGACCGTCAGCATCTGGGACGCGACCACCTCCGTCGCAGGCGTGTCGATGGTGAGACCCCATCCGTCGTCGAGCACCCGCCCGACGGTCGGATCCTCCGCGGCGGCCGGCTCGGAGCGCTCCGAGGTGACCGTCGTGCCCGGGCCGCCCGCGCCCCACCGGATGGTGCGGATGGCGATCGGCGCACCCTGGTCCTCGGGTGGCACGACGGCCTGGTAGGTGCCCAGGGGGAGCACCTGCTCCCGGTCGCCGACGACCAGGACCGTCCCGGCCTCGTCGATGTCACCCGTCGCCGGCCAGGCCACGCCCACCCCACCGTCGGATCGCGCCTCGGACACGGGGCGTCCAGGGGCCGGCGGGACGGCGGCCACCGCCACCTCGCCGGCGGCCCACGGTTCGAACGCATCGGAGACGCCCCCGGCCATGGGTTTGAGCTCGACGCGGTACCGGCCGTTGCAGAGCACCTCGAAGGTGACGGCGAACCGCCCGTCCCGCAGCTCGGCCGCGCCCTGCCGGCCAGGGCCACACGACCGCGGCAGGTCGACAGGGGTGATCCACACGACGACGCGGGGCCGGCCGTCGGGGCGGGCGGCCGCGTGCCACGCCGTCCCCGAGATCGTGATGGTCCGGGACGGGAACCCCCCCACCGGCGGCGCGTCCATGGTGACCTCCCACCCCTCGCCGAGGGTCACCGCCGGGGCCGGTGCGGGCACCACCGAGCCGGCGACCACGGCGACGACGACGATCCACAGCAACGGACGAAACCCCATGGCTCACCTCGGGCACGGCGAGGGGGTACGACCTGCCCGGACACCGCCGAGTGACCCCTGGCGCAGCGCGGCGAGCATACATGTGACACGCCTCACAGGTCTCGGGCATCCACCTCGTCGCCCGCCGCCACGCGCAGCATGTATCCCGATCCCCGCATCGTCTCGATGACCAGGACCCCGCGGAAGGCGCTGCGCAGACGGGTGATCTGGGAGTGCAGCGGGTTGGAGAACGGGTCCCGCTGGGCGTCCCAGCAGTGGTCGAGGAGGGTGCCCTGGTCGACGACGTGGTCGACGTTGATGGCCAGCTGCTCGAAGACCGAGAACTGGGTAGGCGTCAGGTGGATGGGCTCCCGGTCGATCAGCACCTCGCGCCGCACCCGGTTCACCGAGACCCGCCCCAGCCGGAGCCGCGAGCCGACAGGAGTGCGCCGCACGATCAGCCGGCGCACCCGGACGACGAGCTCGTCGAGGTCGGCCGGCTTGGCCAGGTAGTCGTCGGCCCCGGCCTCGAGCCCGCCCACCCGGCTGGCCACGCCATCGAGCCCCGAGAGCACCAGGACCGAGGGTCGACCCTCCCGGCCGCTCATCTCCTCGACGAGCACGATGGCATCGCCGTCGGGCGCCAGCCGGTCGAGGACGACGCAGTCGTAGTCCGTCTCGGCGAGGGCGGTCCGGGCCTGGGCGAGGGTCACGGCCTCGTCGACGGCGTGGCCGTCGGACCGCAACCTGCTCCCGTAGGCCTGGCGGAGGCGGTAGTCGTCCTCGAGGAGGAGCAGCCTCATGGGCGGGACGCTGCGCCGTCCACGTCGACCTGTCTCCGCTGACCCACTCGCTCCTCCTGTCCTGGCGACGGTGGGCGCGCCCGAACGTCCACTCGCTGGTCCTCGGTGACCGCCATCTTCTACCAGCCGGTTTCTTGCGACGACTGCGCGCCACCACCGCCCAGGACGCCAGCCGCTCCCCCCTCGACCGACCCTGTCGTACAACGGGTGCGCTCGGGGCTCTATGACGGTGGTGGAGGTGCTGCGCTTGGACATCGACCGGGAGGCGTTCACCTCCTTCGTCGCCGAGGTCGAGCCGCGCCTCCGTCGTGCCCTCACCTCCCTCCGGGGGTCCGACCTCGGCCGCGACGCCACGGCCGAGGCTCTCGCCTACGCCTGGGCGAACTGGTCGACCGTGCGGGAGATGGCCAACCCCGTCGGCTACCTCTACCGGGTGGGGAGCAGCCGGACGCGGCCCCGTCGCCGGCGCCCCTGGCCCCCCGCCGTGCCGGTGGAGCCCCACGGCTTCGAGCCCGGCCTCGGCCCGGCGCTGGCCCGGCTCTCGGAGCGCCAGCGCACCGCCGTGGTCCTCGTCCACGGGTGCGGGTGGACCCACCAGGAGGTGGCCGACGCCCTGGGCCTCTCGCGGTCCTCGGTCGGCACCCACGTCGAGCGGGCGATGGCCCTGCTACGCCGCGAGCTCGGAGCCGATGACGATGGATGACCTGACCCACCAGCTCCGGGCCTGGACCGAGGACGCCAGCCAGGGCGTCGATCCGGTCACCGCCGACGAGGCCCGGGCCCGGGCCGAGGCGCCCGGTCGGGACCACCGACGCTGGCGGCGGGGGCAACAGGTCCTGCTGCTCTCGGCGGCTGCCCTGGTCATCGCCGTCCTGGCGCTCACCGACGACCGGGGCGAGCGCCTCGCCACCGACACGGGACCGGCGGCCGCGCCCCCGGGCGGGGTCACCTTCGAGATCCTGGGGAGGGGGGATGGGGGCGTCGAGGGTGCGGTTCCCGCCGGACCGTACGACGCCGAGGCGACCGTCGGCCCCGAGGGGCTCCCGCCCCTGTGGGCCCGCGCCGGGCTGGAGGGCGAGCCGGTGCCCGAGGTCGACTTCGACCGCCGGGTGGTCGTGGCCATCCGGATCGTGAACCCGACGTGCGCCCCCCTGGTGGGCTTCGACCTCCTCGGATCCGACCTGACGCCCCGCTTCGGTGAGGGCTCCGGATGCGCCGGCGACATCGACCCCAGCACCAACTACGTCATCGCCCTCGACTGGGCCAGCACGGGCCCGGCGTTCCAGCTCGTCGTCCCGCAGGAGGTCGCGAGCGGACCCCCCGGCGGCCTCCCGGGGGTCGACAGCGTCCTCGACATCGCCCGGCCCCGCTCGCCGCGGGCGGATCGCCCCACCGTGTGGCCCACCGCGACCACGACCGCGGACCGCTCCTCCCCCGCCTCCGCCGCCCACTCCTTCGTGCTGTGGGCGCTCGGCGAGGGCGCTCCCGATGTGGCCGTCACGGCCGTCCCGTCCGCCGACGACCCCACCACCGTCGAGGTCGAGCTCGGCGCGGCCCGGTTCACGGTGCGGACCGCTCGCGGCGACGACGGCTGGGACGTCGTCGGCGCCGGCGAGCCGGCGGCCACCCTCTCCGACCCCGACGGCGTCTCGCGCCCCGAGGGGTCGGCGGCACGGGTGGCGGTCATGCCCGGAGCCTCGACGATCGAGGTGCGGGCCGAGACCGACCAGGGGGTGATGGCCTCACGCCACAGCACGCCGAGCATCACCGGCGGTGCCAGCGAGGGCATCGTCAGCGACGAGGTGACGGCGGGCGTGCCCTCGGGGACGCCGATGGCGATCGTGAGCGTCCAGCGGGACGCGGAGGGGGCCGTCCTGACGATCACCGGCGACGGGTTCTAGGGCTGTGCCGGTGAGGGGTTCGGACCGATGAGGCTCCTCCTGCTCGAGGACGATCCCCGGCTGCGCGCCGCCTACGCGGCCCGGCTCCGGGCCGAGGGCAACGCCGTGGAGGAGGTCGGCACTCTGGCCGAGGCCCAGCGCCGGATCGACACGGTCGACTTCGACTGCCTGGTGCTCGACCGGCTCGTCTCCGACGGCGACTCGGTGGACCTGGTGATGGAGATCGACGAGGAGGTCGAGCGGCCGCCGGTGCTGATGATCTCCGCCCTCGGCGAGCGCCAGGACCGGGTGCGGGCGCTCACCGTCGGGGCCGACGACTACCTCGTCAAGCCCGTCCACCTGGAGGAGCTGGCGCTCCGGGTGCGGAACCTCCTGGTCGCCCAGGAGCCGACCGCCGACACCCGGCTGGTCCTCGGCCGCGTGGAGCTCGACCGGGCCCGGCGCCACGTCACGCGCGACGGCGCCCGGGTCCACCTGACCCCGACCCAGTACCGGATCTTCGAGCAGCTCGCCCTCGGCCACGGGTCGCTCGTCACCAAGGACCACCTGTACGAGGTGTGCTGGGACGCCCACGAGCAGATCGGGGACCACACGGTCCACGCCCACATCACCCGGCTGCGCCGCATCTTCGACGGGTGCCTCGTCTTCGAGTCGGCATGGGGGGCGGGCTTCACGTTGCACGTCGTCGGGTCCCTGCCGGGGGCGACGAGGTGACCGGTGCGACGCGACGCCACGACGACCCCCTCGCGATCCGGCGGGAACCACGGGGCCCCTGATCGGCACGCCGACCAGGGGCCCCGTTCGCCGCGACGGACCGTCCTCGGAGCGGGACGGTGAGGATCCTCCTGCTGGAGGACGACGCCGTGCTCCGGCGGAGCCTCGCCCGCCGGCTCCGGGCCGACGGCCTCGCCGTCGACGAGGCCGCGACGCTCGCCGCCGCCCGGGCCGCGCTGTGGAACGTCCGCTACGACGGGCTGGTCCTCGACCGCCTCGTCCCCGACGGCGATGGCCTCGACCTGGTCGTCGAGCTGCGAGGCCGCAGGGAGCGGGCGCGCGTCCTGGTGCTGTCGGCGCTGGGCCACACCGACGAGCGGGTGCGGGGCCTGAGGGCGGGCGCCGACGACTACATGGCCAAGCCGGTGGGGCTCGACGAGCTCTCGCTGCGGGTGACCAACCTGCTGGTGCGCACGCCGCTCGCCGAGCAGGTCGGGCCGCTGATCGAGCTGGGCCGCGTCGTGATCGATCGGAGCCGGCGGCAGGTCGCCATCGACGGCGAGACCGCCCACCTCACCCCGATCCAGTACGCCCTCGTGGAGTACCTCGCCGTCCACCGGTGCCGCGTGGTGTCGAGCGACGAGCTCCTCGAGCACTGCTGGGACGCCAACCGCGACCTGCTGAGCAACCCCCTCTACCCCCAGCTCAGCCGGCTCCGGGCGGTCTTCGGCGACGCCCTCGCCTTCGTGTCCGTGCGGGGCCAGGGGTACCTGCTCCGGTGCGGGGACGAGACATGAGCCGTCACCGAAAGCGACGCGCAAGGTGACATGTGCGACAACCTGCCTGGTGGGTCATGGGGTTGCGCGGACCTGCCGCAACGACACCATCCGACGACCCCAGGGGGGATCCCCGATGACCCGATCGACCGGCCGACCGACAGGACGACCGCCGACCCGACCCCGCGCCATCGTGGCGGCGGCGACGGCACTCGTGCTGGCGGTGCTGTCCACGCTCGCCGCCACCGCCGTCCCGGCCGCCGCCGCCGACCAGGCCTTCACCCTCTCGCTGGTCGAGGGGGAGGGCGAGGTCTTCATCGGCGACAACCCCGAGGCCCTCGAGATCGACACCCCGACGACCCTCGCCGGGTCGATCGACGACGAGACCGGTGAGATCGAGGGCGTCGTGTTCACCACGCCCTCGGTGACCTTCCAGCGGGAGTCGAGCGGGCTCCTGGTCGACATCACGGCCTCCTTCGAGCAGATCGGTACGGCCGAGGGCCAGGCCGACGGCCTCGGCAACGTGAGCCTCGACCTCGACCTGACCCTCAACCTCCACCTGGTCGTGTCGGGCGGGGCCATCGTGACCGACTGCCGGTCGACGCCGATCAGCCTCGACCTGGTGCAGACCGCCCCGTACGACACCGGGACCCAGCAGGTCACGCTGGCCGACCCGCAGTTCACGATCCCGCCGGTCACCGCCGACGGCGAGTGCGACCCCCTCGTGATCGGCAGCGTGAACGAGCAGCTGGCCGGGTCCGACAACTCGATCACGATGACGGTGGGGGGCCCGCTCGCCCTCCCGGCGCCCCCCGGTGACCCGTCGACCACGTCGCTGAGCTCGAGCACGTCCAGCACGCCGCTCAACCAGCCCGTCACCTTCACCGCCCAGGTCGAGCCGACCGACGCCACCGGGACGGTGACCTTCTTCGACGGCACCGTCCCCCTCGGCCAGGCACCGGTCGAGGCCGGGGGCCTCGCCACCCTGACCACAGCCGCCATGGCGGTCGGCGACCACACGATCACGGCGCGGTACTCGGGCAACGTCGACTACGGGCGGTCCACGTCGGCCACCCTGACCCACACGGTCACCGCCATCCCGAACATCACCGCCGACCTGCCGCCCTTCGTCGTCATCGGCGCCCCGCCGGTCGAGTTCACGGCCACCGTCGCCAACCCGGCCGAGGGCGGCCCGCTGCCCAACCTCCGGGTCGACGTCGTCGTCAGCCACATCGACGGCCTCGCCGGCGACGACATCGTGCTCGAGCACGACGGCGATGGGAACGGCACCTTCACGCCGATCCCCCTCACCGGGTTCGGCCCCTACACGGCGTCCTTCGGCGGTCTCACCGGCTTCTCGCTGCCGGCAGGCCAGGAGCGCGAGATCCCCTTCCGGATCTCGGCCCCGGCGCCCGCCCAGGAGGGCGACGTCCCCGTGCAGGTGCAGCTCAACACGGTCGACGGCACCACCGGCGACGTGGTCACCACCCTGAGCACGGCGGCCGCCACGGTGGCCCTCGTGCCCGAGACCCGGCGGCCCACCAGCTTCACCTTCCTCACCGGCCTCGGCCAGAGCCTCGGTTCGACGATCCGCCAGGGTGACAGCCTGGATGTCAACGGCATCGTCGCGGGGACCGGGCCGGGCCTGGCGCCCCAGTTCAGAGGCCATCTGGAGTTCTCCATCGACGGCACGCGCGTCGACGTCAGCCCCGATCTCGCCACCCCCGACGTGAAGGTCTCCCGCATGGAGATGCTGCCCGGGGGCGGCTTCCGGGCGATCGTCATCGGCGGCGCCGACTCCCCCACGGCCGACCTGATCCCGGGGACGCACACTCTGACGGTGCGCTACTCCGGCGACGACAAGTACCGCCCGGCGGTGGGCGAGGTCTCCTTCGAGGTCGTGCCGTTCGTCGGCCCGCGCTACGACTGCCTGTTCGACGCCATCATCTTCAAGGCACCGATCCAGGCCCGGTTCGACGCGCTCGGCGATGTACCCGCGTCGGCCCCCGCAGGGAGCACGGTCGACGTCGAGCGCCTGGAGATCGACATCTTCGCGGAGGGCGGCCTCCTCGGGTTCTACGACCCGAGCGCCGCCGAGGTGATCGACCCGCTGATCACCGCCGACCCCGGCGGCACGGGCACGTTCAGCGAGATCGACGTCCTGCCCCCGGTGGTCGCCTACGAGGACAGGCTCACCGTGGTCGGCGAGGACGTCATCACCGACGTCCCCATCGCCGGCGCTCCCGGTGACGTCGTCGAGGTCGGTCTCCAGAGCTTCACGTACCGGATGCCCTTCTTCGGCGGTGCCAACGCCACGATCTCGTGCGAGGCCGCGGGTGATCCGGCGCCGCTGGGGTCGGTCGTGGTGGCGGGGACGACGTTGGCGATCGAGGGCGACCAGCCCTTCGAGGAGGGCACCCAGGTGCCCCTCGTGGCCCATGTGTTCCCGTCGAACGCCACCGGCGTCGTCCAGTTCTTCTCCGGCGCCGACAGCATCGGCTTCGCCGCCGTCCACGACGGGGTGGCCCGCCTGAACCCCACCACCCTCGACGTGGGCACCCACTCCATCACCGCCCGGTACCTCGGCGGCCTGGGGACGGCGCCGACGACGTCGGCCGCGGTGGAGGTGGTCGTCCGCGACGCCATCCGCTGCCGTGACTTCGCCGAGGACGGCGACGGCGCCGTCGTGCGGCTCGTCTACCTCGAGCTGCTCGACCGGTGCCCCGACGCCGCCGGGTACGAGTACTGGGTCGACCAGCTCGACGCCGGCATCTCGCCCACGGCCTTCGCCCGCCAGATCTCCTCCTCGCAGGAGGCGCGCAAGGTCGTGGCCAACGACGGCTACCGGACGATGCTCGGTCGCAACGGCAGCCCGGCCGACCTCACGTACTGGGCCGGCTACCTGAAGACCCGGCCCTACCACCTGATGCTGACGGCGATGGGCGGCTCCCCGGAGTACTGGTCGCTG
Source organism: Iamia sp. (assembly GCA_035765045.1). Lineage (GTDB taxonomy): Bacteria > Actinomycetota > Acidimicrobiia > Acidimicrobiales > Iamiaceae > Iamia. Next base: position 12,233 of record DASTYI010000147.1, on the reverse strand, counting down.
TCGGGCTCGACCGATGTGGGCTTCGTGACCCGGACCTACCAGCGACTGCTGGGCCGGGCCCCGGATCCCGCCGGCCGCGACCACTGGACGGCCCGGCTGGCCGCCGGTGAGCCCCGGGTGGCGATGCTGAGGGCCTTCACCCGGCTGCGGGAGCCGATGGTCGCCGTCATCCGGCAGTCCTTCGACGAGATCCTCGACCGGGACCCCACCGCCGAGGAGATCGAGGCCCAGCTGGCCCTGTACCGCGTCGACGGGAACCGCTCCGCCCTCTACGGCCGGCTGATCGGCACCCCGGCGTTCCGGGATCGGGCCCAGGGGTTCCCCAACCCCTGACCCGACCACCAGGAGTCGGCCGGCCCGCGCAGTCACCGCAAGAGGCGGGGTGGTACTGACGGCGGGCCGGCCGACGTCGTCGCAACCAGGCGACGGTCGGCGAGCATCCGAGATCCGAGGTCGTCCCTCCACCGGTTGATCCGGGTCCGGGCTCGACGAGGTGCCCGCACCATCGGGGTGCGGGCACCTCGCAACGGGGACGCGCAGTCGCGGCAAGACGTCGCTTGGTACAAGACCGAGGCTGCACGCGGCGAGCACCAGGTGGGACCACGACCTCCGGACGCCCTCGTCGTCCGCGCCACCCGCCGGATCCGTGTCGGACGTGCACCGATCGACAGGACACGGAGGACGATGTGAGGGACGGCGGTGAGCCGACGAGGGCGACGCGAGCTCGGCTCCGGATGCTGCGCCGCACCAGGCGGCGCGCCACGGCGGCCGTCGTCGCCCTGCTCGCCTCGCTCGCCGGGTCCCTCCTCCTCGCCACCATCGCCGTCCTCGCCGGTGCCGGTGCCGGTGCCGGTGAGGACCTCCCCCTGGCCTCGCTGGTCGTCCCGCTGGCGGGCGCGCACCTCGCCCTCGTCGCCGCCGCGACCGGGGTGGCGGCGTGGGGGGCCCGGCGCGCCGTGCGCACGGTCGAGACCCTGTTCGCCCACCAGGACCGGGTGATGGTGACTGTCGCCCACGAGATCCGGAGCCCCCTCAGCCGCGCCGTGGCGATCCTCGACGAGGGCGCGGGCGGCCTCCTGCCCGCCGACGAAGCGATCAAGGAGAGCCGGGCGAGCGTCGACGAGCTGGCCGATCTCATCGACGACCTGCTCCAGACCGCCCGCATCATGTCCGGGGCGACCACGGTGCCGCAGGAGGAGGTCCGGGTGGACGAGCTGGTGCGGCGATCGGTCCCGGCCGCCGACCCCGGGGGCCCGTGGGTCCGCATCGACGCACGGCCGGTGCTGATGACCGGCAGCCCCCACCTGGTCCGGCGGGCGGTCCTCAACCTCGTCCGCAACGCCGCCGTCCACGCCTACGCCGGCGGGCCGGGCGAGATCCGCGTGCGGGTCGACGATCACGGCATCACCGTCGAGGACGACGGCCCTGGCGTCCCTGCCGCCCGTCTCCAGGAGATCCGCTACGAGACGCCGCTCTCGGCGCGGCCCCCGTCCGGCAGCGGTGTCGGCCTCCTCCTCGCGGGATGGGTGGCCGAGACCCATGGCGGCCGCCTCGTCCTCCGCAACCGGGACGAGGGTGGCTTCGAGGCCCGGCTCGACCTGCCGGTCCGGCTCGACCGGCAGCCTCACCCCTCGGAGGAGGGGGGGTGAGGCTGCTCCTGCTGGAGGACGATCCCCGTCTCCGCTCGGCCTTCGCGGCCCGGCTGCGGGCGGACGGGTACGCCGTCGACGAGGTCGAGACCCTCGGCGAGGCCCGGGCGTGGCTGGACCGAGGGATCGCCTTCGACGGCCTGGTGCTCGATCGTCGGGTCCCCGACGGGGACTCCCTGCAGCTGGTGGAGGAGGTCGGCGGCACGGCCGGACGCCCCGCCGTCGTGGTGGTCTCGGCCCTCGGCGACGGCGACGAGCGGGTGCGGGGCCTGGCGGTCGGCGCCGACGACTACCTGGTCAAGCCGGTCCGCCTCGACGAGCTGGTCCTCCGGCTCCAGCGGCTCCTGCTGCCGCGCACCCGAGCGACGACGCGGATCACCCCGGGGGTCTCCGGGCGTCGCTAGCGTGCGCCGATCCACTGCGACGAAGGGTGAGCGAATGGCAGGCGGCCTGGTCGGTCTGCTCGACGATGTGGCCGCGCTGGCTCGGCTGGCGGCGGCGTCGATCGACGACGTGGGGGTGGCCGCCGGCCGGGCGAGCATGAAGGCCGCCGGGGTGGTGGTGGACGACGCCGCCGTCACCCCGGGCTACGTGCGGGGGCTGGCGTCCGAGCGCGAGCTCCCGATCATCAAGAAGATCGCCGTCGGCTCGCTGCGGAACAAGCTGGTCTTCATCACCCCGGTGGCGCTGCTCCTCAGCGAGGTGGCGCCGACCCTGGTCGAGATCATCCTGATGTGCGGCGGTGCCTTCCTCGCCTACGAGGGGGCCCACAAGGTCCTCCACGCCCTGGCCAAGGACCACCACGAGGAGGCGGCGCCGGCCGCCGCCCGGGGACCGGAGGCCGAGGCGGCCACCGTGGCGGGAGCCATCCGGACCGACTTCATCCTGTCGGCCGAGATCATGGTCATCTCGCTCAAGGAGGTGATCGACGAGCCGCTGGCGGCCCGCGCCGCCATCCTCGCCGTCGTCGCCGTGATCATCACCGCTGTCGTCTACGGCGCCGTGGCCGGCATCGTGCGCATGGACGACGTCGGCCTCCGCCTCGTCGAGCGCCCGGCCGCATCGGCCCAACGGATGGGGCGGCTCCTGGTCACCGGCATGCCCAAGCTCCTGGCCGGGCTGACGGTCGTCGGCACGGCGGCGATGCTCTGGGTCGGCGGCCACATCCTCCTGGTCGGCGCCGACGAGCTCGGCTGGTCGGCGCCCTACGACCTCGTCCACGACCTCGAGCACGAGGTCGAGGGGGTCGCCGTCCTCGGCGGCGTGCTCGCCTGGATCGTCAACACCCTGGCCTCGGCCATCGTCGGCCTGGCGATCGGCATGATCGTGGCCCAGGTCGTCAGCCGGCTCCCGAAGCGCAAGCCCCAGCCCGCCTGACCGGACCGGCCGACCGGGCCGGGAACGACGACGCCCCTGGGTCCGCCCCGTGCCCGACGACCACCCGCTGCGGGCCTGGACGCCCGCCGACTCCGACCAGGTGCCGGTCAGGCGTCGCGGGTCTCGCGGCCGGTGAGGCCGGCGACGGCGGTGAGGGCACAGAGGCCGGCCACCACGCCGTAGCCGGCGCCGTAGCCCCCGCCGTCGAGGACGGCGCCCGACGCCATGGGGCCGACGAGGACGCCGACGTCGCCGGCCAGGCGGGCGCCGGCGACGACCGAGGCCCGGCCCCCGGCCAGGTCGGCGGCCATGGTGGCCGGCACCACGGCGCAGAACCCGCCGACCAGGCCGAAGACGGTGGCGACGACGAGCAGCGCCGGGACCGCGCCGGCCAGGGGGAAGACGGCCACGCTGCCGGCGGTGAGGGCGAAGCCGGCGACCAGCACGGTGCGCCGGCCGAGGCGGTCCATCTGCCGGCCGCCGACGGCGAGGCCGGCGATGTCGCCCACCGACATCACGGCCAGCACCACGCCGCTCCACATCAGGTCCGCGCCCATCCCCTCCGTCACCAGGACCGGTGTGAGGGTGAAGCGGACGGCGGAGCGCATCGCCCACGTGGCGAAGGAGGCGAAGACGGCCACGGCCAGGGTCCAGCGCCACCGCCGCCGGACCTCCTGCCCGACCACGGCCACCGCCGGGCCCGCCACCGTGGCGGTGGACGGGAAGACCCGCCCGGCGTAGATGGTGGCCGCGCCGCCGATGGCGGCGGCGATCAGGAACGGCAGCCGCACGCCTCCGATGGAGGCCAGGACGGCACCGATGACGGGCCCGACGCTGGTCGAGAGCAGCATCGCCGCCTGGAGCAGGCCGTTCAGCCGGCCCCGGTGCGACGAGGGCGCAGCCCGGCCGATGAACACCAGGCTGGCCAGCACGAACAGGGCCACGCCCAGGCCGTGGACGACCCGGGCGACGAGCAGCCCGGTGAAGTCGCCGGCGTAGGCGGTGAGGAGCGACCCGGCTGCGACGGTCAGCCCGCCCCCTGCGGCGATGGTCCGCTCCCCGAAGCGGGTGACGATGGCCCCGCCGACCAGGTCGACGGCGATGCGGGCCAGCCCGAAGGCGCCCACCAACGTGCCCATCGCCGTCAGCGACACGCCAAGGTCGCGGGCGAAGATCGGCATCAGCGGGAAGATGATCCCGACGCCGAGGGTGACGGCGAACGAGGTGGCGGTGACGCCGGCCATGGCGGTGGCGGCGTCGGGGGCGAGGCCGGCGAACGTCCCCGCCAGGGGACGGCCGACGACCGTCAGGACGCCGATGGCCCGGCGGGCGTCAGCCCCAGCTCGCGGCCGACCCGGAGGACGGCGTCGTGGCGCTCGGCGGTGGCGTCCAGGGGCAGCTCGCCGAAGATGCGATGGGCCCACACCACCAGGTCGTCGAGGCCCTCGGCCCGGTAGCGGGCCGCGTCGGCGGGGTCGACCGACGCCATCCGCACCCAGGTCCGGAAGCCCGCCGCCCGGCCGGCCGCGTCGACGGCGGCGCGCACCGTGGCGTGGAGGTCGACGGCGGCCTCGAACGTGGGTGTCCCGGAGGTGATCCACCCGTCGCCGAGGCGGGCGGCGCGCGCCACGGCCGGGGCGGTGTTGCCCCCGAGCACCAGCGGGATCTGCACCGGGTGCGGGGTGACCTGGACGTCGGTGAAGGCGAAGTGCTCGCCGGCGTACGACACCATCCCGCCGGCCCAGGCCATGCGCAGGACCTCGAGCGCCTCCTCGTAGCGGCGCCGGCGGGTGGCATGGTCGATGCCGAGGGCGGCGAACTCCTCCTCCAGCCAGCCCAGGCCCACCCCGAGCACGAGCCGGCCGCCCGACGCCTCCTGGAGCGTCGCGGTGGCCCGGGCCGCGTCGAGCGGGTGGCGGAGGGGCAGGACGTAGATCGCGGTGGCCAGGCCGACCGTGGTGGTGGCCCCGGCGCCGGCGGCGAGGGCGACGAGCGGGTCGGCCAGCACCGTGCCCGGATCGACGATCGCCCGGCCGTTGTGGACGGCGGTCTGCGCACCCGGCTGGGTCGGGTGCTGGCTGCGCACGGCGCCGGGGACGACCATGTGCTCGCCCACCCAGACGGCGTCGAAGCCGGCCGCCTCGGCCGCCACCACCAGCTCTCGCACCTGGCGGGCCGGCAACCCGTAGGTGCAGATGCTCACGCCCACGGCGCCGTCACAGCTTGTCCAGGATGTCGGAGCCGCCGATGGCCAGCGCCAGGCCCACGCCGGCCACGGTGACGGCCGACATGATCAGGGCGATGGTGGCCACCATCGGGTAGCCGCCGTTGTACCAGTAGTCGTAGAGCACGGTGCCCATGACCTGGGTGGTGGGCGATCGCACCAGCAGCGAGGCAGCGAACTCGTGGCTGAGCAGGATGAAGATCAGGGCCCCGGCCCCCGCCAGGGTGGAGCGCATCAGCGGCAGGACGATCTGCAGGTTGGTGCGCAGAGCCGAAGCGCCGCTGGTGCGGGCGGCCTCGACGTACCCGTCGCCCAGCGCCACCATCCCCGCCAGCTGCAGGCGCGTGGTGAACGGCAGCATCAGGGTGACGTAGACCAGCAGGATCACCCACGACGAGCCGTAGAGGATGAACGGCGGCCGGCTGTAGGTCAGCAGGAAGCCGGCGCCGAAGATCACCGCCGGGATGCCGAGCGGCACGGCCACGAGGAAGTCGACGGCCATGCGGACGATGCTCCGCTTGCGGCCCCGCAGCAGCAGGGTGGCGGCGCAGTAGCCGAGGGGCAGGGCGATCAGGGCGGCGCCGATCGACGCCCCCAGGCTCATGGCGATCGAGTCGGTGATGCCGGACTCGCCGAACGCGGTGCGGAAGTTGTCGAGGCTCCACTGGCTGGTGTCGATGTCGCCCGACCAGTACGGGGTCAGCGCCACCAGCACCAGGGCGCCCAGCGGGAGGGCGGTGGACACCACGCCGAAGAGCACGATGGCGGCGGCGGCCAGCTTCGACGGGCGCTCCTGGGAGCGGAAGGCCTTGCCGCCGTGGGTCACGAAGCGCGAGTGGTCGCCCAGCATCACCTTCTGGGCGATCACGATCAGCACGCCGAACAGCAGCAGCGGCGATCCCAGGGCGGCGGCCACCGAGTGGTCGACCGGGCTCTGCGACACCGACCGGTACATCAGGGTGGTGATCACGTCGATGCCCTCGTTGCGTCCCAGGAACATCGGCGCCGTGAACTGCCCCAGGCCGAGCAGCAGGGCCACGCCGGCGCCGTAGAGCATCACCGGCCGCAGCAGCGGGATGGTGACCTTGAAGAAGGTCTTGGTGCTGGAGTCGCCGGCGACCCGGGCCGCCTCGAGCAGCTCCGAGTTGATGCTGCGCAGGCCGTTGCTGACGAACAGGTACACGAAGGCGGTCAGGCTGAACCCGGTGAGGATCACGATCCACGGCAGGGTGTAGATGTCGACCGGGCCCTCGTCCAGGTGCGACCACCAGGGCAGGTTGCGGAGGAGGGCGTTGAGGTAGCCGGGCCGGGGCGACAGCAGGAAGGCCCAGCCGGCCACGTTGGCGGCGCCCGGGAGGATGATCGGGAACAGCGGGACGGCCTTCAGGAACCCGAGCCGGCGGGGCAGCCGGGTCGAGCACCAGGCCATCGCCGTCCCCAGCACCATGGCGATCACCAGCGAGCCGATGGCCAGCTGGACCGTCATCCACAGCGTCTCGCCGAAGCGGGGCGTGGAGAAGGCCCGGTCGTAGGCGGCGGCGCCGTCGGCGAGCGCCAGCTCCTGCAACCGGAACAGGGGGAAGACGACGAGGTAGCCGATGGCGGCCAGCAGGCCGACCGACGGCAGCCGGCGCGACAGGGACCGGGCCCGGGCGGCCACGCCGGCGTCGGACCGGGCGACGACCGGTGGGCCGTCGAGGGCGGCGGCGGTCACGAGACCGCCCCGGCGGTGACCGGCGGGCCCATCACCGAGCGCGGGTCGGCGACCCGGATCCCGCCGTCGAACAGGGCGGCGTCGGCCGGGTCGAACATGGCGGTGACCACCTCGCCGGGCACGTACGACCGAGCCTCGCGGGTGGCGGGCACCCGGGCCTGGAGGCGCAGGTCGCCCAGGCCGAGGGTGACGTCGAAGTGCCGGCCGCCGAAGGCGGACACCACGACCGAGGCCTTGAACGTCACCGCTCCCGGCGGCGGCGGGGCGTCGGCATCGCCGTGGATCGACAGGTCGTCGCTGCGCAGGCGGGCCACCAGCGAGGTGGGGCCGCCTGGCACCGCAGCTGCGTCGCCGCCGAGAGGTTCGCCGGCGAGGCGCCAGCCGCCGTCGTGGACCTCCAGCTCGAGCCGGTCCTCCATGCCGATGAAGGCGGCCACGTACTCGGAGCGGGGCCCCTGGAACACCTCCATCGGGGTGCCGAGCTGCTCGATGCGGCCGGCCCGCATGATGGCCATGCGGTCGCCGAGGGCCAGCGCCTCGCTCTGGTCGTGGGTGACGTAGACGGCGGTGAAGCCGAGGCGGGCGTGGAGCTCGGCCAGCTCGCTGCGGACCAGCTCGCGGAGGCGGGCGTCGAGGTTGCTGAGGGGCTCGTCGAACAGCACCAGCTCGGGACGGGCCACCAGGCCGCGGGCCAGGGCCACGCGCTGCTGCTGACCGCCGCTCAGCTGACCGGGGTAGCGGTCGAGCAGCTCACCGCAGTCGACCACCTCGGCCGTGCTCTCGACCCAACCGTCGGCCAGCCCCTTCTTCATCTTCCGGGCCTTGAGCGGGTAGGCGATGTTCTTGCGCACCGTCATGTTGGGCCAGAGGGCGTAGGACTGGAACACCATCCCGAGGTTCCGCTTGTCGGGTGGGAGGTCGATGCCCCGCCCGCTGTCGAAGACGGTCGTGTCGCCCAGGCGGATCCGGCCGGCCTCGGCCGTCTCCAGCCCGGCCAGGCACCGCAGGGTCGTGGTCTTCCCGCAGCCGCTGGGGCCGAGGAGGACGAGGAACTCCCCGTCGGGGATGTCCAGGTCGAGGGCGTCGACCGCGGTGGTGGGCGGCTTGCCCTTGAACTGCTTGGTCAGGCCTTCGAGGGCGACGTGCGCCATCTCTCGCTCCTTGCGATCTCACGTGGTCGGTGCCCGGGGGCGGGCCCCCGGGCCCCGACCCTGGTCCTACTGGAAGAGCTCTCGCCAGCGCTGCTGGTACGCCGTCACCTCGTCGACGGTGATCTCCGGCTGGCGGCGCACGTCGTCGATGTCCTTGAGCGAGCCCTCGACGTCGGGCATCACGGCCACGTAGTTGGTGCCGACCGCCGGCTGCCCCTCGGGCGAGAGGATGAAGTCGGCCAGGACCTGGGCCGCCGCCGGGTGCGGGGCCGACGACAGCACGGCGGTGTCGAACAGCGTGGCCCAGGCGACCTCGGGCAGGAGCCAGTCGAGCGGGGCGCCGGCGTCGATCGAGTCGACGATGGTCGGGCTGGTGTAGGGCGACACCGCGATCTCACCCGAGGAGAGGGCCTCGATGATGGCCGAGCCACCGGAGTAGATGCGGGGCTCCTGGGCGGCCAGGTCCTCGAGGAACTCCTCGCCGTACAGCTCCTCCAGGTACATGTAGAAGTCGACGAGGGCCTCGGCGCTGGCCTCGGGGATGCCGATCTTGCCGCCGGCCAGCTCGGGGTCGAGCAGGTCCTCGTAGGTCTCCACCCCGTCGGGCAGCAGCTCGGTGTTCCAGCCCAGGCCGATGGTGGAGGCGTGGCTGATGAAGTACTCGCCGTCGGCCAGCAGGAACTCGTCGGCGTCGAAGTCCTCGGACTCGAAGTTCGGCCCCTCGACCGGCGTGAAGAAGCCGGTGCCGGCCTTGCCGTCGTACCAGCGGGTGTCGGCGGTGGTGTAGACGTCGGCCTCGCCCCGCCCGGTGCTGTTCTCGGTCTCGACCCGGGGGTTGAGGTCCGGCGGCAGGCCCCGGACGAAGACGAGGTCGATCTCGGGGTACTCGGCCTCGAAGGCTTCCTCCAGCGCCTCGATGTTGGGCTGGTTCTGGGCCGAGTAGTAGGTGACCTCGCCCTCCTCCTCGGCCTGGGCGACGATCTCGTCCCACGAGGCGTCGGCCAGCTCGGACTCGCCCCCTCCCCCACCCCCGGTGCTGCCCTCGGCCACGCTCTCGGTGTTGCCGCAGGCGGCCAGGGCGAGCAGCAGGCCCGCTCCGATGGCGCCGCGCCGGAGCCAGCTCACGGTCCCTCGTTCGTTCGACACGTCATGGTCCCCTTGTGGATCGTGCGGGGCCGCGCGCGAAGAGGCGCAGCCTTCCTCCCCCGTGCGGACGACCACCGGCGGGTGGCGCCTGCGAACGTTGTGAAGTTCACCACAGCCATCGGTCACAAGTCAAGGAACCATTCGCATGTTCGACTTCTTTGTGATGGATGGGTGTCATCAGCGGTCCTGGAACTCGGCCGGACGACGGCTGCGGAAGGCGGTGAGGGCCTCGGCCATGTCGGCGGTCTGGGCGGCCAGCACCTGGTTGCGGTTCTCCAGCTCCACCGCCGCCGCCAGCGATGGGGCGTCGACGTTGACCTGCAGCACGCGCTTGGTCAGACGGACGCCGTAGGGGCTGTTGGATGCGATCTCGCGGGCCACGTCGAGGGCGGCGTCGAGGAGCCCCTCGGCGGGCACGACCCGGTTGACGAGCCCGATGCGCTCGGCCTCGGCGGCGTCGATCACCCGGCCGGTGAGCAGCAGCTCGGAGGCGTGGCCCAGGCCGACGATGCGCGGCAACGTCCACGAGGAACCGCAGTCGCCGCCACCCAGTCCGATGCGGACGAAGGCGGCGCCGAAGCGGGCCTCGGGTGCGGCCAGGCGCACGTCGGCGGCCAGGGCCAGCGACAGCCCGGCGCCGACGGCCGGGCCGTTGACGGCCGCGATCACGGGCACCTCGACCTCCCGCAGCCGGCCCACGGCGCGGGCCCAGAGCTCCTGGCCGGCGGCCATGTCCGGCACCGACATGGCCGGCAGGGTGGCGGCGTCGTCGAGGTCGAGGCCGGCGCAGAAGCCCCGGCCGGCCCCGGTGACGACCACGGCCCGCACCGACCGGTCGCCGGCCAGCCGGGCGCCCAGCTCGTCGAGGCGGGCGAAGGTGGCGAAGGTGAGGGCGTTCAGGCGCTCGGGCCGGTCGAGGGTGGCCAGCACGATGCCGGGCTCGACCTCGGAGACGACCAGCCCGTCGTGGGCCTCGGTCACGGGCGGGGGTCCCGGGGCAGGCCGAGGAACCGCTCGGCCAGGATGTTCCGCTGGACCTGGGCCGAACCGCCGTAGATCGAGGCGGCGCGGGAGTAGAGGTACTCCTCCACCACCTCGGGCTCCTCGACCCACGCCTGGCCGTCGAGGCCCAGCAGCTCGTGGGCGACGGCGAAGACCTCCTGCTCGGCGTCGGTGAGGGCGACCTTGGTGAGCGTCGCCTCCGCGCCCAGGTCCTCACCTGCTTCCAGGAGCGCCGCGACCGCGCTCGCCCGCCGCTCCAGCGCCCACATGGCCATGTGGGCGTCGACCACGCGGCGCCGGCGGTGCGGGTCCAGGTCCCGGCCCCGGGCGGTGTCGAGCACCCGCTGGAGGGCGCCGGAGAGCACCGCGGCCCGGCGGATGGCGTAGGGCCCGCGCTCGCTCTCGAGCGTCCGCAGGGTGACGCCCCAGCCGTCGGAGACCTGGCCGACCACGTCCTCGGGCTGCACCACGGCGCCGTCGAGGACGACCTCGGCGAACTCGGCCGCCCCGGTCATGGTGGCGAGGGGCCGGACCTCGACGCCGGGCTGGTCCATCTCGATCACGAAGGCGGCGATCGAGCGGTGCCGGTCCGACGGCGGGCCGGTGCGGGCCAGCAGCAGGCCCTTGGACGCGAACTGGCCCCAGGTGCTCCACACCTTGGCCCCGTCGATGCGCCACACCTCGCCGTCGAAGGCAGCGCGGGTGCGGAGGGCGGCCAGGTCGGAGCCGGCGTCGGGCTCGCTGAACAGCTGGCACCACACCTCGTCGGCGCCGGCCATCGGCGGGAGCCAGCGCTTCAGCTGGTCCGCATCGGCGTAGGCCCGCAGGGCGGGGGCGATGACCTCGATGGCCACGAAGTTGATCAGCTCGGGCTGCCCGGCCCGGCCGAGGGCGGTCGAGACCCGCAGGGCGTCGGAGGCCGGCAGCCCCCGCCCGCCGTGCTCCTCGGGCCAGGACACGACGGCGAGGCCGGCCTCGTGCAGCAGGCGCTGCTGCTCGACCAGCCAGGCGAAGCGCTCCTCCAGGCCGGAGGGCGCCCGGCCCGGCGGGTGGGCGTCCAGGTGGGCGGCGACCTCGGCCTCGAGGTCGGGGGCGGGATCGGTCATGGGGTCACCTCGGGGATCAGGGCACGCCGCCGTCGAGGCGGAGGATCGAGCCGGTGGCGAACGAGGAGGCGTCGGAGGCGAAGTAGAGGGCCGCGCCCACCACCTCGTGGGGCTCGGCCACCCGGCGCAGGGCGTGGCCCTGGACGATCGCCTCGACCGCCTCGGCGTCCCAGTGCTCGGCGATGTCGGTGGCGAAGCGCCCCGGCATGATGCAGTTGACCCGCACCTCGGGGCCGAGGGCGGCGGCGAGGCCCTCGGTCAGGTTGTTGAGCCCGGCCTTGGCCGCCGCGTACGGCACCACGTCGGCGGTCGGCCGCACCGCGCCCAGCGAGGACACGTTGACGATCGAGCCGCGGCCGGCCGCCTTCATCGCCGCCCCGAACCGGGCGGCGAGGCGGAACGGGCCCTTGAGGTTGACGCCCAGGACCTTGTCCCACAGCGCCTCGGAGATGCCGTCGACGGTGTCGTAGAGCGGGGACATGCCGGCGTTGTTGACGAGCACGTCGACCGTGCCCCAGGCGCCGAGCACCTCGTCGACCAGCTGGTCGCACTGGTCCCAGTGGCTGACGTTGCAGGCGATGGCCAGGGTGCGCACGCCGTGGCGCTCCCGCACCTCGGCGGCCAGCTCCTCGCAGGCCGGGAGCTTGCGGCTGACGATGGCCACGTCGGCGCCCTGGGCGGCCAGGGCCAGGACGATCTCGCGCCCGAGGCCCCGGCTCCCGCCGGTGACGACGGCCCGCCGGCCGGTGAGGTCGAACAGGTCCATGGGCGAGCTCGCCGCGCTCATCGCAGCACCTCCAGGCCCCGCTCGATCATGCGGGCGATCATCCGCGGGAACCGCTCCTGCTCGGGGTCGTGGCGCCG
>DASTYI010000146.1:0-20050 GCA_035765045.1 Iamia sp. | reverse complement strand
CGATCGTTCGCACGATCACCCACCGGGGTGACGGCGAGGTGCCCGACGGCGAGCGCAGTCCCGACGTCGAGCATCCGGGCCACCTCAGCCCGGCTCAGACCGAGCGCCGCAGCGGCGTCGGCTTCGTCGTAGAGCCGAGTCCCGTCGGCTTCGAGCTTCGTGGCCTGGCCGACGCCGAGGTCGATGCGCCGACCCGCGGATCCCTGGGCTGTGATGAGGCGTTGGCCCGTCCGGGGATCACGGCCGGACAGGACGGCAGCGAGATCGTCGGCGGCGACCTCGCCGACGAGGTCGTGGGCGGCGGCGCCAGCGCCGAGCCAGCGTCCCGGTTCCTCGCCGTCGTCGGCGTAGTAGTGGGTCATCCCCTCCCGGCCCTCGGCCCTCGTCTTGTCGGTGATCCCCTTCGAGCGGGGCTGGAGGTAGTCGACGATGGCGTCGACCACGGTGGCGAGGTCTCGCCGACTGCCGCCGAGCGGGGTGACCGTGAACCTCACACGACCACGTCCCTGACGACCGCAGGTGCCCCGAAGGGGCACCTGCAAGGGTGTGGCTCTCGGATCTGTTGGTGGGGCTCGGCGGTCGGGGGTGGGGCGGGGTCGTGGCGGTGGGGATCGTCGTGCGGCTGGGGTGGGCGTCGGGGGGCTGGGCCTGGGTCGAGTGTGTCGGGCTGACGATGGGGTGCTGGGTGGCGGGCGGTGGGGCGCGTCGGACTCGGCAGTCGTCGTGCCCGGTTCGATCCCCGCAGCGGCGCGTCCACGCCCACATAGGCCGCGCGAGCGACCGAGATCGCTCACACGCCCCGCCCAGCCGGGCGTGGCCGGCGTGTCAGGTGAGCCAGCGGAGGGCGTAGGGCGGATCGGAGGCGAACTGCATCACGAGGGCGGTGCCGTCGGCGTCGACCTCGGCGTCGCGGACCGAGGCCAGCCAGATCGAAGACCATGCGCCGTGGTGGTGGACGGCGAGGCGCACGTTCGTCGTCACGACCCACAACGGCCCGAGGGGACGCCAGCTCGGCTGGGCGAGGCGGTCGAGGGTGCGCTGGCAACGACGGCGACCGATCGCTTCGACGAGTCCGAGGGCGGCGGTGGTGGCGAGACCGCCGGCGATGACGAAGGAGCGGTCGGCCTGGACCTCGGTGCCGATCCAGCGCCAGCCGATGACGCCCCGCCCGGGGTGGAGGATGTGTTCGTCGGGTTCAGGCATCGCTCGTCCTCCGTTGGGGGTGGTGCCGCCCGGGGCACGGGAGCCGGCTGCGGGCCCTCGCACCCCGGGCGGCGAACTCGGCTCAGGCGTCCGGCGTCTGGGGCTGGACGACCGGTGGGGTGCGCAGCGCGGCGTCGGCCAGGCGCTCGTCGACGATGCGACGGCGCCGGAGCGGGCCCATGGCGACGGTCAGGTCGAGGGCCTCTTCGAGGACCTGCATTCCTCGGGCGCAGGTGACCGCCACCTCGTCGGGGTGGAGGAGGATTGGTTCGCGGTCCTCCTCCAGCCTCGGTGTGAGTCGGAGGGCGACAGCGCTGTCGGCGCGGCCGCTGATGGCGCAGCGGTAGCCGTCCCACAGCACCACGACCTCGGCGCCCCAGGGCCGGTGCTCGCGGTCCCAGGCCTCCATCGTGCGACGCTCCTCGAGGGCGACGAGGTTGTCGGGGAGCCCCTCGATGAACCAGTCGGCCAGTGCGTCGTCGTCGAGCAGCTCGACGGTCCATCGGTTGATCGGCTCGGCCGTGCCCTCGGCGACCTTCTCCGCCGCCCTCTGGCGAAGATGTTCTCGGGCCAGCCACCGGCCACGGCCGGCGACCTCGGCCAAGGCGGCGGCATGGGGATGATCGGCGGGGTTGCCGCCCCTTGCCCGGAAGGCGCGGAGCGTCTGATGCCGCGACGGATCGCGGCTCGTACTGTCTGTCATGTCGGGACCTCCAAGGGTTCCGTCCACGGCCCCGGGGCGTGGCTGCGCCGCCGGGGCCACTTCTCAACGGCTTGCGATCGACCTCCTCACCTCGGCAGCGGGCTCATCTGTCGGAGCCTGGCGAGGGGAACGTCGGTGCCGCTCAGGACGTCGTTCGACGCCGGCCCGAGGGCCTGGCGATCGCTTACACATCCGGGGTGTTCACCCCTAGGGTCATCCACGTCGGGCCCTCACAGCAGGGTTCCGGCCACGGCCCCGGGCAGTTGGCGCTGCGCCGGGGCCACTTCGTTCCTCAGGACTACCACCTGGATGGTTTGGTAGTCAAGGGTCCGAGGCCCCCGGGCGACGGCTCTAACGTGCGCGGGCATGGGTCGCCGGATCGATGTCGATGACCTCGTCAACGCTGGGCAGATCGCCGAGCGGCTCGACCTGGCCTTCGCCGAGACCGTCTACAACTGGGTGAACCGCTACCCCGAGTTCCCCGATCCGGTGTGGCACGTCGGTCGGACCCGCCTGTGGCTGTGGTCGGAGGTACGGGCCTGGGCGGCGGCGACGGATCGGTTGCCTCCCGGCGCGTAGGGAACTGAGCCGGTTCGGGGCCTATGTCGGTGTGGACACCGACGATGCTGCCGTGCTGACCGTTGACGAGGCGGCGGCGTTCCTGCGCATCTCCCGGAACGCTGCGTACGCCGCCGCTCGGGAGTGGCGGGTGACCGGTGGGCGGTCGGGGTTGCCGTGCATCTCGATCGGGCGGACGCTGCGGGTGCCTCGTCGAGCGCTGGAGGAGATGCTTAGCGGTCGGGCGTCCTGAGGAGCTCGGCGAAGGTGTTGGCGGCTTCGGCCTGCATGCCGGGGAGGACGTGCTGGTAGACGCTCATGGTGAAGGCGACGTTGGCGTGGCCCAGGCGCTCGCTCACGACCTTCACCGGGACGCCGGCCTTGATCATCAGGGTGGCGTGGGTGTGGCGGAGGTCGTGGAGCGAGATGCGTGGGACGTCGAGCTGGGCGACCTTGCGCTCGAGGATCTGGCTGAAGGTCTGCGGGTGGATCCACGACCCGTCGGGCTTGGTGAAGACCAGCTCCTCCCCCAGCGGCGCTGATCCTCGCTCCTCCGCCCGCTCGATGCGCCAGGCGGCGAGCACATCGACGGTGCCGGCGTCGAGGTCGATGGTGCGGCGGCCGGTCGACGTCTTCACGTCGGAGACCTTGACCTTGTAGGCGACCTCGACAAGCGCTTGGCGGACCGACAGGCGGCCCACGCGGAGGTCGACGTCGCTCCAGCGGAGGCCGAGGATCTCGCCTCGCCGCATGCCGGTGTAGGCGGCGAGGTGGAACGCCGGGTGCAGGCGGTGCGAGCGGACGGCGTCGAGGAACACGACGAGCTGCTCGGCGGTCCACGCCCGGAGCTCGCGGCCGCCGCTCCCGACCGAGGGGGCGTCGGCCAGGCCGACGACGTTGCGGACCACCAGGCCCTTGCGGACGGCGTCGTTCAGGGCCTTGTTCAGCATCACGTGGATGTTGCGGACGCTCTTGGGCGACAACCCGGGCGGGCCGCTGCGGCGGATGCGACCCTCGGTCAGGAGGGTGGCGTAAAGGAGGTCGATGTCCTCGATCGTCAGGCGATCGAGGGGGCGGCGGCCGAGGCGAGGCAGGACGTGGAGGTCGATGCTCCTGCGGTAGCCGTCGTAGGTCGTCGGCCGGACGCGAGCCTTCTGGATGGGGAGCCACCGGTCGACCAGGTAGTCGCCGAGGGTCAGGCGCTCGGTCGGGACCGGCTCGCCCTCGTACTTGCGACGGATCAGCTCGTTCAGCTTCCGCTCCGCTTCTGAGCGAGTCGTGCCGGCCGGGACCCAGCGACGGCGCGGCTTGCCCGTGCCGGGGTCGGCGCCGTCGTAGACGACGGCGTACCAGCGGTTGCCCTTCTTCTGGACGGTCCCTCTCACGGGGTCATCTCCTCGAGCCGGATGGCGGAGACGTGCGTGCCCCTAGGCCTGCGGAGGGCCGGGTTCGCGACCGGGAAAGCGACCGGAGTGTAGAAGTTTGTGTAGAAGAACCGCCCCGGGACGCCAGAGAGGCCCTGTCCGAGTGACTCGGAAAGGGCCTCTGACCTGGGATTCTCGATGGTGGCGGGGGCAGGATTTGAACCTGCGACCTTCGGGTTATGAGCCCGACGAGCTACCAGACTGCTCCACCCCGCGGCGGACTGAGGACCCTACCGGGGCGGTCCCGGCGATGCCAACCCGATGCCGATCAGGTGGCCGTCCAGATGGCGGTGGCGGGCAGCGTGGCGACCTCGACGATGCTGAGGACGCCGCTGTCGGGGCCGGAGATGGTGAGGACGAAGGTGCCGGCGATGTCGTCGACGCGGTCGACGGTGTAGCCGGCGCCCGGGAGCTCGGCCTCGTAGAAGGCGGCCAGCTGGGCGGCGGTCATGCCCGGGACCTCGATGCCGCCGGTGATGCTCTCGCGGGCGCCGGGCGGGTCGGGGAAGCCGTCGGGCGGGGCGTTGGTGCCGGTGCCGGGGAGCGACGGCGGGGTGGGAACGGGCGAGGTGGTGTCGGTCGACCCGGGGGGCGCCGTCGTGTCCGGCGGGAGCTCGGTGTCGGGGGGCGGCTCGGTGGTGTCGGCGGCCTCGGTCGTGGTCCCCCGGTCGCCGGCCCGCTCGGGGTCGTCGTCGTCGCCGCCGGAGAGGACGACCAGGCCGACGATCGCAGCCACGAGCAGCAGGGCGACCACGCCCACGGCCACGAGGGCGACGACCGCCCCGGAGCCCTTCCTGGCCGAGCCGCCGGACGGGTAGCCGCCAGGAGGCGGGTAGCCGGGGGGCGGCGCGCCGTAGCCGTAGCCGGGGCCCGTCGGGGGCGACGTCCACTGGCCGGCAGGGGTCACGGTGGTCGGCGGCGGGGTGGGCGCCGGGCCGCCCTTGTCGAGCGAGTAGGGCGGCGGGGCCGGGGTGCCGGGGACGGCGAAGGGACCAGAGCCCCCCGTGGGGTCACCGCCGGCGGTGGAGCCCGGGTGCCCGGGAGGGACCGGCGGCGGGGTCGCGTCGGGCGTCGCCGGGTACCCCGGAGGCGGGGTCGCACCCGGCGGCGCGGCGTGCCCCGGCGGTGGGGGCGAGCCGGGACCGGACCCCGGCGGC
Organism: Iamia sp.; assembly: GCA_035765045.1. Lineage (GTDB taxonomy): Bacteria > Actinomycetota > Acidimicrobiia > Acidimicrobiales > Iamiaceae > Iamia. The sequence goes on along the minus strand of DASTYI010000146.1, from coordinate 15,005 downwards.
GGGTACCCCGGGGGCGGGGTCGCACCCGGACCGGACCCCGGGGCCGGGGTGGGGCGGGGGGTGCGGCGGGAACCGCCCCAGGGGGCGGACGTGGTGCTCTCGTCGTCGTCAGCCACGTCGCGCCCCCGGGGGTCGGGGACGGGCGGGCCGTGCCGGGCCCGCGGGACCCGGGTCGGCGCCGCCCGTCGCTGCCACTAGGACAAGGTGGCCGTGAAGTCGCCGAACTCTTCGTCCTGGTAGCCCCGCACCTCGACCTCGTAAGTCCCCGGCTCCAGGGTGACCTCCTCGTCGGTGAAGCTCGAGTCGATCTCCTCGTCGACGAAGCCCGGGCCGTTGACGATGATCACCAGGTCCCACGAGCCGCCGTCGGGCGACACGGTCAGCGTGGCGGTCGAGACGATCTCCACGTCGAGCAGGTAGCTGCCCCCGAGGGGCACCGAGCCCTGCTGGGTGATCGGGTCGTCGCCACCCATCGGCGTCGTGGTGGTCGAGCCCTCGGTCGTCGTGGTGGTGTCGTCGGGCTCGGTCGTGGTGGTGTCGTCGGGCTCGGTCGTCGTCGTGTCACCCTCGGTCGTGGTGGTGTCGTCGTCCTCGCGGGTGTCGGAGGTGCGCTCCTCGTCCCCCTTGTCGTCGTCGTCGCCCCCGGTCACGAGGACGATGCCGATGCCGGCGGCGAGGATGGCGATGATCACGACGGCGGCGATGCCGATGATCGCCCCGGTGCCCATGCCCTTCTTCTTGGGCGGCGGGGGGTTGAAGCCGCCGGGCCCGGGGGGCGGGAAGCCACCGCCGGGCGGGGGCCCGGGGGGCGGGAAGCCGGGGGGGCCACCGGGGCCGGGGGGCGGGCCACCGGGCGGGGGGAAGCCGCCGCCGGGCGGGGGGTAGCTACCGGGGGGCGGCGTGCCCTGGGGCGGGAACGCCTGGGTGGGCTGGTTGCCCGGGTCGCCGCCGGGGGGCGGGGGTGGGGGCGGGGGGTAGCTCATGGCACGTGCCTTCCTGGGAAACGGGGTCTGGCGGGCGGAGGACGACCGCAACGGGGCCCCTTCTCGCGGCGCACAGCATGCACCATCGGAGGCCCCCGGTCGTCAACCCTGGGGAGGGGGTCCACCACCCGGGGTGACCCACCCGCCCGGGCCCCTCAGGCCGAGGAGGCGAGCGGGTCCGGGTGGAGCACCGGCGGCAGCGGCCGGTCGTGGACGATGGTGAGCAGCTTGGTGGCCCGCGTCAGGGCGACGTAGAGCGAGCGCATGGGCTGCGGCTCCTCGGCCAGGATCGTGGCCGGCTCGACCACGACGGTGGCGTCGAGCTCGAGCCCCTTGACCATGCCGACGGGGACGATGGTGATCTGGTTCGCCAGCCCCGCCTGGGTGGCCACGCCGTGCTCGACCCCGGCGACGGTGAACGCCTCGGCCAGCGGCTCGACCAGAGAGCCGGGGGCGATGACGGCGACGTTGCCGGTGCCGACGGCGGCGACCTCCTCGGCGGTGATCCGCAGCACGGTGGCGGCCAGCCCGCCGTCGGCCGGACCGGCCGGCACGACCCGGGGCGGCCGTCCGTCCTGGCGCACCGACCGGGGCGCCCGGAGCTCGGGGGCCGCCTCGACCAGCACCTTGGCGGCGAGGTCCATGTTGGGCCCGGGGATGCGGTAGCCGACGGTGAGCTCGGCCCGGCGGGGCTCGCGTCGCTGGGGCAAGAGGTCGAGGATCTCGTCCCAGGAGGCGTGGGCCCACGCCCCGGTCGACTGGGCGATGTCGCCGACGATCGTCATCGAGCCGTTGAGCGAGCGCCGCCCCAGCATCCGCAGCTGCATGGGCGAGAGGTCCTGGGCCTCGTCGACGACGATGTGGCCGTAGGTGCGGACCTCGTCGCTGTCGCCGTGCTTCTTGGCCTTCGGCGTGGCGCCGAGCAGCGCCCGGGCCTCGTCGAGGAGGGGGACGTCGTCGGTGCGCCACACCACGGCCTCGACCGTCTCGGAGCGGGGCCGGTGGAGGGCGGCCCGCTCCTCGACGCTCAGGTGCTGGCGCCCGGCCAGCTCGAGCAGGCCCTTGGAGCCGAAGAGGTCGTGGAGCAGCTCGGCCGGGGTGAGCACCGGCCACATCCGCTCCAGCGCCTCGCGGACGAGCGGGTCGTGGCGGAGCCGGCTGCGGATCTCGCCGGCGTCGAGCGGCGAGCGGCTGCTGGCCGCCAGCGCCTCGAACAGGCCGGCCTCGACGAAGCGGCGGCCGCCGTTGTGGTGGCGGGCCCGGCGCCGGGCGTCGGCCACGATCCGCTCGGACTCGGCCACCGTGACCCGCAGCCGGGTCAGCCCGTAGCCGACGACGAGGTCCTGGCGCAGCGGCCGCTTGCGGTCGCGCACCGCCTTGGCCAGCACCTTGACCATCCGGGCGTCGCCCTTGACCCGGGCCGCCGCCGGCGTGTCGCGGTCGCGCACCCGGACGGCGTCGATCAGGTCGCCCAGCACGGCGAGCTCGACACCGGCCTCGCCCAGCGACGGCAGCACCTGCTCGATGTAGCCGAGGAAGAGCCGGTTGGGGCCGATGACGAGGACGCCCTGGTCCTCCAGCGGGAACCGGTGGGTGTAGAGGAGGTAGGCGGCGCGGTGGAGGGCGACGACGGTCTTGCCCGTGCCGGGGCCGCCCTGGACGACGAGGACCCCGGGCATCGGGGCCCGGATGATCTCGTCCTGCTCGCCCTGGATGGTGGCGACGATGTCGCCGAGACGGCCCGAGCGGGCGGTCTCGAGGGCGGCGATCAGGGCGCCGTGGCCCGAGATGCCGTCGTCGTCGCCCAGGCCGAGGGCCCGGTCGCCGAACAGCTCGTCCTCGATGTCGAGCAGCGAGCGGCCCCGGGTGGCGAAGTGGCGCCGGCGGGCCAGGCCCATCGGGGAACGCCCGGTCGCCCGGTAGAAGGGCTCGGCCACCGGGGCCCGCCAGTCGACGACGACGACCTCCTGGTTGGGATCGGCGACGGCGACACGACCGATGTAGAAGGCGTCGCCCGAGGGCGGCTCGGCGTGGCCGTTCTGCGGCGGCGGCTCGGTGTCGATCCGCCCGAACACCAGGCTGGCGTCGCCCAGGTGCAGCTGGACCAGCCGCTGGGCGATCGTGTCGAAGATGACCTCGCGCTCGAAGCGGGCCTGCTCGGTGCCGCCCTGGCCGACCTCGACCATGCCCCGGAGCGTGGTCGCCCGCTCCCGCGCCTCCGCCAGGCACTGGTAGGCGTAGTCGATGTAGGCCTGCTCGGCCTCGAGCTCGGGGTGCAGGAGTCGGTCCCCTGGGGTCACGGGCCCGCGCGGAGCGTGGGCGAAGGGTCGTCCACTCTACCCGTGTTCCCCGCCCGGTGGGCTGGTCGATCTGCACAGGGAAGGCCGGCGGTGACGCCGGGGGGCTCCGATCGGTCGCCCACCAGGGAGAAGCCCGTACTGTGAACCGCGATGGCCCCTCCCCCCGACGCCCCCTTCCTCCGTGCCTGCCGGGGAGAACCCGGCCCGACCGTGCCGGTGTGGTTCATGCGCCAGGCCGGCCGCTCGCTGCCCGAGTACCGCAAGATCCGGGGCGAGGGGAGCATCCTCGACGCCATCCGCACCCCCGACCTGGCCACCGAGATCACCCTCCAGCCGGTCCGGCGCTACGGGGTCGACGCCGCCATCCTCTACTCCGACATCGTCACCCCGGTGGCCGCCATCGGCTTCGGGGTCGACGTCACCCCCGGGGTCGGGCCGACCGTCGAGCAGCCCTTCGCCGGCGCCGCGGACCTCGAGCGGCTCCGCCCCCTCGAACCGGTGATCGACCTGCCCTACGTGCTCGAGACGGTGGCCGACCTGGTGGTCGAGCTGGGCGACGTCCCGCTGATCGGCTTCGCAGGCGCCCCCTTCACCGTGGCCAGCTACCTCGTCGAGGGGGCACCGACCCGGACCTGGACCAAGACCAAGGCCCTGATGCACACCGACCCGGGGCTGTGGGACCAGCTGATGGACCGTCTGGCCGACCAGGCCGTCGCCTCGTTGCGGGCCCAGGTGGCCGCCGGAGCCTCGGCCGTGCAGCTGTTCGACTCGTGGGCCGGTGCCCTCACGCCGTCGGACTACGAGCGCTTCGTCCTCCCCCACAGCACCAAGGTGCTCGCCGGGGTGGCCGACCTGGACGTGCCCCGCATCCACTTCGGGGTCAGCACCGGCGAGCTGCTGCCGCTGATGCGCGCCGCCGGGGCCGACGTCGTCGGGGTCGACTGGCGGGTCCCGCTCGACGCCGCCCGGGCCCGGCTGGGCGACGACGTCGTCCTCCAGGGCAACCTCGACCCCGCCCTGGTGGTGGCCGGCACCGAGGTGGCGCTGGAGGGCGCCCGCGACGTGCTCCGCCGCAACGACGGCCACCCCGGGCACATCTTCAACCTGGGCCACGGCGTCCTGCCCGAGACCGATCCCGAGGTGCTGGAGCGGGTCGTCGCCCTGGTCCACGACGAGGGTCGGGCCGACGACCAGCCGTCGCTGCTGGAGACGACGTCGTGACCGTCGGCGTCGTCGTCATGGCCTACGGGACACCGGCCTCCCCCGACGACGTCGAGCCCTACTACACCCACATCCGCCGGGGTCGGCCGCCGTCGCCCGAGCAGCTGGCCGACCTGCGCCGCCGCTACGACGCCCTGGGCGGGACGTCGTCGATGGCCGAGCGCACCGCCGCCCAGGTGGCCGCCATCGCCGCCGCCCTGGAGGAGCGGGCGCCCGGGCGGTTCCGCGTCGCCCTGGGCCAGAAGCACGCCGCCCCCTTCATCGAGGACGCCGCCGCCACCCTGGCCGCCGAGGGCGTCACCGACGTGGTCGGCCTCGTCCTCGCCCCCCACCACTCGGGCGCCAGCGTCGGCGAGTACCAGCGCCGGCTGGCCGAGGCGGTGCCCGGCCGCACCGCGCCGATCGACCGCTGGAGCGACCTCGACGCCTGGCAGGCCTTCACCGCCGACGCCGTGCGCGACGGCCTGGCCGCCCTGCCCGAGCGGACGAAGGTCCTCTTCACCGCCCACTCGCTGCCCGAGCGGGTGCTCGACGGCGACCCGTACCCCGCCGAGCTGGCCGGCAGCGCCCGGGCCATCGCCCGCCGGGCCGGGCTGGCGACGTGGGCGGGTTGGGGCCTGGCCTGGCAGAGCGCCGGCGCCACCCCCGAGCCGTGGCGGGGCCCCGACGTCCTCCAGGTCCTGCGCGACCTGGCCGAGACGGGGCGGAGCGAGGGTGTCCTCGTCTGCCCGCAGGGCTTCGTCACCGACCACCTGGAGGTCGGCTACGACCTCGACATCGAGGCCCGGGCGGTGGCCGAGGAGGTCGGGCTGGCCTTCGGGCGCACCCGCACCGTCGACGCCGACCCGACCGTGATGGGCGCCCTCGCCGACCGGGTCGTCGCCGCCGCCGAGGGCTGGGGGTAGCGCCGTGGCCGTCGTCGTCGTCGGGGCCGGGATCACCGGGCTGGCCGCCGCCCTCCACCTCGGGGCGGCCGGGGTCGACGTCGTCGTGGTCGACCCGGCCGACCGCATCGGCGGGCTGATCCACTCCTCCCCCTTCGCCGGCCGGATGGTCGACGAGGGGGCCGACGCCTTCCTGGTCCGCACGCCCGCCGCCCTCGACCTCGCCCTGCGGGTCGGGCTGACCGACGAGCTGGTCAGCCCGGCCCGGCGCGACGCCCGGCTGTGGCTCCACGGCGCCCTCCACCGCCTGCCCGCCCACGTCCTCGGCGTGCCCACCGACCCCGACGAGGTCGAGGCCCTGCGCCTCCTCACCGCCGAGGGCCAGGCCCGGCTGCGCGCCGACTTGACCGAGCCGGCCGGGCTGGAGCCGGGCCACGACGTCTCGATCGGCGAGGCGATCGGCGGGCGGCTCGGCCCCGAGGCCCTCGCCCGCCTGGTCGACCCGCTGGTCGGGGGGATCAGCGCCGGCGACACCGCCAAGCTGAGCCTGGCCGCCGTCACCCCCCAGCTCAACGCCGCCTGGCGCGACCCGGCCCACGCCAGCCTGATCGCCGCCTGCCGGGCCCAGGTCGAGCGGGGCCGGGCCGGTGGCCTCGACCCCGACCGCCCCATCTTCGCCGCCCCCGCCGGGGGCATGGTCCGGCTGGTCCAGGCCGTGGCCCACGCCGCCCGGATGACCGGCTACGTCGACCTCCGCCTGGGCACCGCGGTGTCGGCCCTCGCCCCCGACGGGATCGTCTCGCTCTCCGACGGCACCACGGTGGCCGCCCAGGGCGTCGTCGTGGCCACCTCGGGCCCGAGCGCGGCCGAGATCGTCGGCTCGGTGTCGCCCGACGCCCGGGCCCTGATCGCCGGCGTCCACCACGTCTCGGTCGCCTTCGTCCGGGTCGCCGTCCGCCCGAGCGACCTGGGCCGCCCGCTCGACGGCAGCGGCGTGCTCGTGCCCCGGGGCGAGGGCCGGCTGGTCACCGCCTGCTCGTGGGCGTCGCAGAAGTGGGAGCACCTGGCGCCCGACCGGGGCGACGGCACCGAGATCGTCCGGGCCGCCGTCGGCCGCGACGGCGAGCAGGCCGCCCTCGAGCTCGACGACGCCACCCTGGTCGAGAAGGTGGTCGAGGACCTCGGGCCGCTCCTCGACCTGCGGGCGGCCCCGACGGCGACGTCGATCCACCGCTACCCGCGGGCCTTCCCGCAGTACCGGCCCGGCCACCTCGACCGGGTGGCGGCGATGGAGGCCGCCCTCGGCCGCGACGCCCCCGAGGTGGTCGTGGCCGGGATGCACCTGCGGGGCGTCGGGGTGCCCGCCGCCGTGGCCAGCGGCGAGGCCGCCGCCGCCCGCACCCTCGCCCGCCTCTCGTCCCGCTGACGCTCAGCACGCCCTGCCGCCAGGTTCTCAGGGCGATCGGCCGCGACCCGCCACCGGAGCGTCCTGAGCCAACGATCTCCCCAGCGACTCCGTCGCAGGGGAGACCGCCCGTCCTTCCGTTCGCTGACGCTCACCGGGCGGGGAGACCTGCCCGGGGCGTTGCGTAGTCACCGCTCAAGCCGGTTCCGGGGATGAGTGGTCCCATGGTCCTCGGCCGCACACCGCGGCACCCCCCGCACGAGGAGACGCGCACGATGGGACTGTTCTCGAAGGCCAAGAAGGGCATGGCCGACGCCGCCAACGCCGCGGGCATGGCCGCCGCCTACAACCAGCAGCAGGCCGCCGCCCAGCAGCCGGGCATGGTCGGCGTCCAGGGCATGGGCCCCGTCGCCGCCGACCCGGCCCTGCTCGGCGGCCCCTCGACCAAGCCGCTGTCGGAGGACGACCCGATGCTCCAGCCGGTCAACGGCGTGAGCCTGGAGATCTACGGGAAGTCGGCGGCCGAGGCCCAGCGCCGGGGCATCACCGACGAGGACGGCATGGCCGCCCTGGTCGAGGAGATGTACGGCATCCCCGCCGCCGACGTGAAGGCCGCCTTCCCGGTCTGGATCGACCGGATGGGCAAGTCGATGGTCGTCGGCCAGCAGCTCCGCAAGCACATGGGCTACTGACCCTCCCCTCCCCCACCCGGGGGATCCCCCGTCCTGGCGATCGGATCCGACCTTTTCCCGTCGGATCTGATCGCCAGTTGCGGTTTCCGGCAGACTCGGCCGCCGGATGGACGACGACGGGCAGCCAGGCGAGGAGGAGGGCGGGCGGCGGTTCGTCCCGGCGCTGACGGCGCTGGGGGCGGGCGTCCTGATCGCCCTCTCGCTGCCGCCGTGGGGCTGGTGGCCGCTGGCCCTCGTCGGGATCGCCGTGCTCGACCGGGCGATCGCCGACACCCGCGCCGCCGTCCGCTTCCGTCGGGCCTGGCTGGCCGGGATCGGGCTGCTCGGGCCCTCGACGGTCTGGATGGCCGCCTTCACCCCGCCCGGCTACGTGATCGAGGTGGTCGTGTTCGCCGCCTTCCTCGGGCTGGTGGTCGCCGCCGTCCCGTCGAGCCGCTGGCGCTGGCTCGGCCTCCCGGGGGCGTGGGTCGTGTTCGAGGCGGTCAAGGGGCGGTGGCCCTTCGGCGGCGTGCCGCTGTCGGAGCTGGCGATGGGCCAGATCGCCGGGCCGCTCGGGCCGGTCGCCCGGGTCGGCGGCGTCCTGCTCGTCGGGCTGGTCACCGTCGCCGCCGGGCTGGCGCTGGGCGCCGCGGTCGCCCGGGCCTGGCGCCCGGCGATCGCCCTCCTGGTCGTCGTGGCCGTGGCCGTGGGCGGGGCGGCCGTCGCCCCCCGGGGCGAGGCGTCGGGGCCGGAGCTGGCCGTCGCCTACGTCCAGGGCGGGGGCGAGCAGGGCACGGTCGACGCCGAGACCGACGACCGTGAGGTCTTCCTCGCCCACCACGACGCCACCCTCCAGCTCGAGCCGGGCGAGGCCGACCTGATCGTCTGGCCCGAGAACGTGGTCAACGTCGACGGGCCCATCGAGGAGGCCCGGGAGGGCGAGGAGCTGGCCGCCCTGGCCGTCGAGCTCGAGGCCCCGATCCTCGCCGGCGTCGTCGAGGGCGTCGACCGGGACCACTTCACCAACGCCGCCATCCTCTTCGACACCGACGGCCGCATCATCGCCCGCTACGACAAGGTCCGGCGGGTGCCCTTCGGGGAGTACGTGCCGCTCCGGAGCGTGCTGGAGACGATCGCCGGCGACGCCCTGCCGTCGAAGGACGCCATCGTCGGGCGCGAGCAGAACACCCTCGACACCCCGGTGGGCCGGCTCGGCGTGGTGATCTCGTGGGAGGTCTTCTTCGGCGACCGGGGGCGCGACGCCGTCAACGGAAACGGCCGCACCGCCCGGATCCTCCTCAACCCGACCAACGGATCGAGCTACCGGGGCACGCTCGTCCAGTCGCAGCAGATCGCGTCGAGCCGGCTGCGGGCGATGGAGAGCGGGCGCTGGGTGGTGCAGGTGGCACCCACCGGGTTCAGCGCCTTCGTCTCCGACACCGGCCACGTCCACGAGCGCAGCGCCGTGAGCGAGCGCCGGGTCGAGGTGCGGGACGTCCAGCCCCGCACCGGCCGCACCCTCTACCTGGTCTGGGGGCCGTGGCCGCCCTTCCTCCTCGCCGTCGCCCTCGTCGCCGCCGCCATCGGGCTCGACCGCCTCAAGGTGCCAGGCACCTTGAGGCGGTCGCGGGGAGCCCGGGTCGCCTAGACCTCGATCATCAGGGTGGTCGGGCCGTCGTTGACCAGCTCGACCTGCATGTGGGTGCGGAACCGGCCGGTGCCGACCTCGGCGCCCAGCCCGCGCAGGGCGGCGACGACCGCCTCGACGAGGGGCTCGGCGTGCTCGGGGCGGGCGGCGGCGATCCACGACGGGCGCCGGCCCCGCTCGGTCGAGCCGTAGAGCGTGAACTGCGAGACCACGAGGACCGCACCGCCGACCTGGGGCAGCGCCCGGTTCATGACCCCGGCCTCGTCCTCGAAGACCCGCAGGTGCCAGATCTTGTCGGCCAGCTTGCGGGCGTGGGCCTCGGTGTCGTCGTGGGTGACGCCGACCAGGGCGCAGAGCCCGGGGCCGATGGCGCTGACCTCCTCGTCGTCGACCACGACCCGCGCCCGGCTCACCCTCTGGACCAGCGCCCTCATGGGCCCGGACCCTAGGCGGACCTGCGATGCTGCCGTCCGTGGCTCTCCCCACCGCGGCCGCCGACGAGGAACGGCGGGAGCAGGACCTCCGCCGGATGAAGCGCACCGCCACCGGCCTCCTGCTGGCGGCGACGGCGGTGTTCGTCGTGACCCGGGTGCTGGAGGAGGGGACGCCGTGGCTCGGGTTCGTGCGAGCGACGGCCGAGGCGGCCATGGTCGGCGCCATCGCCGACTGGTTCGCGGTGACGGCGCTGTTCCGCCACCCGCTGGGCCTCCCGATCCCCCACACGGCGATCATCCCCAACCGCAAGGACGACATCGGGCGGGGCCTCGGCACCTTCGTCCAGCAGAACTTCCTGACCCGGGCGGTGGTCGAGGAGCGCCTGGCCGGCGTCTCGCTCGCCGCCCGCCTCGGCGACTGGCTGACCGAGCCGGGCAACGCCGAGCGGGTCGGCGACCAGCTCGGCGGCGTGCTCCGCTCCACGCTCGACACGCTCAAGGACGAGGACGTCCAGGAGACGCTGGAGACGGCGGTCGCCACCCGGGTCCGGGCCGTCGAGGCGGGCCCGGTGCTGGCCCGGGCGCTCGACCTGGCCATCGCCGACGGCCGTCACCAGGAGGTGCTGTCGGTGCTGCTGCGGCGGGTGGCCGAGGCCGTGACCGACAACGAGGACGTGCTGCGGGCCCGGCTCCAGAGCGAGACGCCGTGGTGGGTGCCCGACCGCGTCGACGACCGCATCTTCGACCGGGTCCACACCGGCATCCAGCGCTTCCTCACCGAGGTGGCCGACGACCCCGCCCACCCGATGCGGGCGACCCTCGACGAGCGGCTGGCCACCCTCGCCGACCAGCTGGTGCGCACCCCGTCGATGCGGGCCCGGGCCGATGCCCTCAAGGACGAGCTGATCGACCACCCGGCCGTGCGCGAGTGGTCCTCGACCATGTGGGCCGACATCAAGGCCTCGCTCCTCGCCCACGCCGACGACCCCGACTCGGACCTGCGCCGCCGGCTGGTCGGGGCCGTGGCCGACCTCGGCGGGCGGCTCCGCGACGACCCCCAGCTGCGGGCCCGGGTCGACGGCTGGGTGGCGTCGACCGCGGTCGAGGTGGTCGAGCGGTCCAAGGGCGAGGTCGGCGAGGTGATCGCCTCGACCGTCGCCCGCTGGGACTCGACCGAGGCCACCCGCCGGATCGAGCTCCAGGTCGGCCGCGACCTCCAGTTCATCCGGATCAACGGCACCGTCGTCGGCGGCCTGGCCGGCCTGATCATCTACACGGTGGGCAAGCTGATCGGTTGACCGTACGAACGGTGCCTGGCACCGTTCGTACGGATGCCGGTCGGGGTGTGACATCCGTCTTTTGACCGCCCGGTCAACCACGGGGGAGGCTTGCGCCCTCATGGGGACCGACGACCGCAGCCTCCGGATCGCCCTGCTCACCTACCGGGGGAAGCCCCACGTCGGGGGTCAGGGGATCTACGTGCGCCACCTGGCCAAGGCGCTGGTCGACCTCGGTCACCACGTCGAGGTCTTCTCGGGCCAGCCGCACCCCGAGCTCGACGAGCGGGTGCCGCTCCACAAGCTCGACAGCCTCGACATCTACAACGACCACTTCCCGATGCGGATGCCGGGCGTGTGGGAGCTGAAGAGCCTGGCCGACCTGGTCGAGGTCACGTCGTTCTCGACGGGCACGTTCCCCGAGCCGCTGGCCTTCTCGGTCCGGGTCTTCCAGGCCCTCGCCGGCCGCCGCGGCGACTTCGACCTGGTGCACGACAACCAGAGCCTCGGCTACGGCCTGCTCGGCGTCGAGCGGATCCTCGGCATCCCGCTGATCGCCACGATCCACCACCCGATCACCGTCGACCGCCGGCTGGAGATCGAGCACGCCCAGACGCTGTACCAGAAGATCACCAAGGCCCGGTGGTACGGGTTCACCCGGATGCAGACCGAGGTGGCCCGGCGGCTCAAGCGGGTCATCACCGTGTCGGAGAACTCCTTCGCCGACATCGTGAAGGACCACAAGGTGCCGGCCGAGCGGATGCACGTCGTCCCCGTGGGCGTCGACCCGGACCTGTTCAAGCCGGTCAAGGGCGTCGAGCGCCGCCCCGGCCACCTGATCACCACGGCCAGCGCCGATGTGGCCATGAAGGGCCTGTCGTTCCTGCTCGAGGCGCTGGCCAAGCTGCGGGTCGAGCGGCCCGAGCTGCACCTGACGGTGATCGGGCGCAAGAAGGAGGGGGGCAAGTCGGCCGAGACGATCGACCGGCTCGGCCTCACCGACCACATCGAGTGGGTCACCGGCGTGCCCGACCAGCGGATCGTCGAGCTGTACAGCGAGGCCGAGCTGGCCGTCGTCCCGTCGCTCTACGAGGGCTTCTCGCTCCCGGCGATCGAGGCGATGTCGTGCGGCGTCCCCGTCGTGGCCACCACCGGTGGCGCCCTGCCCGAGGTCGTCGGCCCCGACGGCGAGACCGCCCTGCTCGTCCCCCCGGGCGACGCCGACGCCCTCGCCGCCAAGATCGGCTGGGCCCTCGACCACCCCGGCGTGCGCCGCAAGGTCGGCGCCGGCGGCCGCGAGAGGGTCAAGTCGCAGTGGAGCTGGCGCCACACCGCCGAGCGCACCGTCGAGCAGTACCGAGCCCGGCTCGAAGAGGACTAGACCGGCCCGTGCTGACAGTCGACTACTCGCGGTTGGACCTGCGGCCCGGGCACCTGGTGCTGGACATGGGGGCGGGAGCGGGGCGTCACGCCTTCGAGGCCTTCCGGCGGGGGGCCCGGGTGGTGGCGCTCGACTACGGCTTCGGCGAGCTGCCCGAGGTCCGCGACCTCTTCGGCGCCATGGCCGAAGCCGGCGAGGCCGGTCCCGCCGGCGACCATCCGGCCCTCGGGGCCGCCGTGAACGGTGACGGCACCCGCCTGCCGTTCCCCGACGACACCTTCGACCGGATCATCTGCTCCGAGGTCCTGGAGCACATCCCCGACGACACCGCGGCGCTGCGCGAGCTGTTCCGCATCCTCAAGCCCGGGGGCCGGCTGGCGGCGACCGTGCCGACCTGGTTCCCCGAGAAGGTGTGCTGGGCGCTGTCGGAGGAGTACCACGCCCCCTTCGTCGAGGGCGGCCACGTCCGGATCTTCGGCGAGCCCGAGCTGCGCCAGAAGATGCGCGACGCCGGCTTCCGCCCCCGCGACAGCCACCACGCCCACGCCCTCCACTCGCCGTACTGGTGGCTCAAGTGCGCCGTCGGGCCCACCAACGACAGCCACCCGCTGGTGAAGGCGTACCACCGCCTCCTGGTGTGGGACATCACCAAGGCGCCGAGGGCGACCCGGTGGACCGAGAAGGTCCTCAACCCGGTGCTGGGCAAGAGCCTCGTCGTGTACGCCCGCAAGCCGGTCGGCGCCACCCGCCCGGCCGCCACCCCGACGAAGGAGGCCGTCGGTGCCGGCACCTGAGGTCCCCGGTCTGCTCACCTCGGCCCAGGCCCAGGAGACCGTCGACGCCATCGCCGAGTGGCAGCTCCCCAGCGGGATGGTCCCGTGGTTCCCCGGCGGCCACGCCGACCCGTGGAACCACGTCGAGGCGGCCATGGCCCTGGCCCTCGGCGACCGCATCGCCGAGGCCGAGCGGGCCTACCAGTGGCTGGTCGACCTCCAGCGCCCCGACGGCTCGTGGCACCAGTACTACCTGGCCGACTCGGTCGAGCAGGACAAGCTCGACGCCAACGTCATCGCCTACATCGCCGCCGGCGTCTGGCACCACTGGCTGCTGACCGGCGACCGGGGCTTCGTCGAGACGCTGTGGCCCGTGGTCGACAAGGCCGTCGGCTTCGTCCTGGAGCTCCAGACCGAGCGGGGCGAGATCCTGTGGGCCCGTCACGCCGACGGCACGCCGTGGAGCTTCGCCCTCCTCACCGGCTCGTCGAGCATCTGCCACAGCCTCCGCTGCGCGGCGGCGATCGCCGACCTCCTCGGCCACGAGCGCCCGGTGTGGATCCAGGCCGCCAGCCGGCTGGCCCACGTCATCCGGACCGAGCCCGACGCCTTCGCCCCCAAGCACCGCTGGGCGATGGACTGGTACTACCCGATCCTCGGCGGCGCCGTCCTGGGCGACGCCGGCCGCGAGCGCCTGGCCCACCGCTACCCCACCTTCGTGATGGAGGGCCGGGGCGTCCGCTGCGTCTCCGACCGCCCGTGGGTGACGGTGGCCGAGACCCTCGAGTGCGCCATGGCCCACCTGGCCGTGGGCGAGCGCGACACCGCCACCACCCTGTTCGCCTGGGCCCAGCAGTACCGCGAGCCCAACGGCCGGTACTGGACGGGCACGGTGTACCCGCAGGAGGACCACTTCCCCGGCGGCGAGCAGTCGACGTACACCGCCGCCACCGTGCTCCTCGCCGCCGACGCCCTCGGCGGGTGCTCGCCGGCGTCGGGCCTCTTCGTCGCCCACGACGACCTGCTCCCGGCCCTGGTGCCGGCCTGACCTGATGCCGCTCGACGTCGGCCTGGTGGCGTCGGACCTCGACGGCACGCTGCTCCAGCCGCCGCTCCGACGCCGGGCCGCGGCGGGCGACGACGGCGGGGTCGACCTGGGGTCGATCACCGACCGCACCCGCACCGTGCTCGACCGGCTGCGGGGCGACGGCGTCGAGGTCGTGGCCGTCACCGGCCGCCCGCCCCGCTGGGTCCACGCCATCGACATCGGGCCCGGGCTGGCCATCTGCTCCAACGGCGCCCTGGTGGTCGACCTCGAGACCGAGGAGATCGTCGTCGAGCGGGCCATGGCCCCCGACGTCGCCGCCGAGTGCGTCCGCCGGCTGCGGGCCCTCCACCCCGACGGGATCTTCGCCGTCGAGTTCGCCGACGGGGTGGCGATCGAGCCGGCCTGGGCCGAGACGATCCCCCGAGCGCTGCACGGCGAGCAGGTCGGCCCGGCCGAGGAGCTGATCGTCCGGCCCGCCGCCAAGGTGCTGATGAAGGTCCCGGGCACCTCGGGCGACGCCTACATCGACGCCGCCACCGAGGCCGTCGGCGACATCGCCGTCGTCACCGCCAGCGGCGGGCTCCAGCTGGTCGAGGTGTCGGCCCCCGGGGTCGACAAGGCCACGACGCTGGCCCTGCTGTGCGACGACCGGGGCATCCCGCCCGAGCGGGTGGTGGCCTTCGGCGACGCCCGCAACGACCTCCCCATGCTGGCCTGGGCCGGCACCGGGGTGGCGATGGGCGACGCCCACCCGACCGTCATCGCCGCCGCCGACCACGTCACCGGCACCAACGCCGAGGACGGCGTGGCCACGTGGCTGGAGCAGCACGTCCTCTAGGTGTAGTTCCTAGGTACGTTCGTCAGCCTCAAGGAGGCTGGCGGGGGTCCTCTTGCCGAGGGAGCCGTGTGGTCGTTGGTTGTTGTACCAGTCGACGAAGGTCGGCAGGGCTGCGGTGCGGTGGTCGCTGTTGCGGTAGATG
>DASTYI010000145.1:0-38531 GCA_035765045.1 Iamia sp. | reverse complement strand
GACGGCTGGGCGCGGGCGATCGGCTCGCAGGGGATTGGCGTGGTCGACCGACGCTGGGGCGGCGGCGGTGCGGGTGGGCGCGGGCGATCGGCTTGGGTCCGGGGTGGGTCGGTCGTAGGGATGGCGGTGGTGGGGTGCGGTTGTGGCGGGGGTTCGGCGGGGTGGCGGGGCGGGGGTCGCCTCGGCGGGCCGCGCCGGTCGCCGGTCGCCGGTCGGCGGTCGGCGGTCGGTGGTCGGCGGGAGGCGGGGTCGGGGGCCGGGAGGGCGGCGGTGAGGCGGGATCTCTCAGGATTTCGGGGATTTAGAGGCATGGGGTTCCCGTTTAGTGGGTAGGAGACGGGTCATGATCGACGAGCTCGCCACCGCAGTCGAGGCACTGGACGTGCCCGTCGACGCGGACGGGCTCGCCGCGGTGTTGGCGCTGCGGGATCGGTTGGAGGCGAAGATCGTCGTTGCGGTCTGCGCGTTCGATGACACCAGCGAGTGGGACACCGCGGAGGGGTGCGCGTCACTGGCGGCGTGGTTGCGGGTCCGGGGGCCGATGACCGCCGCCGACGCCGCCCGTCTGGCCAAGACGGCACGGCGGCTCCGGCGTCTGCCGGTCCTGCGGGAGGCGTGGCTGTCCGGCACCGTGTCGGGCGGGCACGTGGCCGCGGTGGTGGCGAACCTGAACGACCGGACCGTGGGGGTGTTCGCGTCCCACGAGGACGACCTCGTCCCGGTGCTCGCGCGGGTGGAGGTCGGCGCCGCGGTGACGGCGATGAAGGCCTGGGCGGCCCACGCACGCGAGCTGCTCGACGACGACCCAGGCGAACCCGACCCCGATCGCTCCGCCCACCTGTCACCGACACTGTCGGGTGGGCGTCTGGATGCGAACTTGGAGCCCGAGGCGTACCACGCCGTGGAGGCCGCCTTGCGCCTGGCGATGGGGACGAAGGCCGATGACGACGATCGCAGCCTGCCGCAGCGTCGGCATGATGCTCTGGCGGAGGTGGCGACGCACTACCTCGACCACCAGAGCGACAAGGTCGGCGGTCGGCATCGGCCGCACCTCAACGTCACCATCGGCCTCGACGCCCTCACCGACGGGCGCGGCCAGGGATCGTTCGACGACGGGACACCGATCACCGCCGCCGATGCACGGCGGCTCGCCTGTGATGCGAACGTCCACCGGGTCATCACCCGCAGCGACGGATCGGTGCTCGACTACGGGCGGGCCACCCGCACCGTCTCAGCGGCCCTGTTCACCGTCCTCGCCCTCCGCGACCACGGATGCCGGTTCCCTGGCTGCGACCGCACCGTCCACCGCACCGACGCCCACCACATCCACCACTGGATCGACGGCGGCCACACGACCGAGACCAACCTCGTCCTCCTGTGCCGCTGGCACCACGGCGTCATCCACCGACCCGGGTGGGCCATCGAAATGAGACCCGATGCGAGCGTCACCGTCACCACACCCGACGGCAGACGACGAACAACCCCACCCCCACGCACCGAGATCCTCACCCACGCCGCCTGAACCGGCGCGCCCCGGGTCAGGTCGAGCGGAGGACGAGGGTGAAGGCGCCCTCGCCGCGCATGGCGAAGGCGACGGCGGTGACCGGCTCGGTGCTCACGCCGTCGGCGGTGGGGCGCTCGACCACGATGGCGGTCTCGTCCGGCACCGAGTCGGTGAGGAACGCCCGCAGCAGGCCGGCCGTGATCAGCGGGGTGGTGGGGATGGCATCCACCCCGACCCATCGGCCGGCCCACCGCCGCCGTGAGGCCGGGCCGGCAGGCCAGACCCCCAGCCTCGACAGATCGTTGGACGTCCAACTAATCTTTCAGGGGTGAGCGCTCCCGACCTCCATCGGCCGATCCACCCGGTGCGGTTCGTCACCGCCGCCAGCCTGTTCGACGGCCACGACGCCTCGATCAACATCATGCGGCGGATCCTCCAGAGCCAGGGGGCCGAGGTGATCCACCTCGGCCACAACCGCTCGGTCGACGAGGTGGTCACCGCCGCGGTCCAGGAGGACGTCCAGGGCGTCGCCGTCAGCTCCTACCAGGGGGGCCACGTCGAGTACTTCAAGTACCTGCACGACCTGCTCCACGAGCGGGGCGCCGGGCACGTCAAGGTCTTCGGCGGGGGCGGCGGCACGATCACGGCCGACGAGATCGCCGAGCTCCAGGCCTACGGGATCAGCCGGATCTTCTCGCCCCACGACGGCCAGGCGATGGGCCTCCCGGCGATGATCAACCACCTGATCCGCGAGGCCGACGTCGACCTGGCCGCCCAGGTGCCCGCCGACCTCGACGCCCTCCTCGCCGGCGACGGCGCCGCCCTGGCCCGGGTGATCACCTGCATCGAGGGGGGCACGCTCCCCGACGCCCTCCGGGGCGAGCTGCGCGCCACCGCCGCCACCCGCTCGGTCCCCGTGCTCGGCATCACCGGCACCGGCGGGTCGGGCAAGTCGAGCCTCACCGACGAGCTGGTCCGGCGCTTCCGCCTCGACCACGAGGACAAGCTCCGCATCGCCGTGATCGCCATCGACCCGACCCGGCGCAAGGGCGGCGGCGCCCTCCTCGGCGATCGCATCCGCATGAACGCCATCGACCCGGCGACGGTCCACTTCCGGAGCCTCGCCACCCGCACCGCGGGGGCCGTGGTGCCCGAGGGGCTCGACGACATCGTCGTCGCCGCCAAGGCGTGGGGCGCCGACGTGGTGATCGTCGAGACGCCGGGCATCGGCCAGGGCGACGCCGCCATCGTCGACCACTGCGACCTCGCCCTCTACGTGATGACCCCCGAGTTCGGGGCCGCCAGCCAGCTCGAGAAGATCGACATGCTCGACTTCGCCGACGTCGTCGCCATCAACAAGTTCGACCGCCGCGGCGGCGAGGACGCCCTCCGCGACGTCGGTCGCCAGATGGTCCGCAACACCGAGTCGTTCGGGTCGAAGCCCGACGACATGCCCGTCTTCGGCACCGTCGCCAGCCGCTTCAACGACGACGGCGTCACCGCCCTCTACCAGGAGCTGGTCCGCCGCCTGGGCGAGCACGGGCTCACCGGTGCCGAGCACCGGGCGCTGCCCACGGTCGCCACCAAGGTCAGCTCGGCCGACACCGCCATCGTCCCGCCGGCCAAGGTCCGGTACCTGGCCGAGGTGAGCGAGATCGTGCGGGGCCACCACGCCCGCACCGCCGAGCAGGCCGCCGTGGCCCGCGAGCGCCAGGCCGTCCGCACGACCCGGGCCCTGGTCCGCCAGGCCGGGGGCGACGAGGAGGCGGCCGGGCTGCCGGCGTTGGAGCAGGCGGCCGACGACCGGCTCGACGCCGAGTCGAAGCGCCTGCTGGCCGACTGGCCGGCGACGGTCGAGGCCTACACCGGCGACGAGCACACGGTCACGATCCGCGACCGCGCCATCACCACGCAGCTGACCAAGGAGTCGTTGAGCGGCACCAAGGTCCCCCGGGTCGCCCTGCCCCGCACCACCGACGACGGCGAGCTGCTCCGCTTCCTCCGCGGCGAGAACCTGCCCGGCCGGTTCCCGTTCACGGCCGGCGTCTTCCCCTTCAAGCGCGACGGCGAGCGCCCGGCCCGGATGTTCGCCGGCGAGGGCGACGCCTTCCGCACCAACCGCCGCTTCCACCTGCTGAGCCAGGACCAGCCCGCCACCCGGTTGTCGACGGCGTTCGACTCGGTCACGCTCTACGGCTTCGACCCCGACCTGCGCCCCGACATCTACGGCAAGGTCGGCAACTCGGGCGTGAGCATCGCCACCCTCGACGACATGAAGGTGCTCTTCGACGGGTTCGACCTGTGCGACCCGAGCACCAGCGTGTCGATGACGATCAACGGCCCGGCGCCGACGATCCTGGCCATGTTCCTCAACACGGCGATCGACCAGCGCATCGAGGCCCACCCGGACGAGGACCCCGAGGAGGTGCGGGCCTACGTCCTGAGGAACGTCCGGGGCACCGTCCAGGCCGACATCCTCAAGGAGGACCAGGGCCAGAACACCTGCATCTTCTCGACCGAGTTCGCCCTCGGGATGATGGCCGACGTCCAGGAGTGGTTCGTCGAGCACCAGGTCCGGAACTTCTACAGCGTCTCGATCTCCGGCTACCACATCGCCGAGGCGGGCGCGAACCCCATCAGCCAGCTGGCCTTCACCCTCGCCAACGGGCTCACCTACGTCGAGGCCTACCTGGCCCGGGGCATGGACATCGACGACTTCGCCCCCAACCTCTCGTTCTTCTTCAGCAACGGGATGGACCCCGAGTACACGGTGATCGGCCGGGTCGCCCGCCGCATCTGGGCCATCGCCATGCGCGACCGCTACGGCGCCAACGAGCGGAGCCAGAAGCTCAAGTACCACGTGCAGACCTCGGGTCGGTCGCTCCACGCCCAGGAGATGGCCTTCAACGACATCCGCACCACGCTCCAGGCGCTGATCGCCATCTACGACAACTGCAACAGCCTCCACACCAACGCCTACGACGAGGCCGTCACCACGCCCACCGCCGAGTCGGTGCGCCGGGCCCTGGCCATCCAGCTGGTGATCAACGAGGAGTGGGGCCTGGCCATGAACGAGAACCCCAACCAGGGTTCGTTCATCGTCGAGGAGCTGACCGACCTGGTCGAGGAGGCGGTGCTGGCCGAGTTCGACCGGATCGCCGAGCGGGGCGGCGTGCTCGGCGCCATGGAGACCGGCTACCAGCGGGGCCGGATCCAGGACGAGTCGATGCTGTACGAGACCCGCAAGCACGACGGCTCGCTCCCGCTGATCGGGGTCAACACCTTCCTGCCGCCCGAGGGCCAGGCCGAGGAGGGGAATGCACTGGCCACTTTGGAGCTCCAGCGCTCGACCGAGGAGGAGAAGCGGTCGCAGCTCGACCGCCTGGAGGCCTTCCGGTCGGCCCACGCCGACGAGCGGGAGGCGGCGCTGTCCCGCCTCCGCGATGCCGCCCTGGCCGGTGACAACCTCTTCGCCGTGCTGATGGACGCGGTGCGCTCGTGCTCGCTGGGCGAGATCACCCACACCCTCTTCGACGTCGGGGGCCGCTACCGCCGGAACGTCTGATCCGGGTGTCACCCGTCCGGGCCCCCTGAGACGTTCACCCTGCGGTGCACCCCGTCGACCAGGACTTCGACCTGTGGTTCCGGGCCACGCTGCCCCGGGTGCGGCGCGCCGCCCGGCGGATCGTGGGCGACGGGGCCGAGGCCGACGACATCGCCGCCGAGGCCTTCGCCCGGGCCCTGGTCCGCTGGTCGACGGTGCGGGACCTGCCCCACCGGGACGCCTGGGTCTCGCGGGTGGCGACCAACCTCGCCCTCGACGTGGTGCGGAGCCGGAGCCGGCGGGAGCGGATCCTGCTCCTCCAGCGGGCGGCCGAGACGGTGGGCGACGGCACCGACGCCTCGGCCGAGCGCATGGCCCTGGCGCTCGCCCTCGGTCGGCTGCCCCGCCGCCAGCGCGAGGTGATCGCCCTGCGCTACCTGGTGGGGCTGCCCGAGGCCGAGGTGGCCGCCGTCCTCGGGGTCTCGTCGAACACGGTGAAGACCCACCTGTCGCGGGCCCTGTCGGCGCTGCGGGACCGGCTCGGCAGCAGCTGGGGGGAGGAGGCCGCCGGTGCCCACTGACGACGAGCTCCTCGTGCGGGTCCAGCACCGGGCCACGGCGATCCGGCGCCGCCAGCGGCTGCTGGTCGCCGGGGTGGCGCTGGCGGTGGTGGCGGTCCTGGCGGGTGGCGTGGTGGCCGGGTCGAGGACCACCGACCGGGACCCGGTGGACGTGGCGGCCGACCCGGCCGTCACCCCCGACCCGGCCACCACCACGACCGGCGACGCCGAGGGGTGCGTCGCCACCGACTCCCCGGCCGCATCGGCGGACGGCGACGGGCCCGCGGTGTCGGCGGGCCCGTCGCCGGCGCCTGGGGGGTCGGCGGGTCTCCCGACGGTGACGGCGTCGACCGAGACCTGCGCCATCCGGGTCGGCGTCGTCGCGACCTACGACCCGGTGCACCACGCCGTCTCGCTCGACGTGGCCATGGTGGTGTCGCCGCTCCACGACGCCTACGGGGTGGTGGGCTGGGATGCCGGCGACCCGGCCCGGACCGACCTGGGCGACGTCCGGCGCGACCAGACGGCGTGCGACGCCCTGGCCGAGGGCGCCGGGCCGACCGCTCGGCCCGCCCGCTCGACCACGGCCACCGCCGCCCACCTCTACCCCGACGGCGGTGACAAGGAGGTCGTCGTCCACGTCTGGATCCGGCGCTGCGAGGGACCGGCGGACCGCGTCGCCGTCACCGTCACGGTGCCCCTGTAGCGTGCGCGCCGCCCGCGGGCGCTGGCCCGCCCTGCTCCTCGTCGTCGCCGTCCTCGGGGCGGTGGTGGCCGTGGCCGTCACCGGGCGCGACGGCGGCCCGCCCCCGGCCGCCGCCCCGGCGCCCGCGCCGGCCGGGGACCCGGCGGTCGTCGCCAACCCGCTGGTGGCCGGGTCGAGCCGGAACCCGGCGGTCCTGCGGGCCGCGGACGGGACCTTCTTCGCCTACCTCGACGGGGTCGACCTGGGTGGCCCGCTCCACGTCGTCGCCCTCCGCTCGGACGACCTGACGACGTGGACGATGGTCGGTGACGTCCTCGAGGCGCCGGGGGCGTGGGCCGACCCGTCCTCGGGGGCCCGCTTCACCAGCCCCTCGGTGCGCCACGTCCCGGCCAACCCGCCACCGGCGCGCTACGTGATGTACCTGTCGGCGCCGACGGCCGACGGGGCGGCCACGTGCATCGGCGTCGCCACCGCCCCCGCCCCCGAGGGGCCCTTCGTGGGCGCCGACCAGCCGCTGATCTGCCCGCCCGGCGGGGCCCGCGCGGCCAGCCCGGTGCCGGGGGCGGACCAGGTCGTCTACCGGGCCGAGACGCCCACCTCCGGCATCTACGGGCTGGTGCTCGACCCCACCGGCACCGCCATCGCCCCCGGGGCCGCACCGGTGCTCCTGCTCGGGGCGGCCGGCGGGGTCGGCCACGAGGGCGTCCTGGAGCGCCCGGCGGTGGCCCGCGACGGCGACGGCGTGGCCTACCTGTTCGCCCGGACCGGGGGGCCGGCCGGCGGGGTGGGCTGGTCGCCGTGCCGGTCCGCCGGCACCGTCGTCACCACCTGCGCCGACCGCACCCACCTGGGGTCGTGGCTGGCGCCGACCGGACCGGTGGCGGCGATCGGCGGGCTCCAGGTGTTCACCGACGGCGGCGGGGCGGCGTGGATCGCCTACGACGCCCGGCCGGCGGCGTCGTGCGTCGGGACGACGTGCACCGGCATCCCGACCTTCCGCGTCGACCGGCTGTGCTTCGCCCACGGCACGCCCCGCACCGACGGGCCGACCGTCGGTCCCCGGCCCGTCACCCGGTCGCCCGACTGCGCCCTCGACGTCCCCGGCGTGCCGCTCGGCGTCACCGCCGTCGACGACACCGGCCGGGTCGAGCGGGCCCCGGAGGTGACCCTGCGCGACGGCGCCTCGGCGGTGCCCGTCGGGGGCCGGCTGCTGTGGCTGTTCGGCGAGGCCTACATCGACCCGGCCACCGGCGGCCCCGGCGAGCCGTGCGCGGGCGTCGGCGGGAGCGTCCCCAACAGCGCCGCCTGGGGCGTGCCCGACCCGGCGGCCGTCCACCCGGGGGCGGCGGTCCCGCTCCGCCGGGACGGCCCCGACGGCCCGTGCACGTCGACCTTCGTGCCGCTGCTGGAGCACGAGCTGCGCTTCAACCGGGAGCGGTCGGGCACCGGGCCCCGGGTGGTCGTGTGGGAGCGGGGAGGGATCCCGCTCGACGACGGGAGCGCCCTGGTCTTCTTCGCCCTCGGCATCCAGGACCGGGGCGCCCCGGGGGCCGAGACCGGGTGCAGCTACTGCATCGTCGGGCCCCTCCTCCAGGGCGCCGTCCGGGTCGGACCGGGCCAGACGGTGGCCGACCGGGCGTCGTCCGCGGTCGGCTGCGCCCCGACGTGCCTGTTCGGGCCCGAGGACGGGAGCTGGTCGGGCTGGCCCTTCGTCGCCGACGGCCACGTCTACCTGTACGACGAGGACCCCGGGGGCGCCATCCGGCTCGGGCGGGCGCCGCTGGCCGACGTCGAGGACCGCTCGGCGTGGCGCTTCCGGACCGCCGAGGGGGAGTGGTCGCCGGCGATCGCCGACGCCGCCCCGGTGCCCGGGCTGTTCCGACCGCCGGTGGGGGTGTCGTACAACGGCCACCTCGACCGCTTCGTCACCGTCGTCAACACCGCCGAGGACGTGGTCGCCCTCCAGACCGCCCGCGACCCCTGGGGCCCGTGGAGCGACCCGTTCCCGTTCTACGACTGGAGCGACGTCGAGTGCGCCACCGTGGCCGCCTCGACCCCCCGGGCCGTGCCCTGGCTCGACGACGCCGGTGGGCGGGTCGTCCGCTTCACCTTCACCCGCGGCGGCGCCCACTTCGGGCGGGACCCGGCCTGCCCGGGCGAGACCCGCCTGGTGACGGTCACCTTGCGGTAGCGGACGGGGAGGGGTCGGGGCTGTGCGACCATCGGGGCATGGCGCGCCCGGGGCCCGGAGGTCACGACGACGGACCCGAGGCGCTGCGCGAGGACATCCGCCGGCTCGGCGCCCAGCTCGGGGCCACGCTGGCCCGCCAGGAGGGGGCGACCTTCCTCGCCCTGGTCGAGGAGGTGCGGGCCGCGGCCAAGGCGGTGCGGGCCGGGGCCGCCCCCGGTGACGACCTGCGGGACCGCCTGGCCGCCGTCGACCTGCCCACCGCCATCCGCCTGGCCCGGGCCTTCTCGTCGTACTTCCACCTGGCCAACCTGGCCGAGCAGGTCCACCGGGAGGGCTCGCCGGTGCCCGCCGGGCCCCCGGGGCTGCCCTTCGTCCCGCCCCCGATCACGTCGGCGCCCACCGCCGAGGAGCGGGCCGCCGCCCTCGCCGCCCTCGACGTCCGGCCCGTCTTCACCGCCCACCCGACCGAGGCGTCACGGCGCTCGGTCACCTACAAGCGGCGCCAGATCGCCGACCTCCTGGCGGCCCGGGCCGACCCCCGGGCCACCGACGACGACCGCCGCCGGATCGACCGCCACGTCGGCGAGGTCATCGAGCTGCTGTGGCAGACCGACGAGCTGCGGCTCCGGCGGCCGACCCCGGTCGACGAGGCGGGGGCGGTGCTCGACGTGCTCGACGAGCTGGTCGAGGTGGTCGGCCCGCTGCTGGAGGACTTCGCCGACCGGGTGGCGATGGGCGGCACCGAGGCCCCGCCGACCCTGCGGCCGCTGCGCTTCGGCACCTGGGTCGGGGGCGACCGCGACGGCAACCCCAACGTCACCCCCGAGGTCACCCGTGAGGTCCTCGCCCGCCAGCGGCGCCGGGGCCTGGCCCTGGCCATCGAGACGGTCGACGTGCTGGCCGCCGAGGTGTCGGTGTCGGCCCGCATCGCCGGTCGCACCGAGGAGCTGGCCGCCCTGCTGGCCCGGCACGCCGAGGAGCTCCCGGCCGTCCACCGCCGCTGGGGCGAGGCCAACGCCGAGGAGCCCTACCGGCTGGCGCTGGCGGGGATCCGGGCCCGGTTGGAGGCCAGCCGGGACGCCCTGCCCACCGGGTACCGCCGCTCGTCGGAGCTGGTCGGCGATCTGCTGGTGCTGCGCCGCTCGCTGCTCGCCCACCGGGGCGGGGCGGTGGCGCGAGGCCCTCTCGACCGGGCCCTGCGCCGGATCGTCGCCTTCGGCTTCACCATGGCGACGATGGACGTCCGCGAGGACGCCGCCGTCCACCACGAGGTCGTCGCCGCCCTCCTCGACCGGGCCGGCGTCGACGGGCCCGGCGGCGACGGTCCCTCCTACGCCGAGCTCGACCGTCCGGCCCGGCTCGACCGGCTGGCCGCCCTGCTGGCCGAGGGCCGCCCGCTGGCCCCGGCCCGGGCCGATCTCGCCCCCCGCCTGGCCCGGGCCCGCGAGCTGTTCGCCGTCATCGCCGAGGCGGTCGAGCGCGACGGCCCCGAGGCGATCGAGAGCTACATCATCTCGATGGTCGACGACGCCGACGACGTCCTCGCCGTCGCCGTGCTGGCCACCGACGCCGGGCTGGTCGACCTGCCCGGTGGCATCGCCCACCTCGGCGTGGTGCCGCTGTTCGAGACGATCGACTCGCTGGTGCGGGCGGGCGAGGTGCTCGACCGGCTGCTGGCGTGCCCGCCGTACCGGCGCCTCGTCGCCCTGCGGGGCGACCAGCAGGAGGTGATGCTCGGCTACTCGGACTCGAACAAGGTCGGTGGCACCACCACCTCGCGCTGGCAGATCCATCGGGCGATGCGCGACCTGCGCGACGTCGCCGCCCGCCACGGCGTGCGGCTCACCCTGTTCCACGGGCGGGGCGGCACCGTGGGCCGGGGCGGCGGGCCGACGGCCGAGGCCATCTTGTCCGAGCCCTACGGGGTGCTGCGCGGCGCAATCAAGATCACCGAGCAGGGCGAGGTGATCTCGGACAAGTACGCCACCGGGCCGATCGCCGACCGGAACCTGCGCCTCACCCTCGGGGCGGTGCTGCGGGCGACCCTCTTCCACACCGAGTCGCGCATCGAGTCCGACCAGCTGGCCCGCTGGGACGCGGTGATGGACGTCGTCTCCGACGCCGCCAACGCCGCCTACCGGGAGCTGGTCGGCGACCCCTCGCTGGTGCCCTACTTCCTGGCCTCGACCCCGGTCGACGAGCTGGGCTCGCTCAACATCGGGTCCCGCCCGGCCCGGCGCAGCGGCGGTGGGGCGGCCGGGGCCGACCTGTCGGACCTGCGGGCCATCCCCTGGGTCTTCGGCTGGACCCAGACCCGCCAGAACGTTCCCGGGTGGTACGGCGTCGGGGCCGGGCTGGCCGCGGCGCGGGCCGCCGGCCACGGCGACGACCTGGCCGAGATGGCCCGCTCGTGGCCGTTCTTCGCCGACGTCCTGTCCAACGTCGAGATGGTGCTGGTCAAGACCGACCTGGCCATCGCGGCGCGCTACGTCGACGCCCTGGTGCCGCCCGAGCACCGCCGCCTGCTCGACGTCATCGCCGCCGAGCACGACCGCACCCGGGCCGAGGTCCTGGCCGTGCTGGAGGTCGACGACCTGCTGGCCAGCCGGCCCGGGTTGCGCCGCACGCTGGCCGTGCGCGACACCTACCTCGACCCGCTCCACGTCCTCCAGGTCGAGCTGCTGGCCCGCTGGCGCACCGCCGACGACCAGGGCGACGCCACCCTCCAGCGGGCCCTGCTGCTGACGATCAACGGGATCGCCAACGGCCTCCGCAACACCGGCTAGGCCAGCTCGAAGGCGGCGCTGAGGTCGCGCCAGGCCTGGAGGGGCACGGCGGTGGTGCCGTCGATCACCTGGATGCAGACGTGGTCGGCGCCGGCGTCGAGGTGGGCCCGCACCCGGGCGATGACGTCGTCCATCGAGCCCCAGGCGACGATGTGGTCGACCAGGCGATCGCTGCCGGCGTGGGCGAAGTCGTCGTCGGTGAAGCTGGGGTCGAGGCGCTGGATGTTGCCCTTGTAGTTGGGCAGCCCGGTGTAGATCCGGGTGTGGCTCCGGGCCTTCTCGCGGGCGCTCGCCGGGTCGGTGTCGAGCACGACGGCCTGCTCGACGGCCAGCAGCTTGTCGGGGCCGAGCGCCTCGCGGGCCAGGGCGGTGTGCTCGGGCGGGACGAAGTAGGGGTGGGCGCCGTCGGCCTTGTCACGGGCCAGCTCGAGCATCTTGGGACGGAGGGCGGCGAGGACGCGGCGGGGCGGGCTGGTGGGCTGGGCGGCCATGAACAGCCCGGCGTCCATCCCGTCGAGGTAGGCCTTCATGGCCGAGTACGGCTTGGAGTAGTCGTGGCCCCGCACGCCCTCGACCATCGGCTGGTGGCTCACGCCGAGGCCGAGGAGGAAGCGGTCGGGGTAGGCCTCGGTGACCGTCTTGTGGGCGGCGCCGGCGGCCATGGCGTCGCGGGCCCAGATCGAGGCGATGCCGGTGGCGACGACGATGTCGGTGCCGCCCCGGAGCAGCAGGGCGGCGCTGGTGAAGGCCTCGCGACCGACGGCCTCGGGCAGCCACACCGCCCCGAAACCGAGCTCGTCGAGCTCGTCGACGTGCTCGACGGCCTGGCCCGACGGGACCAGGTCGAGCTGGAATTGCCAGATGCCGATGCGACCGATGTCGAGGGGGGAGGCCATGCCCCGGAAACTACGTGACCGCCTGGTCAAGTGACCGCCTCAAGGTGCCTGGCACCTTGAGGCGGTCAGAGGGCGGGGGCGACCTCGTCGCGCCAGAAGGCGAGGGTGCCCTCGATGTCGTCGCCCACGGGGACGATCGAGATCTGGGTGAAGCCGGCGTCGAGGTAGGACCGCACCGCCTCGACGTAGGGCTCGGGGTCGGGCCCGTGGGGGACGTCCTCGGCCAGGTCCTCGGGCTCGACGATCTCGGTCGCGGCCCCGAAGCTCACCGGGTTGGGCAGCTCGGCCATCACCTTCCAGCCCGGGACGCTGAACCGCATCCGCTCGTGGGCCAGGCGCAGCCCCTCCTCCGCCGTCGGCGCCCAGGCGAAGGGCACCTCGGTCCACGTGGCGGTGCGGTCGCCGCCCCGCTCGGCCCAGCCCTCGACCAGCCCGGGCTCGGGGTCGACGGCCATGATCCCGTCGGCGCCGGCGCGGTCGGCGACGTCGAGCGAGGCCGGCCCGCTGACCCCGACGACGATGTCGATCCGCTCGTCGGGCAGGTCGTAGATGCGGGCGTCCTCGACGGTGTGGTGGCCGCCCCGGTGGGTGACCCAGTCGCCGGTCCACAGCTCGTGGATGACGGCGATCGCCTCCTCGAGCATCTCGTGGCGGAGGTCGACCGCCGGCCACGGCGCCCCGGTGACGTGCTCGTTGAGCCGCTCGCCGGCGCCGAGGGCGAGGGTGACCTTGGCGTCGGTCATGGTGGCCACCGTGGCCGCCGCCTGGGCCACGATCACCGGGTGGTACCGGATGATCGGGCAGGTCAGGCCGGTGGCGATGTCGAGGTCGGTGGCGTGGGCGACGGCGCCGAGGACGCTCCAGGCGAAGGGGCTGTGGTCGTGCTCGGGGAGCCACGGGTGGATGTGGTCGGAGATGCAGGCGAACTCGAGGCCGTGGGCCTCGGCCATCACCGCCTGCTCGACCAGCTCGCGGGCGCCGCGCAGCTCGCACATCAGCTTGAGGCCGTACCGGGGGGTCGTATCGGGCATGCCCGCGCCCCTTCCCGGCGCCCGTCGGCCAACACCGCAGGTCATGGTACGTTCGCCGCCGCTCGTCAGCAGAGAGGGCGGTGACGACGATGCCCGACGCGGGCCGCGTGCTGATCATCGGGGCCGGTCCCTGCGGCCTGGCCTGCGCCCGCGCCCTCGACGAGCTCGGCCACCGGGACTGGGCCGTGCTCGAGGCCGGCTCCGAGGTCGGCGGGCTGGCCGGCTCGGTGGTGGACGCCGCCGGCTTCACGTGGGACCACGGCGGCCACGTCGTGTTCAGCCACCACGGCGAGTTCGACCGCCTGGTGGAGGAGACGCTCGGCGAGGAGGTCGAGCGTCACGAGCGCTCCTCGTACGTCCGGGTGGCCGACCGCTGGGTGCCGTACCCGTTCCAGAACAACCTCCATCGGCTGCCCCCGGACATGGCCCTCGACTGCCTGACGGGCCTGGTGCGGGCGTCGGGCCGGCCCGCGGGCGACGACTTCGGCAGCTGGATGCGAGCCGTGTTCGGCGCCGGGATCACCCGCCACTTCATGGAGCCGTACAACCGCAAGGTCTGGGTCACCGACCCGGCCGAGATGGCCGCCGGGTGGATGGCCGAGCGGGTCAGCACCGTCGACGTCGAGCGGGCCCTGCGGTCGCTGGTGTACCAGGAGGACGACCGGGCGTGGGGGCCCAACAGCCGCTTCGCCTTCCCCGCCGTCGGCGGCACCGGGGAGATCTTCCGCCGGGCGGCCGCCGGCCTCGCCGACCGCATCGCCCTCGGGTGCCCGGTCGTCGCCGTCGACACCGCCGCCCGGGAGGTGGTGCTCGACGGTGGCCGCCACGAGCCCTACGGCCACCTCGTGTCGACCATGCCGCTCGACCGGCTGGTGGCCGCCGTCATCGACGCCCCCACCGAGGTCCGGGAGGCGGCGGCGACGCTCCGGCACACCAGCGTGACGGTGGTCGGGCTGGGCTATGCCGAGCCGGTGACCCACGAGACGTCGTGGACGTACTTCCCCCAGCCCGACGTGCCCTTCTACCGGGCCACCAACTTCGGCCACTACGCCGCCGCCAACGTCCCCGGCGGGGCGACCGACCGCTACTCGTCGTGGATGACCGAGGTGGCCCACGCCCCCGGCACCCAGGTGCCGGCCGGGATCGAGGACGACGTCGACCGGGCGCTGCGGGCCCACGGCCTGGTCGGCGCCGACACCGAGGTGGTGTCGGTCCACCGCCACCACCTGCCCTACGCCTACCCCGTCCCGACCCGGGGCCGCGACGCCGCCCTGGCCGTCGTCCAGCCGTGGCTGGCCGGCCGGGGCATCGCCTCCCGAGGCCGGTTCGGGGCGTGGCGCTACGAGATCGGCAACATGGACCACGCCGTCAAGATGGGCATCGACGTGGCCCACGCCCTCGTCCGGGGCACGCCCGAGGAGGTGTGGGCGTCGTGATCGAGCTGTCGGTGGTGATGCCGGTCTACGACGAGATCGGTGTCA
This sequence comes from Iamia sp., assembly GCA_035765045.1. Taxonomy (GTDB): domain Bacteria; phylum Actinomycetota; class Acidimicrobiia; order Acidimicrobiales; family Iamiaceae; genus Iamia. Next base: position 23,832 of record DASTYI010000145.1, on the reverse strand, counting down.
TCGAGGGGGTGCTGCGCGACCACCGGCGCACGCTGGACGAGCGGTTCGCCCCGGGCACGACCGAGATCGTGGTGGTCGACGACGGCTCGACCGACGGCACCGCCGCCCTCCTCGACCGGCTGGCCGGCGAGATCCCCGGCCTGGTCGTCCTCCACCAGCCCCGCAACGCCGGTCCCGGCCCGGCCGTCCATCGGGCCCTGGCGACGGCGACGGGACGCTGGCTGCTCCACCTCGACGCCGACGGCCAGACCCAGGCCGCCGACGTCGAGCGCCTGTGGGACCGGCGCGCCGAGGCCGACCTGTTGATCGGGGTGCGCACGCCCCGGCGCGACCCCCGCCACCGGCTGGCCGTCACGTGGGTGACCCGGCAGGTCGTCCGGGTCGTCGGCGGGTGCCGCCTGCGCGACGCCAACTGCCCGTTCAAGCTGTTCCGGCGCGAGGTCTGGGACGACGTGCGGCCGCTCATCGACGAGACCGCCTTCGCCCCCTCGCTGCTCCTGGCCGTCGGGGCCGTGCGCCGAGGCTGGCGGGTGGTCGAGGTGCCGGTGGCCCACCGGCCCCGCCCGGCCGGTCGCAGCACCTTCCGCATGGGCCGCCTCGCCGGGGCGCTCGTGGCCGCCGGGCGCCAGGTGGTCGTCTTCCGGGTCCGCCTGCTCAGGGCCGGTGCGCCGCCAGCACGATCGTGACGAAGGTGCGCTCGTCGCCCCGCAGGTGCTCGTTGCGGCGGTCGACCCAGCGCAGCGGGGCCAGGGCGGTGACCACCGGGCTGCGGCGCCCGGTCGGCGCCTCGGGGTCGGGGGCGGCCGGGAACCGGCCCACGGCGCGCGCCGCGCCCCCCGGGAGCCAGCCCCGCTCCACCAGGGGCTTGCCGATGCCGTAGACGAGCTGGTGCGAGAAGGGGAAGGCGTGGTGGGTCTGCTCCTCGACCTCGTCGACGACGAACCCGGCCCCGGCCACCAGGGCGGCGAGGGCGTCGGGCTCGTAGAGCCGGAGGTGGTCGGTCCAGATGCCGACGAGCGGGCCCGGGCGGCGGATCGGGGGCCGGCCCAGCGCCTCCAGGGTGCGGTTGGTCGGGTCCCACCAGAACGGGTAGCGGGCGTGGGGCACGCTGAGGACCAACCGCCCGCCGGGGCGGAGCACGCGGCGGACCTCGGCCAGGGCGGCGGCGTCGTCGGGGACGTGCTCGAGGACCTCGGAGGCCAGGACGCGGTCGACCGAGGCGTCGGCCAGGGGAAGCCGGGCGATGGCGGCCCGGGCCAGGGCGGCCCCGGGGACCTCGGCCCCGGCCCGGCGCAACCGGTCGGCGTCGAGGTCGAGGCCGATCAGGTCGAGGCGGTGCGCCCTGGCGAGCAGGTGGAGGTGGCTGCCCAGCCCGCAGCCGGCGTCGAGCACCCGTAGCCCGTCGGTGAGGTCGAGCCGGTCGAGCAGCCATCGGGTGCGGCGGCGGTAGGCCATGTCGGCCTCGCCGGCGAGGGCGTGGTCGACGACGCTCGGCGGGCGGGCCCGGGCGGCGACGTGTCGGCCGAGCAGCTCCTCGTAGCGGTCGACGGCGGCCGCGGCGGCGTAGACCCGGTCGACGGCCGCGGGGGTCGGGGCCGGGGGGTCGGGGTGGCGGAGGGCGGCGACGACGGCGGCGGCCAGCGCCGTCGGGTCCTCGGGCGGGGCCAGCCACCCCATCCCGGTGCGGGTCACGACCTCGCGGGCGCCGGGGACGTCGCAGGCCACCACCGGCGTGCCGCAGCGGAGCGCCTCGACCTGCACGGCGGCGAAGCAGTCGCTGCGCGACGGGAGCACGAACAGGTCGCACAGGGCGTAGAAGTCGGCGAGCCGCTGGCGGTCGCGCAGCAGCCCGACCTCGGTGAGGTGGGGCGCGGCGGCGGCCAGCAGGGGCCGGCAGCGGGCGTAGTGGTCCTCGTAGGCGACGTCGGTCTCCCCGGCGAAGAGCAGGTGCACCCCGGGGATCTCGGCGGCGATGGCGGGCACGGCGGCGAGGAGGACGTCGAAGCCCTTCTCGGCCACGAAGCGACCGGCGAAGCCCACGACCGGGCGCCCGTCGAGCCCGAGGGCGGCGCGCCAGGCGGCGACCTCGTCGGGGCGGGGCCGGGGGATGGCGACGGGGGGGTGGATGGCGCCGACGGGCCGGTCGAGGGAGCGCAGGAAGGGTGAGCCCCGGGCGTAGTCCTCGCCCAGGGTCAGGACCTCGTCGGCCGACCGGAGGGTGGCGCGCAGGGTGACCTCCATGGCCCGCTGGACGGCCTGGTTGGCCGGCCCCGGCGGCATCACGACGTCGCCCTGGTGCGTGACGACCAGCGGGACCCGGCGCCGGCGGGCCACGGCGGCCACCAGGGCGGCCTCGGCCATCGGCGTGTGGAGGTGGATCACGTCGTGCTCGGCGGCGAGGCGGGCGAGGGCGCCCGGGTAGCCGGGCATCAGCATCGTGCGGCTGAGCCGGCCGGCCGTCGGCACCCGGACGACGCGCACGCCCTCGACGACCTCCTCGCGGGGGAGCGACCGGTCGTGGTGCGCGGCGAGGACGGTGACCTCGTGGCCCCGCGCCGCCAGGCCCTCCGCCAGACCGGCGGCGACGTTGGTCAGGCCGGTCCAGTGCGGACGGTAGAAGGCCAGGGTGACCAGGACCCGCACGCGGCACTGTCTACCACCGCGGCCCGGATCGACGGTGGGGTGCAGGAGCGGGCGCCATGATGGTGGGGTGCGGTCTCTCGGGCGGTGGAAGGCCGCGGTCGTCGTCACCGCCCCGTCGGCCGTCGCCCACCTGTGGCGGCTCGGGCACCGGCCGCTGGCCCACGACGAGGCCATCGACGCCTTCTTCTCGTGGCAGGCTCGCGACCTCGGCGTGATGCGCTACGACCCCGTGTACCACGGGCCGCTGCGCTTCTACCTCGAGGGCCTGGTCCTCGACCACGGGGGCACGAGTGCGGCCCACGCCCGGCTGGTCGCGGCGGTGGCCGGCATCGTGGCCACGGCCCTGATCGCCTCCTCGACCGATCTCCTCGGCCGGGTCGGGGCCCCGGTCGCCGCCCTCGTCTTCACCGTCAGCCCCACCGTGCTCACCGTGACCCGCACCGGGCGGGAGGACTCGCTGGTCGGCCTGGTCAGCCTGGGGCTGCTGCTGCTCGTGGCCCGGATGCTGACCGCGCCCCGCCCCCGCCACGTCGTCGGGGCCGGCGTCCTGCTGGCGCTGAGCTTCACCATCAAGGAGACGACGTTCCTGTTCGGGCTGAACGCGGCGGTGTTCATCGGTGCCGGGGCGGCGCTCGCCGCCCTCCGCCCCGACGGCCGGTGCCGGGCGGTCGTGCGCCGGCTCGCCAGTCTCGGGCAGGCGCCGTGGATGTGGTCGCTGTCGGCCTTCGCCCTGGTGTTCATGGTCGTGTTCACGTCCGGGTTCCGCTACGTCGAGGGCGTCGAGTCGGGCCTGTTCGACGGGGTGCGGTACTGGTGGGGCCAGCACGACGTGGGCCGGGGCGGCCAGCCGTGGTTCTTCTACCTGGCCGTCTACGCGGCCTACGAGTGGCTGCTGCTCGGGCTGGCGGCGGTGGGGGTGGTGGCCTCGGTGCGGCGGCGGTCGCTGGTCGGGGCCTGGCTTGGGGTGATGGCGCTGGGGCACGTCGCCCTCTACTCGTGGGCCGGCGAGAAGTTCGCCTGGCTGGCCCTCCACCCGCTCCTGCCGGCGGTGCTGCTGGCCGGGATCGGGGCCCAGGCGGTGGCCGACCGGGTGCGGGGGCGCGCCGCGCGGCTGGCCGTCGCCGGGGCCGGGGCGGTGCTGGCCACCCTCACCGCGGTGGTGGCGGTGCGCCCGGCGATCACCCACGGCGCCGACCCCCGCGAGCTGCTCGTCACCGTGCAGACCTCGGCCGACCTGCCGCCGATCGCCGAGCGCCTGGCCCGGGCCCAGCGGGCGGGCGAGGTCGACACGATCGTCGTCGACCAGACCGGGGGCGGCTCGTGGCCCTGGGCCTGGTACCTCCACGAGCTCGACGGCGTCTCCTACGCCCCGCTCGACCCGCAGGACATCCCCCGGGAGGTCGACGCCGTGATCGTGTGGGCCGTCGAGAACCCGCCCGAGCCCCCCGAGGGCTACACGGTCGAGCGCTTCCGGCTGCGCGAGTGGTGGGTGCCCGCCTACGGCGACGCCGGGGCCGATGACCTCCTCCGCTGGTTCTTCACCCGCGAGCCGTGGAGCCCGACCGCCAGCTCGGACCAGTACCTGATCCTCCGCGACCCCGACTGACCGCGCTCAGCGGATCGGCAGGCCACCGGGCTGGCGGGCGAGGCAGGGCTGGTCGACCCGGCCGATCCAGAGGTCGTCGTGACGGAAGGCGATCGTCAGGCAGGGGTGCTCGGCCAGGGCGGCGTGGGCGCCGGTGGGCACCAGCAGTCGTTCGAGGGTGCCGAAGACGACGTAGCCGACCCGGTGGCGCTGGAGGATGGCGGTGACGGGCTCGGGGTCGAGGCTCTGGTAGAGGGTCGCCATCTCGCCGGCCCGCTCGTACACCGTGGGCTCGTAGGAGCGGCGCTGTTGGCTCTGGTGGTAGGGCCAGCCGATCACGCTGGGCAGCCCGGTGTGCACGGCGATGCGGCCGCTCCACGAGTAGTCGTCGCCGGCCGCCTCGGCCACCGTCGGCGTGCCCCGGACGTTCTCCTGGAGCCAGGCGATCAGGGGCCGGTCGTCACCCGGTCGGAAGGAGCGCGCGCCCTCGCCGACCACGGTGTCGTCGAGGTAGGCCAGGCCGTCGAGCGACGGTCCCCCGGCGCTGGTGCGGTCGTCGAGCCGGGCGGGCACGGCCAGCTGGACGAAGGCGACGGCCATCAGCACGGCGGGCGCCAGCACGGCGAGGGCGACCGCCCGGCCGGGCCGCCGCTCCCGGGGCCGGCGGAGCAGCCGCTCGGTGGCGGGCACCGTGCCGGCCACGGCGACGGCCACCCCCAGGGCGACGAGCACCCAGGCCTGGTACCAGACCTTGAACACCGTGTTCTGACGTTCGAAGTCGTTGACCACGGTGACGACCTCGACCCCGGCCACCAGCGCCCAGCCGAGCCCGACGAGGAGCAGGGCGACCGGCGACGGCCCCTCGCCCCGGGGGCGGCGGAGGGCCGCGACCCCGGCCGTCCCGGCGGCGAGGGCGAGGGCGACGGCCACCACCAGCACGGCCCGGTCGGGCACGGCCACCGCCACCACCGCGGTGAGCGCCACCAGCCCGGCGCCGGCCCCGAGGACCGCCGTGCGGCGCCGGCCGGTCGGCGGTGCGGCCCGCCAGGTGACGATGGCGCCGGCCAGCACGACCACGACGCTGGCCGCCCCGAGCAGGCCGAAGTGGGCGAGGGCGGCGGTGAACGGCGTCGCCAGGGTGGCGGCCTCGACGCCGCTGTCGGTCACCTCGGTCCGCCAGGCGTAGGGGGCCCAGCCGACGAGGACGACGGCGGCGGCCGCGGCGGCGGTCGTGACGCAGCGGCGGAGCGGGGCCCGGAGCACCGCCGCGGCCCCGGGAGCGGCGAGGAGGAGGCCGGCGGCCAGCGGCAGGTCCCAGGTGTTGGTGGCCCGCACCGCCCCGACGAGCAGGCCGGCCAGCAGGGCCACGACGAGGGCCGGGCGCCCGTCGACCAGGGCCCGGGCCCAGGCGACGACCACCGCCACCAGCGCCAGCAGCAGCGGGAGGCCCATCACGTGGGGGTGGACGTCGCCGAACAGGAACGACCAGGCGGGGAACTCGGTGATCACCGGCGAGGGGGAGGGGAAGGTCCGGCTCAGGCCCCACCAGTCGAGCGTCCCCCGCTCCGAGCCGGCCAGCCGCCCCACGATCGACGGCACGATGGCCGCGCTCGGGACGACCAGCACGAAGGCCACCGCCAGCAGGGCGGCCCGGCGCACACCCGGCGCCGTCGCCGCCGGCTCCTCCCCACCACCCGCCACCCACGTGCGCAGCCGGGCCACCGCCGCCCCGGCCGAGGCCGCCGCCCCGCCGGCGAGGGCGGCCACGGTGGCGAGCGACAGGTTCATGGCCAGCGCCGGTGCCGTGCGCAGCAGGCGGGCCGGCACCGACAGCAGCAGGTAGCCCCCGTAGTAGTAGTTGAGCGTGCCGCCGGCGTACCAGGGGTCGTAGGGCGGCAGCGTGCGGGTGCGCAGCACGGCGGTGAACATCGCCAGCTCGAAGGGCTTCTCGCCGCCCCGGTGGATGTGCCAGAGGTCGGGGTCGGCGGCACGGAGCAGGAGCCCGAGGGCGAAGGCGGCGACGATCACAGCCTGGGCCGTCAGCAGGGTGGGGCGGCGCTCCCGCCACAGCTCGGCCAGGACGGTCCGGTGGCGCCGGGCGCACCCGACCCCGACCGCCAGCCACCCGCCCACGACGACCAGCACCAGGCCCCGGGTGAGGGGGAGGCCCAGCCACGTGACGGCGGCGAAGGTGGCGAAGGCGGTGACCGCCAGGCCCACGAGCGGGGCCGTCCCGGCCCCGGCGTCGGGCAGGGCCCGCAGCGCCGGGGCGAGGGCGGTGAAGGCGGCCAGCCCCAGCAGCTCGAGGACGAGGAGCCAGCCGGCGGCGTGGACGAGGGGGTGGCCACCGGTGGCGAAGTCGTCGGCGAAGGTCCCGGCGCGGTCGTTCTCCGCCCGCTCGCCGGCGTGGAGCATGGCCCCGTTGGCGTGGCCGGCGTCGGGGTGGACGGCGAGGGCGGTCGATGCCGCCACCGGGTCGAGCCGGCCGAGCAGGGTCGCCGCCGGGAGGTCGCGGACCTTGCGCCAGATGCGGACCTCGGGGTGGTCGTAGACCGAGAACGCCTCCTCGGCGGCCCCGTCGTCGAGCCGCCAGGGCCCGAGCTCGGGCGGGCTGGTGAAGGTGGCGACCCGGTCGAAGCCGAGGCTGCCGTCGTCGAGCGCCTCGAAGAAGCGGATGGTCGACGGGAAGCGGGCCGGGAGGCGGGGCACGACGCGCCAGACCCGGGGCGAGGACTCGACGACGTAGTCGATGCGGGTCAGCTGCTCGGCCAGCCGCTCGGTCTTGTCGGCCCGGTCGACCCCGAAGAGGTCGAGCTGCTCGAGCTCGTAGGCGGTGGGGTCCGATCCGGGCCGCGCCAGCGGGAGGCCGTCGTCCCACGCCTGGACCGACAGCACCGAGCCGGGCTCGACGTGCGCCCCGATCCAGCGGGACGCCCGGATCCGGGTGTGCTCGTCGCCGTGGACCCCGGCGACGAAGGCCACCCCCCAGAGGCCGGTGGTGGCCAGGACGAGGGCGACGCCGGCGGTGGCCAGCCGCCCCACCGGGCCGGGGCGGGCCCGGGCCCAGCGGACCCCGGCGGCCAGGCCGTAGCCGCCGCAGGCGCACAGGGCGGGGAGCATCGGCACGAAGTAGCGACCGGTGGTGACCTGGCCCCGCAGCACGAGGGCGGCGGGCAGGGCCCAGCCCCCGACCGCCACCAGGACCGGCCACCAGCCCAGCGCCCGGCGTCGGCGCAGGAGGGCGACGGCCCCGGCCCCGGCGGCGGCCGCCGCCCCGGGCCCGACGGTGAACCAGACGAGGTGGCGGCCGGCGTCGAGCACCGGGATCCGCCCGGCCCACTGGAGGGCGGGCGGGAGGTCCATGGCCGCCACCTCGCGGCTCCGCTCGACGTCGGCCCAGAACGGCCCGGTGGGCAGGATCCCCAGCCCCTCGAAGGCGGCCGGGCACAGGACGCGGAAGGCCACGGCGGCGCCCACGGCCACCGCCGCCAGCCGGGCGACGTCGGCCGGTCGGCGGCGGGCGACGAGCAGGGCGACGCCCGCCAGGAGCGGCACCAGCGCCACCCCCGACCCGGAGAGCTTGACCGCCACCGTCGCCCCCGCGGCCGCCCCGGCGAGCAGCCCGGTGGCCACCGCCGGGCCCACCCGGTCCCCCCGGTCGAGGGCGAGCGTCGCCCAGATCGTCAGCGCCGAGGCCAGGCCCAGCACCGGCTCCGAGCCGAAGAAGTGGGCGTGCTGGATGGCCAGCACCGAGAGGGCGAACAGGGCGGCGGCGCCCAGCCCGACCCACCGCCCGCCCAGGCGCCGCCCCGCCAGCCCGACCACGACGATGGTGAGGGTGTCGGCCAGCGCCCCGAGGAGCCGGCCGACCAGGTCGACCTGGTAGCGGTCGTCGAAGCGGGGCGCGCCGCCGTCGTCGAGCAGCGGGAGGCCGGCGGCGTCGAGGACGTCGACCACCGCCGCCGCCGGTTGGTCGCCCCCGGTGGCGCCGTCGTGCATCCAGCCGGCGACGGCCCGGGTGGCGGCCAGGGTCGACGGCCCGTAGACGAAGGTGTCGGTGGCCCGGTACGGGTTGGCCGGTGAGCGCTCCCCGTCGAGCCAGTCGAGGACGGGGCCGGCCACCGTGCCGTGCCGGTCGGGGGCGGGGGCGTCGGCCAGCGCCGAGGCGGTGAGCGACCAGTGGCGCTCGTCGGGGTGGAGGTGCTGGCGCTGGTCGAAGTCGAGGTTCGTGAGCCGGAGGACCCCGCCCCCCAGGGTGACGAGGGCGAGGGCGGCCCACCACCCGGCACGCCGCCGGGCGGCGGGGCTCACCGGTCGACCCCGTAGATCCGGTACAGGCCCCGGGAGAACAGGAGGGTGCCGTGGCGACCCCAGTAGGTGTCGGAGGCGTCCATCTCGGCCCGCTCCCGCGGCCCGATGACGACGTAGTCGATGCCGTAGCGGGCGATGGCGGCGTCGGCGTCGGGGCCCCCGGACAGGATCGCCCGGGCGGCGTGGACCCGGACGGCCCAGTCGGGCAGGCCCAGGTCGTCGGTCCACCCCGGGTAGCCGGTGAGGGCGGGGACGCCGCTCAGCGCCGCCACCGCCGAGGTGTTGGAGGCGCCGTAGACGAGGGCCTGGCCGGGCTCGGCCTCGGCCCGCAGCCAGCGCGCCGCGGCGACCTCGTCGGCGTCGACCCAGGGGATGGCCGAGGACCGTTGGAGGCCGCGCACCAGGTCGGCCGTCCCGGTGACGGTGAGGGCGACGACGAGCACCGCCGCCGTCGTCATCCGGGCGGCGCGGCCCAGCCCCTCCCCGCCGCGCCCGATCCGGCGGAGCAGGTCGGCGACGACGATGCTCCCGGCCAGCTGCCAGAACAGGAAGAACTTGGTGTTGTTCCACTCCGAGGGGTGGAACGCCACCAGGTTGGGGACGACGAACCACAGCCAGAGGGGGGCGGCCAGCCGCCGCAGCCGGGGCGTCACGCCACCCGTCAGCGAGACGAGCAGGAACAGCGGGAGCAGCAGGCCGACGTTGCGGATCCAGAACCAGGGCCACGTCTGGTCGGCGCCCGGGGCCATCCAGCCGACCATCCAGCGCAGGCTGCTCGTCGGGGGCCGGATGGCGGCGGCCAGCGGCAGCCCGACGACGGCGGCGGGGCCGAGGAACCACCACCAGGTGGCCCGGCGGTCGAGGAGCCAGGCCAGCCCGCCGAGGGCCAGGGCGGTGAAGAGCATGTGGACGTGGCTGATGCCGGTGGTGCCGACCAGGAGGCCGGCGGCGAGGAACCCGGAGCGGGCCCAGCGGGGCCGGGCGGCCAGGAGCAGGATCCCGGCGGCCAGCCCGGTGCACAGCCCGAGCAGCGTCGAGCGCTGGGCGTAGAGCGAGGCCGAGATGGTGGTGTCGACCCACAGGTGCTGCTCGGGCATCCGGGCGTAGGTCTGCGGCAGGGCGGTGAGGGTCCGCCACCCGCCCTCCCGGACGTCCTGGGCCAGGTACCAGACCCCCACCCCGCCGGTCAGGGTGAACAGCACGGTGGCCAGGACGGCGGTGGCCCGGGAGCGGGTGAGCCGGAGCACGAACCCGGCCAGCAGGGCGGGGAAGGCGACCGCCAGCACCCACGCCGACCACACCAGGGCCTGGGGCAGGTCGAGCCCGGTGACGGTGAACAGCGAGCCGAAGAAGTTGGCGAGGAAGTGGTAGCGGAGCGGCTCGCCGGTGGCGATCGGGAGGTCGAGGCCGCGGTTGTCGCCGTAGGCGAAGGAGCCCGAGTAGGCCAGGTGGGCGGCCCAGTCGCCCCAGCCGGCCAGGCTGCCGGTGCTGATGCCGTCGGCGTCGACCTGGTAGGCGAGGGCCAGCGTGCGCGTCGTCACCACGGCGCCGGCGAGCACCAGCAGGGCGAGGGGGCGCAGGCTGGCGGGCCGGAGGGCCGGGCGGCGGAGGCGGCGCCAGGCGTGGCGGGCGTCGGCCCGGAGGACCCCCGGGTGGGCCACCGCCGCGGCCCCGGCGAAGAGACCGGGCAGGCCGATCCCGACCGCCAGCGCCGGGACGCCCATGCCGAAGGCCTCGAAGCCGACGAAGCCGGCGGTCGCCACGGCCACCACCCCGGTGACGGCGCCGACGGGGAGGCGCTCCTCCAACCGCAGCGGGACGTCGATCCACAGCGTCAGGCCGGTGCCCACGGCGACGACGGCGACCACCATCGCCGCGCCCATCAGCATGCGCGGACAGTAGCGGGGGCTGCGCCAGCAGGGTTAGGCTGCCGCCCGATTCGGTTGCGTGACCGGAGGACGGGCGAACATGAGGGCACGACTGGCGAACGCGGTCTTCGTCGCTGTTCTCGTGCTGGGCTTCTCGCTGTACGTCGCCGGCCTCGACCGCTCGGCCGAGCCCGACCCGGTGGCGGCCGATGGCGTCGCCGGCGAGGGCGAGGACGGCGTGACCTTCCACCCCGAGGACGGCACCGTCGTCGAGGAGGACGGCGTGATCTTCCACCCCGAGGGATCCGCGCCCGTCGACGAGGGGGCCGTGGCCACCACCGAGGGGCCGGCCGCCCCCGAGGTCCGGACCCGTCCGGGGGGCACGCCCCGGGCCGACCCGACGCCGACCCGCACGCCGACGCCGATCAACATCGGGAACTTCGTCTGGCGGGACCTGGACGGCGACGGGCGCCAGGACGCCGGTGAGCCCGGTCTCGAGGGGGTGACGGTGCAGCTGTGGAACGCGGCGAAGACGTCGCTGCTCGACACCGACACCACCAACGCCAGCGGGTTGTACACGGTGGTGGCGCCGACGCCGGGCGACTACCGGGTGCGGGTCCTGCTGCCGGGGGCGATGGACGAGTTCTCGCCCATGGACCAGGCCGGCGGTGACGACCTGCTCGACTCGGACATCAACCCGGCGGGCACCGACTCCGGGTTCACCGACATCTTCACCATCGCGTCGAACGTCATCTCCATCACCACGATCGACGCCGGGATCATCGTGTTCGCCACCCCGACGCCGACCCGCACGCCGACGCCGATCAACATCGGGAACTTCGTCTGGCGGGATCTCGACGGCGACGGCGAGCAGGACGCCGGCGAGCCCGGCATCGAGGGGGTGACGGTGCAGCTGTGGAACGCGGCGAAGACGTCGCTGCTCGACAGCGACACCACCAACGCCAGCGGGTTCTACACGGTGGTGGCGCCGATCCCCGGTGACTACCGGGTGCGGGTCCTGCTGCCGGGGCCGATGGACGAGTTCTCGCCCAAGGACCAGGCCGGCGGCGACAACCAGCTCGACTCGGACATCAACCCGGCGGGCACCCACTTCGGGTTCACCGACATCTTCACCATCGCGTCGAACGTCATCTCGACCACGGTGATCGACGCGGGGATCATCGTCTTCGCCACCCCGACCCCGACCCGGACCCCCACGCCGATCAACATCGGCAACTTCGTCTGGGACGACCTCGACGGCGACGGCGAGCAGGACGCCGGCGAGCCCGGCATCGAGGGCGTGACGGTGCAGCTGTGGAACGCGGCCAAGACCTCGCAGCTCGACAGCACGACGACCAGCAGCACCGGGTCCTACACGGTGGTGGCACCGATCCCGGGCGACTACCGGGTGCGCGTGCTGGTGGGCCCGACGGACGCCTTCTCGCCCAAGGACCAGGCGGGGGGGGACGACCTGCTCGACTCCGACATCAACCCGGCCGGCCCCGACGAGGGCTACACCGACGTCTTCACCATCGCCCCCAACGTCATCTCGACCACGAGGATCGACGCCGGGGTCATCCTCGGCCCGACCGCCACGCCGACCCCGACGCCGACCGCCACCCCCACGGCCACGCCCACCGCCACCCCGACGGCGACCCCCACGCCGGAGCCGTCGGCCACCCCGACGCCCGAGCCGACCCCGTCGGTCAGCTCCGACACCGCCTCGACCCTCCCCCCGCCGGGGACGACGGGGCCCGGTGACGACGGGGTCGCAGGGGACGGCAGCACACGGGACCCCGGCGGTGGGGACCGCAGTGGCGGCGGCGCCCGGGACGGGGCCCTCGCCCGCACCGGGGCCTGGGTGGCCCGGACGGTGGTGCTGGGCCTGATGGTCCTCGGCCTCGGTGTGCTGCTCACCACCGTGGCCCGCCGGCGCACCGCCCGCTGAGCACCCGGGACGAACACCGCCGGCCCCGGCGTTGGGACGGCCATGGAGATCGCCGACGCCCTCGCCTACGCCCGCAGCCGTGACCACGGGGTGCTCGTCACCCTCAAGGGCGACGGCCGGCCCCAGCTGTCGAACGTCAACCACGCCGTCGGCGACGACGACGTGGTCCGGGTGTCGATCACCGCCGACCGGGCCAAGTACCGCAACCTCGTCCGCGACCCGCGGGTCTCGCTCCACGTGACGGCCGAGGACTTCTGGTCCTACGTCGTGCTCGAGGGCGACGCCGACCTCAGCCCGGTGGCCGAGCGCCCCGACGACGCCACCGTCGCCGAGCTGGTCGACCTCTACCGGGCCGTCCAGGGCGAGCACCCCGATTGGGACGACTACCGGGCGGCCATGGTCCGGGACCGCCGGGTCGTGCTCCGCCTCCGCCCCACCCACGCCTACGGGATGGCCTGACGACCGGCCGGTCGGCCTTGACCCCCTCTGACCGACTGGCGTACGTTTTCCGACGTGCCTTCGGAAAACGTCGATGCATCGAGCGGTGACCGACGGACCCGCAAGCGCGAGGCCCGGCGCCAGGCCCTCCTGGCGCTGGCCGCCGACCTGGTGGAGGAGGTCGGCCCCGACGGGCTGACGATGGCGGCGCTGGCCGAGGTGGCGGACTACGCCCCGGCCAGCCTCTACACCTACTTCCCGTCCCGCTCGGCGCTGCTGGCCTCGCTCCAGCAGGAGGCGCTGCGGATCCTCGCCGACGTCTCGGTCAGCACGGTGGCGGCCTGGCAGGTCGACCTGGCCGGCCTCGACGAGCGCACCACCGCCCTGGCCCGGCTGGTCGGGTTCTCCCGCCTCTTCCTCAGCGCCCCCGAGCACCACCCGCGCGAGTTCCGGCTCCAGCAGCGGCTGCTCGTCACCGAGAACGCCGAGGAGACGGCGGACGCCGCCGCCGTGGTCCCCCACGCCATGGCCGTGCTCGACACCCCGCGGCGGCTCCTGGCCACCGCCGTCGAGGTCGGCGCCCTCGCCCCCCACGAGGCCGTGGCCGACCCGCTCGACCAGCCGCTCGACGGTGCCCTCGTCCGCACCCTGGCCTGGCTGGTCGCCCTCAACGGCGCCCTGCTCGTCGACGGGCTGGGCGTCGGCATGCCCACCACCGGGGCGCTGCTCGGGCGCGAGATCACCACCACCCTGCTGCGGGGCTGGGGTGCCGACGTCGACCTGCTGGCCGCCGCCGTGCCCCACGCCGACCGCCTGCCCCTCCCGACGGCCGACTGAAGGAGCCGCCGACATGCTGACCGCCGCCACCGTCCTCGTCGCCTTCGCCGCCGGCTGGGCCCTGTGGACCTGGGCCGAGTACATGCTCCACCGCTTCGCCATGCACCACCTGCACGGCAAGGGGATCATGAGCCGCGAGCACCTGGAGCACCACGTCACCTCGGCGTGGAGCTTCTCCCACACCCACCTGCTGTCGTGGACCGGGATGCTGCTCGTCGGCGCCGTGCTGTGGGCCCCCATCGGCTGGGTGCTGGCCGGTCCCGTCGCCGCCGTCACCGTCGCCGTCGGGTGGGCCGTGGGCTACTTCTTCTACGAGTACCAGCACATGGCCTCGCACCTGAAGGCGCCCCGGACCACCTACCAGCGCTTCGTCCGGCGTCACCACTTCCACCACCACTTCGGCGCCCCGATGAAGAACCACGGGGTGAGCATCGCCTTCTGGGACAAGGTCTTCGGCTCCTACGAGCACCCCGAGAAGGTGCGGGTGCCGCGGCGGCTGGCGCTGCCCTGGATGGTCGACGACGAGGGCGAGATGCTCCCCGAGTACACCGCCGACTACGTCTTCGTCGGGGCCGCCGACCCCACCGAGCGGACGGCGAAGCTCGACCGGGCCCGGGCCTTCGCGTCCATCGCCCCGGTGGACTGAGGGCATCAGCTTCACCCGTTCGAGGCGACTCTCCGGGGCAGGACGCCCACAGCGAGTGGTGAACACCTACGCATGGCATCGGTTGCGCCCACCCGGCTGGCGCCCGGCGAGGTCGCGATCCACCTCGTGGCCGGGCTGGGCAGCGGCGCCGGCGACGCCATCTTCGGCGGCCTCAACGACCTGATCCTGGTCGTCGGGCCCGACGGGGCGGTCGAGTACGCCAACCCGGCCGCCGGCACCCTGCTCGGCGTGGAGGCGGCCATGCTCGTCGGCCGCTCGATCCGCGACCTGCTCCACCCCGACGACGTGGCCCGGGCCTTCGACGCCGAGTCCCGCGTCGGCACCCCGGCGGCCTCGATCGGCGTCGCCGCCCCGCTCCGGATGCGCCACGCCCAGGTGGGGTGGCGGTGGCTCGAGCTCAGCTCGGGCCGGTTCGGCCACGAGGGGTCGCGCCGGACCGTCGTGACCGGCCGGGTCAACGACGACCAGCGCAGCCACGAGCGCATCGTCGGGCTGATGGCCGCCGGCGTCCCGGTCGAGGAGGTGGCCGACGCCCTGCCCGGGCTGGCCGACTGGCGGCTCCCGGCGGTGCCGTTCGGGATCGCCATCGACGGGCGTGGCCCGGCCCGCCACCTCACCGGGCACCCGGCCGCCGTCGAGCTGCTGCGGGCCGTCGCCGGTGACGAGGGTTGGCTCGGCCGGGTCGTCGTCCCCGGCGAGCCGGTCACCGGGGTGCTGGCCGACCTCGGCCCCGCCGCCCGCCAGGTCGGTCGGCGCCACGGCCTGACCGGCTGGGTCGCCACCCGGGTGCGGTCGGCCGACGGCGCCGCCGAGGCGCTGGTCCTCGCCGGCACCCACCCCGGCGCCTCCCCGACGAGCATCGTGGCCGAGCGGGTCCGCCGGGTCGGGGGCATGGCCTGGCTGGTCGTCGAGTGGGACGGCCAGCGTCGGGCGCTCGACCGCACCGCCCGGACCGACCCGCTCACTGGGCTGCCCAACCGGGCCGCCACCGTCGAGGCGATCGCCGCCGCCCTGGCCCGACCCGACCGCCGGCCGCTCGCCGTGCTGGCCCTCGACCTCGACGGCTTCTCCCGGGTGAACGACCGCCTGGGCCACGCCGCCGGCGACCAGGTCCTGGCCGAGACGGCCCGGCGGCTCGACGCCATCCTCGACCCGGGGGACGTCCTGGGCCGGGTCGGCAACGACGAGCTGCTCGGCCTGCGCCGGGGCGTCAGCTCCCGGGCCGGCGCCGAGGACCTCGCCCACCGGGCCATCGCCGCCATGGAGCCGCCGTTCGTGGTCGCCGGGACGCAGGTCCGCTGCGGGTTGAGCGTCGGCATCGCCGTGACCGACGGCCGCGAGCACCCCCGCCCCGACGTCGACGACCTGCTGGCCCGCGCCGGCGGCGCCCTGTCGGTGGCCCAGGGCGCCGGCGGCGGCCGGGTCGTCGTCACCTGCGGTCCCGGCACCCTCGACCGCCGCGACCTCCTCTGACCGCGTCCGTCAGGGGCGGGGCGCCGCCGTCTCGGTGCGGGCCCGGCTGGCGGCGCCGAGGACGGCCTTGAGGCTGGCGGTGATGATGTTGGCGTCGGTGCCGACGCCCCAGCGCACGGTGCCCTCGCCGTCCTGGGTCTCGACGTAGGCGACGGCCACGGCGTCCGACCCGGCGCCGAGCGAGTGCTCGCTGTAGTCGACGACCTCGACGTCGACCCCGAGCCCGTCGCGCACGGCGGCGACGAAGGCGGCGACCGGGCCGTTGCCGGTGCCGGTGATGGTGACCGGCTCGCCGTCGACCACGACCTGGGCGGTGATCGTGGCGTCGCCGTCCGCCGCCGTCGTCAGCTCGTTCGACCGCAGCACGAACACGGGGTCCTCGGGCAGGTAGGTGGCGGTGAAGGCGTCCCACATGGCGCCGGGCGAGATCTCGGTGCCGGTGTCCTCGACGATGGTCTGCACCGTCTTGGAGAACTCGATCTGGAGCCGGCGGGGCAACGAGAAGCCGTGCTCGGTCTCCATGATGTAGGCGACGCCGCCCTTGCCCGACTGGCTGTTGACCCGGATGACGGCCTCGTAGGTGCGACCGACGTGGGCCGGGTCGATCGGCAGGTAGGGCACCTCCCAGCGCTCGTAGTCCCGGCCCCGGCCGGCGGCCTCGGCCTCGGCGTAGAGGGCGGCGAAGCCCTTCTTGATGGCGTCCTGGTGCGAGCCCGAGAAGGCGGTGTAGACGAGGTCGCCGGCGTAGGGGTGGCGCTCGTGGACGGGCAGCCGGTTGCAGTACTCGGCCACCCGGCGCACGGCGTCGATGTCGTGGAAGTCGATCTCGGGGTCGACGCCCTGGCTGAACAGGTTGAGGCCCAGCGTCACCAGGTCGACGTTGCCGGTGCGCTCGCCGTTGCCGAACAGGCAGCCCTCGACCCGGTCGGCGCCGGCCAGCACGCCCAGCTCGGCGGCGGCGACGGCGCAGCCCCGGTCGTTGTGGGGGTGCAGCGACAGCACGACGGCCTCGCGGTCGCGCACCGTGCGCAGGAACCACTCGATGGCATCGGCGTAGAGGTTGGGCGTGTACATCTCGACCGTGGCCGGCAGGTTCATGATCAGCGGCCGGTCGACGGTGGGCTCGATCACCTCGGCCACCGCCTCGCAGATCTCGACCGCGTAGGGCAGCTCGGTGCCGGTGAAGCTCTCGGGCGAGTACTCGTAGCGGACGTCGGTGGCGGGGATCGTCTCCTCCAGCTTCCGGCACAGCCGGGCGGCGTTGACGGCGATCTCGGTGATGCCGGCCTGGTCCAGCCCGAACACCACCCGGCGCTGGAGCGTCGAGGTCGAGTTGTAGAAGTGGACGATGGCGTGGTGGGCGCCGGCGATCGACTCGTAGGTGCGGGCGATCAGGTCGTCGCGGCACTGGGTCAGGACCTGGATGGTGACGTCGTCGGGCACCAGGTCCTCCTCGACCAGCTGCCGGACGAAGTCGAAGTCGGGCTGGCTGGCCGACGGGAAGCCGACCTCGATCTCCTTGTAGCCCATGCCCACCAGGGTCTGGAACATCTTGAGCTTGCGGGCCGGGTCCATCGGGTCGATCAGCGCCTGGTTGCCGTCACGCAGGTCGACGGCGCACCAGCGGGGGGCGGCCGTGAGCCGGTTGTTCGGCCACGTGCGGTCGGGGAGCTCGACCGGCACGGTGGGCACGTACTTCTCGAACGGCATGGGCCGGGGGGTGGCGGGCTGGGGAGGCATGGCGGGTCTCACGATCTGGGCTGAAAACGAAAGAAGCTCCTGGCCCTCAGGGGCTCAGGAGCGACGGGCGCCGATATGGGGGCGTCCGTCTACACAAGGAGGAGGAGGGCGGCGGGCAGGACGGACATCGCCGCACACCTTCCCCGAAGCCCGTCAGCCTGTCAAGGCCGAGGGCCGATCGACCTCGACCTCGGCCCCGGCCCGGACCAGCGCCTCGACCTCGGCCACGGCGGCGTCGAGGTCGGCCAGGTGGCGCTCGACCACGCCCTGCGGGGTGAGGAAGCAGAACGTCACCCGGGCGACGGGCTCGCCGGTCGAGCGGCCCACGGCCAGGGCGTAGGACGCCCCCTGGAGGCGGTAGCCGGCGACCCGGCGGTCGAGCTCGGCCGGGTCCGCCGTGGCCGCCGTCTTGTAGTCGACGACCACCAGCCCGTCGGCGCCGCGGTAGAGGAGATCGACGTAGCCCTCGAGGATCCGATCGCCGACCGGGGTGCTGGCGTAGACCTCGCGCCAGTGCGGGGCCCTCGCCGCCTCGCGGACCGACGGCGACCCGAGGGCGGCGTGGACGAGCTGGGCCACCACCGCCTCCCGGTCGGCCACCGCCTCGGCCGCGGCCTGCGCCGTCACCGCCGCGGCCACGGGGGCGTCGCCGGGCGCCGCGTCGAGCGGCACGGTCTGGAGCACGCCGTGGACGGCGCGGCCCACGGCGGTGCCGTAGCGGCCCTTGAGCCACGGGGGCCGGTCGAGGTCGCCGGGCCGCTTGTGGAGGCCGGCGTCGTCGCCGTCGGGGGCCCGGTCGAGGTCGTGGTCGACGGCCACGGCGTCGAAGTCGAGCGTCAGCTGCCCCGTCCCGGTGTCCTCGACGTCCCCGTCGGCGCCCCGGTCACCGTCGCGGTCGGCGCCGGGCTCGTCGGCGCCGGGTTCGTCGGGCCGCTCGACGTCGGGGCGGCCCTCGTCGGTGAGGGCGGTGGCGGCCACGGTGGTCGGGCGCCCGGCGGCCCGGAGGGCGGCGTCGCGGGCCGCCTCCCACTCGGCCAGCGGGCCCAGCGGGGTGGCCCGGGCCACCGGATCGGGGGTCGGCGTCGCCACCGACGGCTCCTCGGGCGGGCCGTCGGGGAGGGCGTCGAGCAGGTCGCCCATCCCGGCGACGAGCAGCTCGGCGTTGGTGCGGTTGGCGGGCGCCGGCTCCTTCTTCCGCTCGATGCGGTGGAGCGACACCACCAGGTGGTCCTGGGCCCGGGTGGTGGCGACGTAGAGCAGGCGGATCCGCTCGTCGAGGTCCATCTGCTCGTCGACCGGCCGGTTGGCGGTGTAGGTCGACGTCTCGGCGTGCTTGCCGAGGTAGTACGCCACCCCGGCGGAGGTGAACTTGGCGTCGCCGGCGGTGGCCGCCCGGCGGGGGTACGAGGTGGCGCCCGAGACGATGGTGATCGGGAACTCGAGGCCCTTGGCGGCGTGGATCGTCATGATCCGCACGGCGTCGTCGTCGGTCTCGGGGAGGATGGCCTCGGCCACCCGGGCGCCCTCCTCGGTCTGGTGGCCGATCCAGCCGAGGTAGCCCCGCAGGTCGCCGCCGGTGGCGTCGGTCCAGGCCCGGGCCTGGTCGATCACGAACCGCAGCCGGCGCCAGACGTCGCGGGGGCGGCCCTCGGCGAAGGCCAGCTCCAGCGCCCGGCGGTCGCGCACGATCCGGTCGAGCAGCGCCGACGGGCTGGTCCACGCCCGCTCCTCGTGCCAGCGGCGGAGGACCTCCAGCCCGATCCGCACCGGGTCGTCGGGCGGGACGGTGTCGGGCTGGTCGGCGGTGTAGGCCCAGTGGCCGCCCCGCTCGACGCGGAAGCGGTACAGGTCGTCGTCGCCGCAGCCGAACAGCGGCGTGCGCAGCGCCGACACGGTGCGGAGCTCGTCGGTGGGGTCGGCCACGGCCCGCACCACGAGCAGCACGTCGCGCACGGCCCGGCTGGCGTAGACGAGCGAGCTGGCCTCGGTGCGGTAGGCGATGCCGGCCTCCGACAGCGCCTCCTCGAGGAAGGGCAGCGAGGTGCGGGCCGGCACCAGGATGGTGATGTCGCCGAGCCGGGCGTCGCGCCACCCGCCGGCGCCGTCGCCCACCTGCCAGGCCTCGTCCCGGGCCCGGCGCACGGTGGCGACCACGTCGGCGGCCTCGGCGGTGCGGACCTCCGAGGCGCTGGGCCGGCCGGTGTGGGCGTGACGCCCGAGCACCGCCACCGTCGGGCCGGCGTCGGCGGGCGGGTCGGGGCGGACGGCGTCGAGGGCGACGTAGTCGGGGCGGGGGGTGAGGGGCAGCTCCTCGTCGGGGGGCTCGCCCATCAGCGCCGCGAAGGTGGTGTTGACCCAGTCGGTGACGCCCGGGACGGTGCGGAAGTTGGCGGTCAGGGTGAGCGCCCCGCCGTCGGCGGCCAGCAGCCGCTGGGCGTCGAGGAAGACGCCGATGTCGGCTCGGCGGAAGCGGTAGATCGACTGCTTGGGATCGCCGACGACGAAGAGCCGGCCGGGGGCGACCGGGACCTGCTTCCAGTCGGGGTGGGCGGCCTCGTCGGAGCCGGGGTCGGCGGCGGCGATGCGGACGGCGAGCTCGATCTGGATCGGGTCGGTGTCCTGGAACTCGTCGAGCAGCAGGCGGGGGTAGCGCTCCTGGAGGGCGCGCCGGGTGCGGGCGCCGTGGACCGGGTCGCGCAGCAGCGACCGGGCCAGCACCAGCAGGTCGTGGAACTCGAGGGTGCCGCGGGCCCGGCGCTCGGCCGCCGAGGCCAGGGTGAAGCGACGGATGGCGGACCCGAGGTGGTGGGCGCACTCGTCGGCGATCTGGCGCAGGACCTCGTCGACCAGCTCCTCCAGGCTGCGCAGGTCGGCCTTGACCACGTCGGAGCTGACCCGCCAGCTGCCCTTGCGGCCGCCGCGGGGGCGGAACGTGCTGGTGCTGGCCCGGGCCTGGCGGAGCGCCTCGACCTGGGCCTCCTCGTCGGGGGCGGCCCGGACGGTGGCGGCCCACTCGCCGACCTCCTGGAGCTTGAGGCAGAGCAGGTCGGTCGGGTCGACGCACTCGCCGACCAGGGCGCAGACCTCCTCGACCCGGTCGAGCACGCCGGCCACCCGGGGGCCGGCCGGGCGGGGCGGCGGGGCGTCGGGGTCGACCAGCTCGTCGACCAGGTCCCAGTTGGCGTCGAACGTGCGGGCCAGGGCGTGGGGGGTGGTGTCGCGGACGCCGGCGGCGAACAGCAGGAGGAAGGTGCGGGCGTGGGCCGGGTCGGCGTAGAGCTCGTCGGAGAACCGGGCCCAGCGGCGCTCGAACTCGACCCCCGAGGTGACCTCGTCGAGGACCTCGACCCGGGGGGGCAGCCCGGCCTCGACCGGGTGTTCGACCAGGATGCGCTGGGCGAAGGCGTGGAGCGTGCCGATGGCGGCGCCGTCGAGCTCGTCGAGGGCGGTGCCGCAGAGGGCGGCGCGGGGGTGGTCGGGGTCGGCGGTGGCCGTCTCCTCCAGGGTGCGGCGGAGTCGCTCGCGCAGCTCGGCGCCGGCCTTCTCGGTGAAGGTGATGGCGGCGATGCCGGCCAGCGGCACCGGCTCGTGGGTGCGGCCGTCGCCGCCCTCGCCGGTGACCAGCGACAGCACCCGCCCGACCAACGCCGTCGTCTTCCCCGACCCGGCGCCGGCCTCGACGAAGAGCGTCTCGTCCAACGCCGACCCGATCCGCTCCCGCGCCCCCTGATCCGGCGGTGGTGCGCTCGCGCCCGCCCCGGTCCCCGCGCCCGCCCCTGCCTCCTCACTCCCGTCAGCCACGCCCCACCCCTCCTCGCCCCCCACCGCGACCCCAGCGCACAAGAACCCGTTCCTGTGCTGTCAGGTCGCGTCCGGCTTCTTGTGGGCCAGGCGTCGCGCTTGCGCGACCCAGGCGCACACGAACGACCCCGCCCCCTTCCTGTCGTCCAGCCGTCGCGCTTGCGCGACGCAGTGACACAGGAACCCCTTCTTGTGGGTGGAGGTCGCGTTCAGCCATGGGCGGCGGCCTCGGCGGCAGGGGTGGCGGCGGTGGGGGCGGTGTCGGTGTCGGTCGGGGGGTCGGGGTCGGAGCGGCGGTCGGGGTCGATCAGGGTGAGGTAGCCGGCCATGGCCGGGTCGGCAGCCTTGGCCTCCCAGGCGCGGCGCAGGTCGGCCACGCCGAGGAAGTCGGGGTCGCAGCTCCAGCACGGGTTCCACGGCTGGCCCTGGTGGTCGGTCGGGTGGGCCGGGAACAGGCCGGCCTCGATGCCCTCGACGATCAGCCCGAGCGTCTCGGAGATCCGCTCGGAGATCTCGGGCGTGAGCACGTAGCCCTTGGTGGCGAAGCGGCCCTTGGACGAGACGAACCAGTACTCGGAGCGGACCTCGGCGTCGGGCTCGCCCACCGCGGCCCGGGCGGCGGCGCCGTACACCGCCAGCTGGAGGTGGGTGCCGCCCTGGTCGGGGTTGCGCTCCGACAGGCCCTGGTAGGCGCTGGCTCCCCCGGTCTTGTAGTCGGCGACGACGAGGCCGCCGGCGTCGGTGCGGTCGATCCGGTCGATCTGGCCTCGGAAGCGGACGGTCCGACCGTCGGGGAGCGGCAGGGCGACGGGCGGAAGGTCCTCGTCGCCCAGCCCGAAGCCGAGCTCGGCGTGGAGGTGCCGCCCGCCGGTGAGCCGTCGGACCTCCTCGTCGAAGGTCAGCGTGGCGTCGAGGTCGGCCAGGATCCGGGCTCGGTCCCGGCCCCAGAACAGGGCCCGGCCGGTGAGCCCGAGCGCCTCGTACTCGTCGCACAGGGCGGCGCCGATCTGGCGGAGGCGGAGCCGATCGGCCGCCGTCCACGGGTCGTGGGGACCGGGGCGGGCGGCGTCGGGGCGGGCCAGGACCTCGAGCACGAAGGTCTCCAGCGCCTGGTGGACGAGGCTGCCCCGGTCGAGCGCGGAGATGCTCAGGGAGTCCTCCGGGTTCTCGACCTCGCGCACGCCGAGGACCGAGCGCACGAAGTAGTCGAACGGGCAGCGGGCCCAGCGCTCGAGCCCGGTGGCGGAGGCGACCCGGCCGCTGTCGGGGTCGGCCGGTGAGGCCATGGGCAGCCCGGCCAGGTTGCCGTCGAAGCGGGTGAGCCGGGGGGCTCGACGCCCGGCGACCACCTCGACCCCGCTGGCGAGCACCGGGTCGCCCAGATCCCGCACCGGGTCGAGCGCGCGCGGCCCGGCCCCGGCGGCGAGGAGCGACCGGAGGCGGTGCTCCTGCGGGGTCGCCGGCTCGGCGAAGGTGCGCAGGGCGTGGTCGAAGCTGTGGATGTGGTCGAGCCACCCGACGTCGAGCCCGGGCAGGTCGTCGCCCCACACCCGGGTGCCGGCGAGGTGCCCGGCCACGTCGAGCAGCCACCGTGAGGGCACGCGGTCGCGCCCGCCCCGCAGGTCGCCCCGGGGCGCGCAGAGGACCTGCCGCTCGGCGGCGGCGGTGGCGGCGAGGAGGTGCCGGTGCTGGCGGGCGACCCCGTCACGCCGCAGCGGGAGCAGGCCGTCGACCGCCCGTCGCTCGGCATCGGGGAGCAGCGAGTCGTCGCCAGGCGGGCGAGGCGCCAGGCCCTCGGCCAGCCCGACGACGACCACCAGGTCGAGGTCGAGCCCGACGCCCATGGTGAGCGGGCCGACCAGCACGCCGTCGCCGAAGCGGCCCACCCGTCCGGTGTCGGACTCGAGCTCGACGGCGAGGGTCCGCACGACCACGTCGAGCCCGACCGGGCCCTCGACCTCGTCGAGGGCGGCGAGCCGGTCGATGGCCAGCTCGACCCGCTCGGCGGCGCGCCGCTCGACCTCGTCACCGGGCCAGTCCTCGCGCTGGGCGGCGGTGCCGAGCAGCTGGTCGAGGAGGCCGCGGGCCCACCGCCCGTGCTGGGACCAGGTGCGGGGCCGGCGCCCGGCCCGGTCGAGCTCGTCGATCAGCCCGGTGACGAAGGCCCGGAGGCTGCGGGCGTGCTCGGCCCGGCGCCGGTTGCGGGCCGCGGCGGTCGTGTCGCCGTCGGCGGCGGCCTGCTCGGCCCGGGCGGCGCGCCGCTCGGCCTCGGCCGCCAGCCGGGTGTCCCACTGGTCGCGCCCCGCCACCACCCCGGCCTCGCGTGACAACCGCTCCCACGCCGCCACCGGCACCGGCCGGCCCTCGAACCGCAGCGGGGCGGTGCCGAGCCAGTCGAGCACGGCCTGGCGCCGCCACCCCTGCTCGGGCAGCGCCAGCAGGCCGGTGAGCGTCCGCCCCGCGGCCCGGGCCGCCAGCGGCACCGGTGACGGGCCGTTGACCGCCACGCCGGCGGCGGCGA
>DASTYI010000144.1:0-9036 GCA_035765045.1 Iamia sp. | reverse complement strand
GACACATCAGCTCCCGGCCACGAGGGGTCAGGCGGGCGTTACCGTGCAACTTCACGGGTCTCCTTGAGGTGAGGGTGGCTTCAGCACCCCCGAGTCTCAAGGAGACCCGCCTGACGAACGTGGATGGGATCTACACCTAGGTCCTGCAACCGCCTCAAGGTGCCAGGCACCTTGAGGCGGTCGGCCCGAGCGCTCAGCCGGTGACGTAGAGGACGGCGCCCTCGAGCGCCCCGTCGGCGCCGCGCAGCGGGTGGCAGCGGGCCTCGGCGCCGTTCTCGCCCACCGGGACGGGCGTGTCGCCGCCCTCGCCGGCCAGGGTGGCCCGCACCGGGCCGAGCA
Organism: Iamia sp.; assembly: GCA_035765045.1. Taxonomy (GTDB): domain Bacteria; phylum Actinomycetota; class Acidimicrobiia; order Acidimicrobiales; family Iamiaceae; genus Iamia. The sequence goes on along the minus strand of DASTYI010000144.1, from coordinate 8,697 downwards.
GGTCGGGCGTCTCGCCCCCGAGGTCGAGGCGGCCGAAGGCCTTGCCGCTGACGGCGTCGCGGGTGGAGCCCCAGCGGGCCTCGGCCCCGGCGCTCCACGCCCGGATCTTCTGGTCGACGTCGAGCACGACGACCGCCCCGGGTACGCCGTCGATCACCGACTGGAGGTAGCCGGTGATCCGCTCGATGTCGCCCGAGCGCTGCTCGAGCTCGTCGTTGACCGCCTTCAGCTCGGCGGCGGCGCGCTCCAGCTCGGTGCCCGCCACCTCGAGGTCGTGGCTCGACGCCTCCAGGTCCTGGTTGGTCGTCTCCAGCTGGGTCACGGTGGACCGGAGCTCGTCGTGGAGGGCGGCCAGCTCCGCCTCCAGGTCGTCATCGACGCCCAGCTGGCGCAGGCGGGCCATCAGGCCGTCGAGGGCGGGAGAGGTCGTGCTCATGGCGTGGCGCAACCCTACCGACGGGTCGCGGGCCGGGTCGCGAGCCCTGCCGACGTTCACCCATCGGGGTGATACCGGGTCGCCTCGGTGCGGGTTTGGCACCCCCGGTCGCGGGAAGGTCGGCCCTGGTGAGCGGCCTTCCCCCGCCCGAAGACCCCGAGGTCGTGGCCGAGGCCGCCGGGCTCAACCACGTCACCGACGACAGCCCCGGCCACCGCCGGGTGCGACGGGGCAAGGGCTTCTCCTACGTCGACGCCGGGGGCCACGTCGTCGCCCCCGAGGAGCGGGCCCGCATCGAGTCGCTGGCCATCCCCCCGGCCTGGACCGACGTGTGGATCAGCCCCGACCCGCAGGCCCACCTCCTGGCGACCGGGCGCGACGCCCGGGGGCGCAAGGTCTACCGCTACCACCCCCGCTGGCGCGAGGTGCGCGACGCGGCCAAGTACGAGCGGCTGGCCGACTTCGCCGACGCCCTCCCCGACCTCCGGGCCGCCGTCGACGCCGACCTGTCGCGCCGCGGGCTGCCGCCCGAGAAGGTCACCGCCCTGGTGGTCCGCCTGCTCGACGAGACCCTCGTGCGGGTGGGCAACGAGCGCTACGCCGAGGACAACGAGAGCTTCGGCCTCACCACCCTCCGCCCCGACCACGTCGCCGTGGACGGCGGCACCATCGAGCTCGACTTCGTCGGCAAGTCGGGGGTCCCCCAGCGGTTGAGCCTCCACGACGCCCGGCTGGCCCGCATCGCCAAGCGGTGCCACGAGCTGCCCGGCAAGCACCTCTTCTCCTACCTCGACGACGACGGCGAGGTCGGCCACGTGTCCTCGGCCGAGGTCAACGAGTACCTCCGGGCCCGGATGGGCGACGGGGTCAGCGCCAAGGACTTCCGGACGTGGGGCGGCACCAGCGTCGCCGCCGGCACCCTGGCCCACCCGTGCACCGACGAGCAGCCCTGCGACCGCTGGGTGACCCAGGCCTTCGAGGACGCCGCCCAGGTCCTCGGCAACACGCCCACGGTGTGCCGCACCTGCTACGTCCACCCCGTCGTGCCCGAGGGCTACCGCTCGGGCGACCTGGCCGAGGCCTGGCGGGGCGCCCGGTCGACGGCGTCGATGAGCCGCTCCGAGCGTGCCGTCCGCACCCTCCTGGACGGCTAGGGCCCGGGCTCGGCGCCTCTCCAGAGCCGGGTGACGGAATCGAACCGACGACCACCTCATTACAAGTGAGGTGCTCTACCAACTGAGCTAACCCGGCGGGGTCCGTCACGCTACCCGCCCTCCCATCGGGGGGAGGCGCCGCTTCCCTGTCACAGGGGGTGGGTAGCGTGGGCGGCGCCCCCGGACCGAGGAGGCGCCGTGGCGCCATCGACCCCGACCGACACCGTCGCCGTGCCCCCGGGCGCGCCGGGCGAGGTGGCCCTGGCCACGCGCTACGACGTCGTGCGGGGGCTGACCGAGGCGCTGGCCGCCCCGCTCGGGCCCGAGGACCAGACGGTCCAGTCGATGCCCGACGTCAGCCCGACCAAGTGGCACCGGGCCCACACCACCTGGTTCTTCGAGACCTTCGTCCTCCAGCCCCACCAGCCCGACTACCAGCCCTTCCACGAGGCCTTCGGCTACCTCTTCAACTCCTACTACGAGGCCGTCGGGGCCCGGCACACCCGGGCCGACCGGGGCCAGATCACCCGGCCCACCACCGCCGAGGTCGGCACCTACCGCGAGGCGATCGACCGCGCCATGGCCGCCGTCCTCACCGCCGACATCGGCGAGGCCGTGGCCGGGCTGGTCACCCTCGGCCTCCACCACGAGCAGCAGCACCAGGAGCTCCTGCTCATGGACATCAAGCACGTGCTGTCGTGCAACCCGCTGCGCCCCGCCTACCTGGCCGGCGACCCGCCCCGGGCGGCCGACCCGGGCCCGGTCGGCTGGCTCGAGCGCCCCGGCGGCATCGTCGCGGTGGGCCACGGCGGCCGCGGCTTCGCCTACGACAACGAGGGCCCCCGCCACGACGCCCTGCTCCGGCCCCACCGGCTGGCCGACCGGCTGGTCACCAACGGCGAGTGGCTGGCCTTCATGGCAGACGGCGGCTACGAGCGGCCCGACCTGTGGCTGTCCGACGGCTGGGCCGAGGTCCAGGCCCAGGGCTGGCGGGCCCCGCTGTACTGGGAGCCGGTGGGCGACGGGTGGCACGAGTTCACCCTCGCCGGCCGGCACGAGGTCGACCCCCACCGCCCCGTCGTCCACGTCAGCCACTTCGAGGCCGACGCCTACGCCCGCTGGGCCGGGGCCCGGCTGCCCACCGAGCAGGAGTGGGAGGCGGCCGTCGCCGCCCAGCCCTTCTTCGAGCCCGCCTTCGCCGCCGCCGGCCCCCATCCCCGGGCCGTGGCCGAGGCCGACCCGGGCCCGCTCCGCCAGGCCTTCGGCGAGGTCTGGCAGTGGACCTCGTCGGCCTACCTCGGCTTCCCCGGCTACGCCCCGCCGCCCGGCGCCGTCGGCGAGTACAACGGCAAGTTCATGAGCGGGCAGGTCGTCCTCCGGGGGTCGAGCTGCGCCACGCCCCCCGGCCACACCCGGGCGACGTACCGCAACTTCTTCCCGCCCCGGGCCCGCTGGGCCTTCTCGGGCGTGCGCCTGGCCGCCGACACGTGACCGAGCCCGGCGCACGCGAGTCGATGGCCGACAACGTCGGCCGCACCCTGCGCGACCAGCCCCAGCGCTGGCTCTCACCCAGGTGGTTCTACGACGACCTCGGCAGCGTCCTGTTCGACGCCATCACCCGGCTGCCCGAGTACTACCCGACGGCGCGCGAGCGGTCGATCCTCGCCAGCCGGGCCGCCGAGATCGCCGCCGCCTCGGGGGCCGACACCCTCGTCGAGCTCGGCTCGGGCACCTCGGAGAAGACCCGCCTCCTGCTCGACGCCTTCTCGGAGGCCGGCACGCTCCGGCGCTTCGTCCCCCTCGACGTCAGCGTCGAGGTGCTCGAGCAGGCCGCCGCCGCCATCGCCGCCGAGCGGCCCGCCGTCGAGGTCGTCCCGATCGCCGGCGACTTCCTCCACGACCTCGACCGCATCCCCGCCGGCGGGCGCCGGCTCGTCGTCTTCCTCGGCGGCACCATCGGCAACCTGACCCCCGACGAGCAGGGTCACTTCCTGGCCCGGGTGGCCGCCACCCTCGCCCCCGGCGACGGCCTCCTCCTCGGCACCGACCTGGTCAAGGACGTCGACCGGCTCCTCGCCGCCTACGACGACCCCGTCGGCGTCACCGCCGCCTTCAACCGGAACGTCCTGGCCGTGCTCAACCGCGACCTCGGGGCCGACGCCGACCTCCGGCGCTGGCGCCACGAGGCCCGCTGGGACGCCGAGCGCGAGCGGATCGAGATGCACCTCGTCTCGGTCGGGGCCCAGGTCCTGCGGGTGCCGGCCTGCAACCTGGAGGTCGCCGTCGCCGACGGCGAGTCGATCCAGACCGAGATCAGCGCCAAGTTCCGGCTCGACGGCCTCGCCCCGCTGCTGGCCAAGGCCGGGTTCGGCGCCAGCACCACCTGGACCGACGACGCCGGGGACTTCGCCCTCACCCTCGCCCTCCGCGACTGAAAACCGCACCGGCCCGGCGCCCCGGCGTCGGTACCGTCCCGCCGGGCGCGCAGCGGGGAGGTCAGCGGTGGCGTCGGACCTGGTCACCGGCTACCTGCGCTGGGCGCTGCTCCGCGCCGCCCTGGCCCGGGGCTGGTGGCTCGTCACCTCGGTGTACCTCGTCCTCGACGCCCGGCTCTCGCCCACCGAGCTGATCCTCGTCGGCGTCTTCCAGGGCCTGACCGTGCTGGTGGCCGAGGTGCCGGCCGGGGTCCTGGCCGACACGGTCAGCCGCCGCCTGGCGGTCGTCCTGGCCCAGGTCGCCACCGGCACCGGGATGCTGGCCACCGCCTTCGTCACCGACTTCCCGCTGGTCGTGGCCACCCAGTGCCTGTGGGGCCTGGGGTGGGCGCTGGCCAGCGGGGCCGACGTGGCCTGGATCACCGACGAGCTCGACGACGCCGGGCGGATCGACCGGGTGCTGGTCGCCGCCGCCCGACGGGAGCTGATCGGGGCCGTCGCCGGGCCGGCCCTGTTCGGGGTGGTGGCCTGGGCCGGTGGCCGGGAGGTCGCCATCGTCGTCGCCGGCGCGGCGATGGTGCTGCTCGCCCTGGCCGTGGCCCGCTGGCCCGAGGACGGCTTCGTCCCGGCCGCCGCCGGCGGACGGCGGGCGGCCGCCGCGGGCACGATGCGGGCGGGCGGCGTCCTGGCCCGGTCGGACGGCGTGGTGCTCGGCGTCCTCGTCGCCACCGCCCTCGTCAACGGTGGCCACGAGGGGTTCGGCCGGCTGCTCCAGCGGCGGATCCTCGACCTCGGGCTGCCGACCGACCTCGACCCGATCGTGTGGTTCACCGGCCTGGCCCTGGCCAGCGCGGCCGCCGGGGCGATGGTGCTCCGGGTGGTCGAGCCCCGGATCGACGGGGTCGGCGTGGCCGCCCGGTCGTACCTCGCCGTCGGGATCGTCGGGGCGGTGGGCATCGTCGTGTTCGCCCTCGCCCCGGGAGCGGGGTGGGCGGCGGCGGGCACCGTGCTGGTGGCGGGCATCGCCTTCCCGACCGCCCGGGTGGCGGCCACCGTCCTGGTCAACCGGCGGACGACGAGCGCGGCCCGGGCCACGGCCCACTCGCTGCTGTCGCAGGCCGAGAACGGCGGCGAGCTCGTCTTCGGCCTGGCCCTGGCCGCCGTCGCCGGGGCCACGACGGGCACCGCCGCCCTGCTCGGCGCGGCGCTGCTGGTCGCGGCGGCCGGGCTGGTGGTCGGCCGGACCGGTCAGTCGGGGGCGTAGAGGTTGATCCCGCCGGGGCGGAGGAAGGCGGCCAGGGTGATCCGGGCCGTCCGGGCCACCTCGACGGCGAGGCTGGTGGGGGCGCCGACGGCGACGACGGTGCCGAAGCCGGCGGCCCAGGCCTTCTGGACGATCTCGAAGCCGGCCCGGCCCGACACGTAGAGGGCGAGGTCGGTGGCCGGGAGGGCGTCCCCGACCCGCAACCGGCCGACCACCTTGTCGACGGCGTTGTGCCGTCCGATGTCCTCGCGCACGAGGACGACCTCGCCGTCGGGGCGGAAGGCGGCGGCGGCGTGGACCCCGCCGGTGGCGGCGAAGAGCTCCTGGGCCGGGCGCACGGCGTCGGCCACGCCGACCATGACCTCGACCGGCACCGAGACGCCGCCGTCGAGCGGCCGGAGCCGGGCCAGCAGGTCGTCGACCGTCGCCGAGCCGCACACCCCGCAGGCCGAGGTGGTGCGGGTGAGCCGGGGGACGACCGGGCGGGCGGTGCCCCCGGTGGCCACGTCGACCACATTGAAGGCGGCCCGCTCGTCGAGCCCCAGGCCACACGAGCGCACCCCGTCGAGCCGGGCCCCGTCGAGCAGGCCCTCGGCCCAGGCGAAGCCGACGGCGAGGTCGTGGTCGTCGCCGGGCGTGCGCATCGTGGTGGTGACGACCTGGCCGTCGACCCGGATCTCCAGCGGCTCCTCGACCGCGACCTGGTCGGGCGCCCGCCGCGACGAGTCCCCGTCGAGCCGGCGGACCATCAGCCGCCGCGACCGGGAGTGCGCCATGCCCGGCAGGCTACGGGGCTCCGGGCCCGTATGGTCGGGTGATGGCGATCGGCGTGCGGCACTGCGATCGCTGCGGGGCCCCGAGCCCCGACGACGCCGCCGGGGTGCCCACCTGCGCCGAGCACGGCTCCCGGTGGGTCTTCGTCCGCAACGCGCCGTGCGCCGCGGCGGTCATCCACGACGAGGCCGGGCGGATCCTCCTCGGGCGCCGGGCCCGCGAGCCCTACGCCGGGTCGTGGGAGACGCCGGGGGGCTTCGTCGAGCTGGCCGAGCACCCCGAGGACGCCGCGGTCCGCGAGGTCCACGAGGAGCTGGGGCTCGACCTGACCCTCACCGGGCTGGTCGGGGTCTACGTCGAGCGCTCGGCCCGGGGCGGGCACCTGCTGATCCACACCTACGTGGGCACCGTGGCCGGCTCGCTGCGGCTCGACCCCACCGAGGTCAGCGAGTGCGCCTGGTTCGCTCCCGACGCGGTGCCCGAGGTCATGGCCGCGGACCACCGCCGCCGGGTCGACGACTACCTGGCCGGCCGGGTCGTCCCGTTGCCGGCCCGCTGAGGACCGTCAGGCGGAGGCGAGCTCGTAGTCGGCCAGGCTGCGACCGAGCTTGCGCTTGATGCGCTGGACGGCGTTGTCGACCGACTTGGCGTGGCGGCCGACGTGGTCGGCGATCTCGACGTAGGAGCGACCGGCGACGTAGAGCCGCAGGACCTCCATCTCCAGCTCCGACAGGTCCGAGGCCATGGCCTCGGCCAGCACCGCGACCTGCTCGTCGCCGAGGAGGCGCTCGGCCGGGTCGTCGGTGGCCGACGGCGACGGGAGCCGCTCCTCGAGGGTGCGGCCCTCCTCCTCGCCCCCCTCCCGGGCGCCGTGGAGCGACACCGAGGTGTTGAGGGGCTGGTGCTTGTGGCGGTTGGCCGTCTTGATGGCGCTGAGGAGCTGGCGGGTGATGCACAGCTCGGCGAACGGGCGGAACGCGACCTCGTGGTCGGGGCAGTAGTCGCGCACGGCCTTGTACAGGCCGATCAGCGCCTCCTGCTCGAGGTCGTCGGCGTCGCCCCCCATCAGGAAGTAGCTGCGCGAGCGGGACCGGGCGAAGCGCCGGTAGCGGGCCAGCAGGACGTCGAGGGCGTCACCGTCACCCTCCTGGAAGAGGCGGGCCAGCTCGGCGTCGGGGCGGGCGGTGAGGGCGGTGCTGCGAGCCATCGAGGTGGTTCCTTCGTGCGGTGGCGGATGGTGTGATGGGTGGTGTGATGCGTAGTCCTTTCGGACTAGAGAGGTTGTGCCACACGCCCGACAAGAGTGTCAACCATCACAGGCAATACCGCGAGTAATAGCCTCTGACCAGGAACGGAACATCCGCCGTCGAAGCGCCGGAGCCACGCCCGAGGTACTAGCAGGAAACATGTGTTCGTCGCCCGAGGGGTGGGGCGGGGCCTAGTCCCCCTGGGCCAGCCCCCGGCGCCGGGCCACCTCGAAGCAGGCCAGCGCCCCCGCCGTCGCCGCGTTGAGGCTGTCGAGCGGGCCGGCCATCGGGATCGCCACCACCTGGTCGCAGCGCTGGCGGACCAACCGGGAGAGCCCGGCGCCCTCGGCCCCCAGCACCAGCACGAGGGGGACGTCGGTCGCCTCGACCTCCCAGAGCGAGCGGTCGCCACCGGCGTCGAGGCCGACGGTCCACAGACCCTGGTCCCGCAGACGGGCCAGGGCGGTCGGGAGCCCGCCGACCACGGCCATCGGCAGGTGCTCGATCGCCCCAGCCGCCGCCTTGGCCACCGTGGGGGTCACGTGGACGGCCCGGTGGCGGGGCAGCACGACCCCGGTGACCCCGGCGGCCGAGGCCGAGCGGAGCACCGCACCGAGGTTGCCCGGGTCGGTCAGCCCGTCGAGGGCCAGCAGGAACGGGGGCCCGTCGCCCGACGCCGTGGCCCGCACCTTTCCCGAGGCCAGGTCGTCGACGTCGTGCTCGGTCAACGGGGCGGCGAAGGCGACCACGCCCTGGGGGGCGTCGGTCCGGGCGGCCCCGTCGAGCCGGGCCCGGCTGACCCGCTGGACCGGGACCCTGTCCTCCTCGGCCAGCTGGAGGATGTCGTCGACGATGTCGGCCCGGTCGAGGTCGGCGGCGACCAGCACCTCCCGGACCCGGCGGGTGCCGGCCAGCAGCAGCTCGCGCACCGCCTGCCGCCCCTCGACCTGGTCCCCGCCCAGCCCTCTCCGCCCCGACCCCCCGCCCGGCTCCTCGCCCAGCCCCCGCGCCTGCCGTCCCCCGCCCCCACCACGCCCCGGCCCTCGAGCCGCGCCCCCACCCGAACCACCCCTGGCCGCGCCCCCACCGGCCCCACCTCTGGCCGCGCCCCCACCGGCCCCACCCGGACCGCCCCGCCGCCCCGCGCCACCGGGCTGACCCGAGCCACCCCGGCCCGCGCCGGATGCTCCGCCGCCCCCACCCGGACCACCCCGACCCGCGCCTCCCCGACCCTTGGCCGGACCGCGCCCCGGGACGCCCCGCCCCGAGCCTGCCGACCGGCCGGCGCCGCCCCGCTTCGGCCCACCCCGGCTCATCGGCCCACCTTCCCCGGGACACCGTCGCCGCCCCCCGGGGCCTCCCCCATCTCGAGCTGGCGATCAGATCC
>DASTYI010000143.1:0-48457 GCA_035765045.1 Iamia sp. | reverse complement strand
CACCCCTCCATGGTGGGCGGCCCGGGCCCCGGTTGTCACACCCCGGCCCGCACCGCGCCGGTCGACCTTCCGGCGCGGTGGTGCACCACCCGGAGGTTCCGGCGCGGTGGTGCACCACCGGCGGCCGACCACGGCGCCGGGAACCGCCGGCTCGCCCCCGCACCGACCCCATCCGGCCTTCACTGTCACACCCCCTCTGCATGATGACGACCGACCCACCCGCCGACCCCCGCCCGGAGGCCGCCGTGACCGCCACCCCGCTCCGCATCAGCTGCACCGACTGCTCGCTCGAGCACACCGCGGCGTGCGACGACTGCGTCGTCACCTTCATCCTCCGGCGCGAGCCGGACGACGCCGTGGTCATCGACGTCGAGGAGCTGCGGGCGATCCGCGCCCTCGGCGCCGGCGGGCTCGTCCCCGACCTGCGCCACACCGGCTGATGTCCGCCCGGTCCGCCCCCGCCGCCCGCCGGGTACCGTCCCTGCGTGCCGACACCCCACATCAACGCCGCCGATGGCGACTTCGCCCCCGTCTGCCTGATGCCGGGCGACCCCCGGCGGGCCCGCCACATCGCCGAGACGTTCCTCACCGATGCCCGTCTCGTCACCGACGTGCGGGCGATGGAGGGCTTCACCGGCACCTACGAGGGGCACCCCGTCTCGGTCATGGCCCACGGCATGGGCGTGCCCTCGTGCTCGATCTACGCCACCGAGCTGGTGCAGCACTACGGCGTGCGCTCGCTCATCCGCATCGGCTCCTGCGGCTCCATCCGCCCCGACCTGCCGGTCCGCAGCGTGGTGGTCGCCCTCGGCGCCTCCACCGACTCGGCCGTCAACCGGGCCCGCTTCCGGGGCTACGACTTCGCCGCCGTGGCCGACTTCGGGCTGGCCCGGGCCGCGGTCGATGCGGCTGCCGCCCTCGCCATCGAGATCCGGGTGGGCAACGTCTTCAGCTCGGACCTCTTCTACGCCCCGGACCCGACGATCAACGACGTCGCCGCCGGGCTCGGGATCCTGGCCGTGGAGATGGAGGCGGCCGGCATCTACGGCGTCGCCGCCGAGACGGGGGCCCGGGCCCTGACCCTCCTCACGGTGTCGGACCACATCCTCACCGGCGAGCACCTGAGCCCCGAGGACCGCCAGCTCACCTTCGACGACATGGTCCGGGTCGCCCTGGCCACCGCCATCGCCGCCGAACCCTGAGCCGTCCTGGCCGGCCGTCCTAGCCGGTCATCGACGGGGCGGCGGGACGGTCGCCCCGCACCAACCGGGGGCGACGCCGCCGCTTGTCGGCGTACATCGCCTCGTCGGCCCGGTGGATCAGGTCGCGCGGTGTGTCGTCGCCCCGGGCCACCGCCACGCCCACGCTGGCGCTCACGCCGGCCTGCCGGGCGCGCTCGGTGCCGTCGACCACGGCGCGGATCTGCTCGGCCAACGCCGCCGGCGGTCCCTCGGCCGCCATCACCACGAACTCGTCGCCCCCGATGCGACCCACCACCGCCTCGGGCAGGGCGTCGACCAACCCGTGGGCCACGGCGATCAGCAACCGGTCACCCTCGGCGTGCCCCCGCCCGTCGTTGACCCGCTTGAACCCGTCGAGGTCGACGTACGCGAGCGCCGTCGGCGTCCCGGCGTCGAGCCGGTCGCGTAGCAGGTCGAGGACCGATGCGCGGTTGCGCACCCCGGTCAGCTCGTCGTGGTTGGCGCGCCGCTGGAGGTCGGCCTCGGCCGCCTGCCGGGCGGTCACGTCCTCGATGGTGAGCACCACCACGCTGACCTCGGGCTCACCCACCGACATCAACCGGCACTCGACCACCTCGTCGCGCCCCTCCAGCCGGACCGTGCAGGCCTCGCTCCCGCTGACGGTCGTCACCCGGCCGAGCCCGGCCGCCAACCGATCACGATCCTCGACCGCGACCAGGTCGAGCAGTCCGTCGCGCTTGATCTCCTCGGGCTCGCGCCGGAGCATCCCGCAGGCCGAGCCGTTGGCGTAGACCGGCCGGCCGGCGTCGTCGAGCACGACCACCCCGGTCGGCAGCAGCTCGGCCAGCACCTCGGCGGCCAGCCGGTGCTCCAAGCCGGGCACCGAGGGCGGTGTCTCGTGGGCGACCTCGCGGGTGCGGACCACCATCCCGCCCACCGCTGGGTCGTCGAAGCGGTTGATGGCCGTGATCTCGTAGCGACCGTAGGAGCCGTCGCCCCGCTGCATCCGGACCACCATCGAGCCCTCCCACCCCAGCTCGGTGGCGAAGGCCTGCGTCCCGAGGTCGAGGATCTGGACGGCGTCGTCGGGGTGCATGTCCTCCAGGGTGTGGAGGCCGAGGCCGAGGCCCCGGCCGATCAGGCCGCCCGGGGGCGCCAGGTTGGCCGTCACGTTCCACTCGTGGTCGAGGACCATGAGCGACTCCTTGAGGTACGGGAGCAGGGCGGCCAGCAGCGCCGGGTCGACACCGGTGCCGGCGATCCCGGGCTCGGGCGTCTCGCTGCGCCTCTCCTCGTCCACCTCGTCACCCATGTTCCCCGCCCGTCGGCATGGCGGGCCCGTGCCGTGAGGACGTCACCGCAGACGGTAGCCGCATCGACCACCCAGGCGGGACGGGCAGCAGCGAGGGGTGGTGGGGGCGGCCGGGTTCGAACCGACGACCTTCCGGGTGTAAGCCGGACGCTCTCTCCAGCTGAGCTACGCCCCCTCGACGGACCACTGCGGTCCCCGGGCCCGTGCACGCTACGAGACGGGGCGCCCGCCCGCCTGCCGGATCGGCGCCCAGCGCCAACGACCGTCGTGACGGCGACGGCGACGACCGCCAGCCACGGTCGCCTCGGCGGCCTCAGCCGGCCCGGGGGATCCCGCGGGTCTGCTCGTTCTCCCCCGCCGCCCGCACCCGGGCCAGGGCCACGAACGCCCCCGCCGTCTCGTGCTGGAGCTCGGGCAGGTCCCGGGGCGGGAACCACTCGACGGTGGCGATCTCGGGGCTGCGGGGGGCGGCGTCACGCCAGTCGCACCCCGGGGCCACCCGGGCCCGATAGACGATGTCGACCCGCTGCGGCTCGGGGTCGACCACCACGGCGGGTTCGCCGAGCAGCACCACGTCGAGCCCGACCTCCTCCCGCACCTCGCGCACGGCCGCCACGCCCGGCTCCTCGCCCCGCTCCAGCAGCCCACCCGGGACGCCCCACCGCTGGCGGTAGACGTGCCGGACGAGCAGCAGGGCCCCGTCGGGCCGCTCGATGAAGCACATCGAGCCGACCGTGAACGACGGGGCGATCGTGCGCACCACCCGGCGGCGGGCCCCGGTCGGCAGCGCCCGGAACACCTTCAGCAGGGTGCGGTGCAGGCCGGGGTGCATCGGGGCAGCCTACGGCCCCCACCCGCCGCCCGACCGGCGGTTCGGTCGAACCACGGCCGACGGGCGACCGGCTACCCCGCGGGGTCGATCAGGGGCAGGGGGCCGACCCGGCGGTAGCGGTCCCGCAGTGTGGCGGCCAGGGCCGGGGTGGCGGCGGCGACGATCGGACGGCGCACCGGGGCGGCGAGGTCGTGGAGCGGACGGTCGTCGAAGCCGACCACCGTCGCCCCCGCCTCCCGGCACACGAGCAGGGCGCCCAGGTAGTCCCACGGGGCGAGGCCGTCGCCGCTGCAGTCGAGGAAGGCGTCGAGCCGGCCGGTGGCCACGGCGCACAGGTCGAGCGCCGCCGCCCCCAGGGCCCGGCACTGCGCCCACCCGAGGTGACGGGCCGGGAGCCCGTTGAGGCCGACGATCGCCTGGCGCAGCTCGGTGCACCCGCTGGCCTCGACCGGACGACCGTCGACCGAGGCGCCCTGGCCCCGGACGGCGACGGCCCGGCTGTCGTGGACCAGGTCGTCGACCAGCGCCACCCGTGGCCCCTCGCGGTCGAGGATGCACAGCGAGGTCGCCCACCACGAGATCCCCCGGGCCGCGTTGGTGCTGCCGTCGAGCGGGTCGATCACCACGGTGAGCTCACGCCCCTCGTCGGTCCAGCCGCTCTCCTCGCTGTAGACGCCGAGCCCCGCCTCGCGCAGCACCGCGAGGGCGGCGGCGTCGGCGGCGAGGTCGCTGTGGTGCTGGCCCGGCTTGGTGTCGGCCACGCCCCAATCGGGGGTCTCGGCCAGGGCTCGGGCGATGGCCGCCGAGGCCGCCGCCAGCACCTCCAGCAGCTCGTCGTCGGTCATCGGCGCGTCACGACCTCGACGGTAGCCGGGCGGCCTTCCGGCCCTCGCCGGTGGCGTGGCAGGCTGGGACCACCCCCAGGAAGGACCCGAGTGGCCGTCATAGATGTCGCCGGCTTCGTCGCCGAGCAGAAGGAGCACGCCATCGCGCACGGCTTCCACGTGCACGACGAGCGTCACTTCGTGGAGACCTACTCGCTGCGCCAGGCCTGGGAGGTCGACCTCCACCCCGAGGAGGCCTGCGGCGGGCCGCTCGACATCCACCTCGCCCTCGAGGTCGATCCCCGGGTCCTCCTGTCGTTCGAGGACCTGGTCATGGAGCTCGACGAGGGCGCCGACCCGCCCGACCTGCACCACTTCCCGCTCCACTTCTCGTGGTCGCTCCCGCCGCTGGCCCACTCCCCCGACCTGCTGGTGCTGGCCACCGACCTGGCCGGCGTGGGCGGCACCGACCTCCCGCTGGAGGTGTCGGCCATCGACTCCTTCGCCTCGGTCACCGACGCCCCCGATCGCAGCGTCGGCATCGTCGGCCGGGTCGAGGTCTCGCTGGCCGAGGTCTTCGTCGGCGAGCGCGAGCTGCTGTGCAGCGAGCTCGACCGGGCGATGGAGGTCAGCCGCTGGCTCCTCGAGCGCTGCGAGTCCTGGCTCCCCACCGACGACTAGACGTGTCCTGTGACTGCACGCCCGTGTTCGTCGGCGTCGGCGGGTGCCGGGGCGTGGTGAGCTGACCGACGCGGGCGTGGGCACGGATCGAGCCCGTGTCGCCCCACGAGAAGCGCGCAGCGGTTCGGCGCGGTCCGGTCGCGCCCACGCGACCTCACAGCGCCAGAACGATCCACCCCGACTTCTGGCGCGGTCAGGTCGCGCCTACGCGACCACATTCCGACAAGAACCAGTTCTTGTGTGGGGTCGTCGCGACCGAGAGCGGCGCCGCTTGGCACGATCACCGGACACGCCAGCCCGCTACGCTCCGCGCCCGTGTGGGGTGGACGGATCGGTGTCGTGACGGTCGTGGTGCTCGGGCTCCTCGGGGGGTGTGGCGGCGACGACGAGGCCCCGGCCGAGGACGCCGCCCCGGCGGCTGCCGGTGAGGACGGAGTCGTCCGCTACCTGTCGATCGGCGACTCGCTGACCCAGGGCGTCGGCGCCCCGGACGAGTCGACCGGGGCGTTCCCGGTCGTCCTCGCCGAGCGCTGGCGGGAGGATGGTTGCGAGGTCGAGGTTCGCAACGTCGGCGTCAGCGGCTCGACCGTCCCCCAGATGGTCGACGAGCAGGTCCCAGCCGTCGAGGAGGCCTCGCCCACGTTCGTTACGTTCCAGGGCGGGGCCAACGACATCGTCTACGGCGTCACCGACGAGGAGTACCGGGAGGCCGTCGGCACCGTCCTCGACACCGCCGTCGGCGCCGGGGCCCGGGTGGTGGTGCTGGCCCAGAACGAGTGGTTCCGGGCCCCGGCCGCACCCGACTACGGCGACGTCACCGTGTTCGAGGAGCGGCGGGCCGATCTCGACGAGATCCTCCTCGCCGAGGCCGAGGAGCGGGGCGCCGAGCTGGTCGACATGCGCGACCGCCACAGCGCCGATGCCGACGCCGGCCGCTGGGTCGAGGACGGGATCCACCCGACGGCCGAGGTCTACGCCGAGTGGGCCGACGAGATCACCGACGCCGTCGGCTCCCCCTGCGGCTGACGGCGCCGCCGCGGGCGACCGAGCTGGTGGGCCGGGTGGGGATCGAACCCACGACCAAGGGATTATGAGTCCCGCGCTCTGACCACTGAGCTACCGGCCCGCGACCTCGTCGGAGGCCGGCGCCACGGTAGCCCGGGCTGCCGACCCGGCCCGGGACGCGCTCGGCGGGCCGTGGAGGACCACGACCCGCCGCCGCCTGTCGCTCCGGGGGTGGGGCTCGAACCCACGACAAGCTGATTAACAGTCAGCTGCTCTGCCAGCTGAGCTACCCCGGAAGGGAGACGTCAACGTAGCAGGACGCCACGTCTCCGCCCCAGCGCTTCGGGACGGTCAGCGACCGAAGGCGGAGACGTCGACGGCGACCCGGGCCGGACCGGGGTCGACCGGGCCGGCGGTGACCGCCGGGGGCGGCGCCGAGGACCGCAGACGGGTGGCCGCGACGCCCAGGGCGGCGCCGGCGAGGAGGGCGAGGACGACCTTCATCCGCCGTCTCAGTCCGACTCGAGGTAGTCGCGCAGCTTCTGGCTGCGGTGCGGGTGACGGAGCTTGGCCAGCGTCTTGGACTCGATCTGGCGGATCCGCTCGCGGGTGACGCCGAACTCCCGGCCGACCTCCTCCAGCGTGCGCGACTGGCCGTCCTCCAGCCCGAAGCGGAGCCGGACCACCTGCTGCTCGCGCTCGTTGAGCTCGCTCATGGCCTCGACGACGGCGTCGACCAGCATCGTGCGGGCGGCGGCGTCGGCCGGGGCCTCGGCCTGGAGGTCCTCGATGAAGTCCGACAGGTTGGAGTCGTCGGCCTCGCCGACGGGCGAGTCGAGCGAGAGCGGGTCCTGGGCGATGCGGAGGATCTCGCGCACCCGGGTGGGCGACATGTCGACCTTGGCCGCCAGCTCCTCGACCGTCGGGTCGCGCTCGAGCTCCTGGAGCATCTGGCGCTGGATGCGGTGCACCTTGTTGATCGACTCGACCATGTGCACCGGGATGCGGATGGTGCGGGACTGGTCGGCGATGGCACGGGTGATCGCCTGGCGGATCCACCACGTGGCGTAGGTCGAGAACTTGAAGCCCTTGGTCCAGTCGAACTTCTCGACCGCCCGCATCAGGCCGAGGTTCCCCTCCTGGATCAGGTCGAGCAGCTGCATCCCCCGGCCGACGTAGCGCTTGGCCACCGACACGACGAGGCGCAGGTTGGCCTGGATCAGCTGGGACTTGGCCTCCTCGCCGTCGCGGGCCTGGCGCTCCAGGCGGCGGCGCTCGGCGAAGGCGAGGGCATCGAGCCCGTCGGCGGCGGCCAGCTCGGCCAGCTTGACGGCGGCCTCGGCGCCGCGCTCGATGCGCTGGGCCAGATCGACCTCCTGCGGGCCGGTCAGCAGCGGCACCCGCCCGATCTCGCGCAGGTAGATGCGGACCGAGTCGGCCGAGCCGCTCGACCGGTCGGTGGTGGGCGGCCGCACGGCGGGGCGGCGCCCGGCGGGGGCCGGCGTCGGCTTGGGGCGGGCGTCGATGACCCGGCCCCGGATCGGCGCCGCCGGCGCCACCTCGGGGTCGGTGTCGAGGTCGACGGTGGCGGCGTCGAGGGCGGGGGCGGGGAGGTCCCCGGACGGGGACGCGACGGAGGACGGCGCGGCGGACTGGCTCTGGTCGCTCGGCTCCGCCCCGGGAGCGACATCAGGGGGGAACGCCTCCGTGGCTCCGTTCATGACCTCTCCTCGGCCCGATCGGCCAGCCACGCTAGCAACTGGTCCTCGACTTCTCTCCCGGTGCGCGCATCGGGCGCCACCGCCTGCAGCCGCGTGAGGAGCCACGAGAGCATCGGGTTGAGCTCGGCGGCCTCCGCGTCGGTGGCGCCCCGCAGCTGGCGCCGGAGGATCTCGACCTCGCGCTGGCCCTGCAACCGCAGCAGGATGCGGCGCACGTCGACGGGGTCACCGGTCTCGTCCTCGGCGGCCAGCCGGCGCAGGAGGTCGGCGGTGGCGGTGTCGGCCTCGTCGAGGGCGCGGTGGAGGTCGCCCCCGGCGTCGCGCAGGGCGCGGAAGGCGACGGCGTGGCGATCGTCGGCGAACAGCACCTCGTGGAGCAGGGGCAGGATGGTGGCCCGGTGCTCGGCGTCGACCGCCAGGCGTAGGGCGACCAGCTCGGGGGCGTCGGCCCGGACCGGCCGGGGCGGGGCGTCGACGACGGCCAGGCGGGGCCGCCCCCCGGGGCGGAGCGAGGCCCGCAGCCGCTCGACGTCGATGCGGCAGCGATCGGCCACCTCCATCACGTACTGGTCGCGGACGAAGTCGCTGGGGTGCTCGCTGATGACGTCGAGGGCGGTCTCGGCGGTGCGGGCCCGTCCCTCGGGGGTGTCGGTGCGGCCGGCGGCGAGGGCCCGCTCGACGCGGAAGCCGAGGAACGGGATCGGCTTCTCGACCGCGGCGCGCAGCCGGTCGGGATCGCTGCGGGCCAGGTCGCCGGGATCCTGGCCGGGGGGCAGGTCGGCCACCACCACCTCCAGCTCGTGGGCCTGCTCCCAAGCGTACACACGTTCGGCCGCGGCCGCACCGGCGGCATCGGGGTCGAAGGCGAGGACGAGCCGGCGGGCGAAGCGCTTGAGGATCCGCACGTGGTCCTCGGTGAGCGAGGTGCCGCAGGTGGCGACGGCCCGGGGCACGCCGACGTCGGCGAAGCCGATCACGTCGGTGTAGCCCTCGCAGATGATGACCTCCTCGGCCTTGACCACGTCGCCCTTGGCCCAGTTGAGGCCGTAGAGGACGCGGCTCTTGTCGTAGAGCGGGGTCTGGCCGGTGTTGCGGTACTTGGGCCCCTCGGTGCCGGGCAGCTTCCGCCCGCCGAAGCCGATGGCACCGCCCTGCGGGTCGAAGATCGGGAACAGCACGCGGCCCCGGAAGAAGTCCTGCTGGCGGCGGGCCCGGTTGATGAAGCCGAGCCCGGTGTCGACCAGCACCTTGTCGGACAGGTCGAGGTGCCGGCTGAGGAGGTCCCAGTCGTCGGGGGCCCAGCCGAGCCGGTAGCGCCGCACGCTCTCCCCGTCGAAGCCCCGCTGGCGGAGGTAGGCCCGGGCCGCGCCGGCGTCGCGCCCGGTCAGGAGCCGGTCGTGGTACCAGTCGACCGCCTTCTCCAGCGCCGCGCTGAGGTGGGCCTTGCGCTGGCGGGCCTCGCCCTGGCCCCGCTCGGTGTAGCGGACGACGACGCCGCACTGCCCGGCCAGCCACTCGATGGCCTCGGGGAAGTCGAGGTGCTGGAGCTCCTGGACCAGCCGGATGGTGTCGCCGCTGACCTGGCAGCCGAAGCAGTGGTAGAGGCCCTCCTCGGCGTTGATCGAGAAGCTCGGCGTCTTCTCGCCGTGGAACGGGCACAGCCCCATGTAGCGCCGGCCCGACGGCTTGAGCTGCATGAACTGGCTGGCGACCTTGACGATGTCGGTCTTGGCCCGCACCTCGGCGATCGTCTCGTCGGTGATGCCCACCTCAGGCCACCGCAGGGCAGCAGGAGGGCGTCACGGTCATGCCGCCGCAAGGTACCAGCGCCCCCCGCTCCCCCGGCGGGGAAACGAGCTCGGTGGGTTCCGTGACAGCCGGGTGTCACGGAACCCACCGAGCTCGGAGGGAGGAGGAACGGGTTACGGGGCGGGGTACTCGGGGGCGAGCTCGTCGTCGGGCGGGGCGTCGAGGATGGTCTCGCTGCCCTCCTCCTCGAACAGGCGGACCTCGTCGGTCCACTCCCCCGGCAGGTAGCGCGTGCCGCCGTCGACGTAGCGCCACATGCCGGTGCCCTCCTTGCCGATCTCGTCCTCGCCGGTGGCCTCGGGGTCCCACCAGATCTCGGTCATGTCGTCGCTGCCGTTGAAGTCCTCGTCGTAGTCCCAGAGGCCGTGGTCGCCCCACGACAGCGACGTCTCGGTCGTGTAGCGGGGGGTCGGCGGGCGGGAGAAGACCCCGGCCTGGAAGGTCTCCGGGGTCAGGTCGGGCCCGGCGGCCTGGAGCCCGCCGAAGAGGACGGCGACGTTGGGGAACAGCACCGGGCTGGTGTCGGGGGCGGGCGGCTCGGTGCCGAAGAACCACTCGTAGAGGGTCCAGTGGCCCCGCTGGGTCTGGTCGGGCTTGACCGTCAGCGGGCTGGGGCCGAAGGCGTGGGCCCACTGCTCCTGGTCGTAGGTGCGGGAGAAGGCGGTGGTGTCGACCAGGGCCTGCGGGCCGAGGACCCACTCGGGGAAGAAGTCCTGGGCGGTGGCCTCGGTGGTGAAGGTCGAGGGGGCGACGGGGTCGCCCGAGAAGACGACGGTGGTGACGCCGGCCTGCTTGAGCCGGGTGATCACGCTGGTCGCCTGCTCCTGGAGGCGGGCCGGGTCGAGCGTGTACGAGATGCTCTCGGCCAGGTCGATGTCGGCCTCGGCGAGGAGGTCCTCGAACCGCTGGGCCTGCTGGGCCGAGGTGTCGTTCGACTCGATCCAGAGGTAGCCGAGGACCCGCTCGGTGTCCTGGAGGGCCTCGTCGCCGGCGAAGGCGGCCGGCTTCCCGTCGAGCTTCTTCTCGATGTACTCGACGAGGTGGATCAGCACCTGGTCGCTGTTGATGGCCGGGCCGTACAGGTAGGGCGCCCGCTCGGCGAAGTACTCGGGGTTGCCGGCGGTGCAGCCGACGCAGATCACGCCCTTGGCGGCCAGCTCGTCGGCGAAGACGCTGGTGAGCACCGGCCCGCCGACGACGGCGAAGGCGCCCATCTCGTCGGCCGCCCGGACGGCGTCGGCCCGGGCCGCCACCTCGTCGTTGGCGGTGCCGCTGCCGACGAGGATCTCCATCTCCACCTGGCGCCCGTAGAGCTGGTACATGGCGTTGAACAGCTCGTTGTAGCCCTGGAGGGTCTCGCTGGCCTGGGCGACGGTGTCGTCGTTGGCGATCGCCTGGGTGATGTAGTCGATGATCGGGTCGTCCTCCATGGCCACGTAGGCCACGACCTTGATCGTCTCGCCGGTGACGCCCTTGGCGGTGTCGCCGCCGTTGTCGCCCTCGACATCGGCGTAGCACTCGGCCGCCATCAGGTACGGGATGGCGACCCGGCCCGTCTCCTGGTCGCACGTCTCGGGCCAGGTGAGCTCGTCGGTGGTGCCGGCCGCCTCGGCCTCGCTCCACGACACCGCCCCCTCGGGGGCATCGGCGCTCGGGGTGCTGCCGCCCCCGTCGCCACCGGCGTCCTCGTCGTCGTCCGAGCCCCCGCCGCCGAGGGCCAGGGCGGCGACCACGACGATGGCGACGACGGCGATGACCGCCAGCGGCCCCCATCGTCGGAGCGCCTTGCTCCGGTCGACCTCGGGTCCGTCACTGCTGGGCAACATCAGGGTCCTCCTTGGATCGGGATCAGACGAGCTCGCCGGAGCGGGCGATGACGCTGGCGGTGGTGCCGAGGTAGGACGCCACGACGGTGGGGTCGTGGAGCACCTCGTCGGGGCGGCCGACGGCGATGACGGCGCCCTGGTCCATCGCCACGAGGCGATCGGACACGGCGGTGATCAGGGGCATGTCGTGCTCGATGACGACGACGCCGGCGCCGACCTCCTCGGCGATGCGGCGCAGCAGCGGGGCCAGGGCCTCGGTCTCGCGCTGGGCGATGCCGCTCGACGGCTCGTCGAGGAGGACGACCGTCGGCCGGTGGGCGACGACGCAGGCCAGGTCGACGATGCGGCGCGACCCGGTCGACAGCTCGCGCACGAACTTGGACCGGAAGCCCTCCAGCCCGAGCAGCTCGATCAGGTCGTCGACCCGCGTGCCGATGGCCTCCTCGGAGTCGAACGAGGCCGGCAGGTGGAGCGCCGCGCTCAACGGGTCGCGCACCTCGACCCACCGCTCCAGCGACACCGCGATCGCCTCCTCGACGGTGAGGGCGGGCCACAGCCGGGCGTCCTGGAACGAGCGGCCCAGCCCGGCGCGGGCCCGGCCGCTGGCGGGCAGCCCGGTCACGTCGCGGCCCCGCACCTCGACCCGCCCGCCGGCCGCCGGGGTGAACCCGCTGATCAGGTCGAACAGCGTCGTCTTGCCGGCGCCGTTGGGCCCGATGATCCCGACGACCTCGCCCGGCGCCACCTCCAGGGTGACCCCGTCGACGGCGGTGATGCCGCCGAAGCGCACCGACAGGTCGTGGGTGGCGAGGGCCACCTCGGTGCCCGTCGCCGTGGCCTCGACGTGCTCCTCGGCGGCGTGGCCCTCGACCGCCTCGGTGGCGGCGACGGCGCCCAGCTCCTCCTCGGTGCGGGCCCGCACCTCGCTGGCCTTGCCCGCCCCCTCCAGGAAGACCGAGCGGAGGACGTCGGGCCGGTCGAGCAGCTCGGCGGTGGGGCCGTGGAAGCGGATCTGGCCCTTCTCGAGGAAGAAGGCGGTGTCGGCGACGCTGAGGGCGACGTTGACCGACTGCTCGACGATGACCACGGTGGTGCCGCTGGCGGCGATGCCCTCGACGATGGGCAGCAGCTGCTCGACGATCACCGGCGCCAGGCCCAGCGACAGCTCGTCGATCATCAGCAGCCGGGGCCGGGACAGGAAGGCCATGCCGAGGGCGAGCATCTGCTGCTGGCCGCCCGACAGGTCCGACGCCGGGTCGTCGAGCCGCTGGCGCAGCACCGGGAAGAAGCCGAGCACCTCCTCGACGCCGGCCCGGGCCGCGGCCCGGTCGCCCCGCTGGCCCCACGACCCCATCGCCAGGTTCTCGCGGACGCTCAGGTCGCCGAAGACACCGTGGCCGCCGGGCATCTGGGCCACGCCGAGGGCGGCGATCTCGTGGGGCGGGGCGTGGGTGATGTCGCGCCCGTCGAAGATGACCGCCCCGCCGTCGGCCTCGACCACGCCGGAGATGGCCTTGAGGAGGGTCGACTTGCCGGCGCCGTTGGTGCCGAGCAGGGCGACGATCTCGCCCTCGCCGATCTCGATGTCGACGCCGAAGAGCACCTGGACGTCGCCGTAGCCGACCTCCAGGTCACGGACGAGCAGCAGCTTGGCCCGCCCGGCGGCCCGCTCCCGCGCCGCCTCGGCCCGGGCCATCGACGCCTTCCAGACCTGGGCGATGTCGCCGTTCACCGTCTTGCCGGCGGTGGCGATCACGAGCCCGCCCACGAGGAAGACGGGGATCATCATCCCCATCCCCCAGCGGATGCCCCAGCGGTCGGCGACGGCCCCGAGCACGGGCAGGATCAGCAGCCCCGGGATGCACCACAGGGCGCCCACCGAGAAGCCGATCGACCGGGCCCGGGGTGGGATGGCCAGCGAGAGCGAGGCCAGGATGCCGGGGCCGAGGATGGCCAGGGCGGCGGCGATCACGCCGTTGGCGACCACGGCCACGCCGATGTTCGGGGCCATGGCGAACACGACCAGGCAGCCCGACACGACGAACGCCACCAGCGAGAGGAACCGGAGCACGAGGCTGGTGTCCTTGGCCATCAGCCGGGTGGCCACCCGCGAGCCGATGATCAGCCCGACCAGCTGGGCCGGCTCGACCCCGGCGGCCACGAAGCCCCGGGCCTTCTCGTCGAGGTCGAACTGGTCCTCGTACATCAGGGCGGCGAGCGAGACGAAGCCGATCAGCGAGGCGGCGAGGAACGGCAGCGAGTACCAGATCCGCCGCAGCGTCTCGATCTTCCACACCATCCGCCAGCCCTCGCCGAAGGAGGGCGCGACCTCCTCGGTGGCCGCGACCTCGGCGTCGGCCCCCATCGCCCGGCGCTCGTGCTCGCCCCGGATCGGCTCCCGCAGCCAGAAGGCGAGGGCGACGAAGACGAGGGTGGGGACGGCGAAGACGAGGAACGGCGCCCGCCAGCCGAAGGCCGAGGCCAGGAGCCCGCCGAGCAGCGGGCCGAGGCAGGCGCCGACGGCGTTGGCGGCCCGGTGGGCCGAGAACACCCGGGCCCGCGCCGCCGGGGCGTAGTAGTCGGCCAGCAGCGAGTTGTGGGTGGGGTCGACCGTGGCCCGCCCGATGCCCGAGCCGACCCGGACGACGTAGAGGAAGATCAGCCCGCTGGCCATCCCGGTCAGCAGCGAGAAGACGCCCCAGAG
Source organism: Iamia sp. (assembly GCA_035765045.1). GTDB lineage: Bacteria > Actinomycetota > Acidimicrobiia > Acidimicrobiales > Iamiaceae > Iamia. The sequence goes on along the minus strand of DASTYI010000143.1, from coordinate 34,541 downwards.
GGCGCCGCCGGCCGCCGCGATCGGCACCCGGGGGTGGCGGTCGGCAGCCGCTGCGATCGGCACCTGGAGCAGCAGCGACAGGAACGTCACCACCGCGATCAAGGTCAGGATCCCCTGGTTGCTGAGGCCGAACTCCTCCCGGATCTCGGGCAGCAGGATCCCGAAGGCGGTGCGGTCGAGCTCGTCGACGGCGTTGAGCCCGAACAGCACCACCAGCGGCAGGACCGGCGCCCCCGACGTCACCTTCTCCAGCAGCCGCTTCACCGGACCGCCCCCTGGGGGATCTCGGCCGGGAGGTCGACGGGGGTGCCGGGTGGCGGGTCGTCGGGCTTGGCCAGCGAGACCTCGCCGGCATCGGCCACCACCCCGGTGATCGGGGGCGGCGGGGCCGGGGCGTCGATCGTGTCGTCGCCCACGAAGCCGGGCACCACCAGCCCCCGGCGCCGGGCCACGGCGGCCAGCCCGAGGTCGCGCAGCCGGAACAGCAGCCCGCCCAGCCCGGTGGGCAGCACCAGCAGCACGAGCAGCACACCGGCCCCGGTGGCGAGCGCCTGCCACTCGGCCGGCAGGAACCACTGCGTGCCCCGCAGGTAGACGGCGCCGAGGACGGCCCCGGGCAGCGAGCCGATGCCGCCGATCACCGCCATGGTGAACACGGCGAAGTTCTGGCCCGGGTCGTAGGGCCCGCTGCCGAACGACTGCTGGTGGTGGACGAACAGCCCGCCGGCGAAGGCGGCGATCGCCCCCGAGAGGGCGAAGGCGGTGAGCTTGGCCCGGGTCGGGCTGATCCCGTAGGCCTCGGCGCCCCGCTCGTTCTCGCGGATGGCGAGCAGCACCCGGCCCGAGCGCGACCGGCGGATCCCCCGCAGGGCCAGCACCACCAGGGCGAAGCCGGCCAGGGTGACGTAGTAGAGGCGGGTCGGGTCGTCGTAGTCGAGCACCCCGAGGATCGGCAGCCGCTCGACCCGGTCCGACGACGTCGGCACCCAGTCGAAGAAGCGGTCGTTGAGCAGGTACGAGGTGGTGGCCAGGGCGAAGGCGAAGGTCGTCACCGCCAGGTGCAGCCCGCCCCGGCGCAGCGCCGGGAGCCCGACCAGCAGGGCGACCAGTCCCCCGGCGAGGGCGGCGAGGCCGAGGCTCAGGAGCAGGTCGGCGTCGTGCTCGACGTTGGCCTTGGCCGCCACCACCGCCCCGATGGCGAAGAAGGCGACCTGGCCGAGCGACACCTGCCCGGCCCACCCGCTCAGTACCACCAGCGAGAGGGCGAGGATGGCGTAGACGACCACCGCCGAGGCCTTGAGCGAGCGGTCGACGCTCAACAGGTGGGGCAGGACGAGGGCGGCGGCGAGCAGCACGGCGCCCCCGCCCCAGCGGGCCAGGCGGACCTCGGGCTGGCGACGCAGCAGGGCCGGGACGGGGCGGACCTCGTCGGCGGCCTGCCAGCCCGAGGCGTCCTCGTCGCCCACCCGGCCCCGCTTGCGCCGCTGGACCACCAGGGCCACGCCGATCACGGCGGCCAGGATCGGGTCGATCAGCAGCGGGCTCGACGCGTTCCACTGGACGCCGAGCTCGAGCACGCCGAGCGCCACCGCGCTGGTGCCGATCAGCGTCAGGTTGGTCATCCGCCCGATCAACAGGGCGGCCAGGGCCCGGAGGAGGATGCCGAAGCTCAGGGCCGAGCCCACCGGGAGCCCGAGGATCCCGGCCCGGAGGAAGGTGGCGACGAAGGCCAGGAGGCCGGCGACCGCCCACACCAGGGTCTGGACCCGGTGGACGGGGATGCCGAGCAGCGAGGCCCGCTCGGCGCTGGTGGCGCTGGCCCGGACGGCCACGCCCAGCTGGGTGCGCTGGAGGAACCAGGCCAGGGCGACGATGCACAGCGGCACGACCACCATGGCGATGACGTCGTTGGCGTTGAAGACGACGCCGCCGACGGTGAAGCGGACGTCGAAGGGCGCCTCGATGCGGGGGGCGAGGATCCGCTCGTCGGTCCACAGCCGGGGCATCAGCAGCGCGCCGGCGGCGAGCAGCTGGGCCAGGCCGAGGGTGGCGACGGTGAGGATCAGCCGGGGGGCGTGGCGGAACCGGCGGATCACCACCGCCTCGACCAGGCCGCCGACGAAGAGGGCGGCGACCAGCCCGAGCGGGACGGCCACCCAGTAGCTCCACCCCCACACCGTCATCAGCATCAGCACCAGCACGGCGGGGACGCCGCCGAGGTCGGCCTGGGCGAAGTTCAGGATGCGGTTCGACCGGTGGATCAGGGCCATGCCCAGCGCCACCAGGGCGGTGAGGCCGCCGATGACGACGCCCCGCACGAAGATGCCCGCCGGCACCGGGAACAGGGCCAGCTGGAGAGCGATGATCGCCAGCGGCGGGACCGCGGTCGGGGCCAGCGCCCGCAGCCGTTCCCCCATCATCGTTGGCTGCGACACGGTGCTCCCTGGTGCTCACGTGCCGGTCGGCACATGTGACGATCGTCTCCGATAGTAGTATCGGTTCGATGGCGCGCAAGGACCACGACCCCGAGGTGACAGCCACCGACGGTGCCGACGCCAGCACCCGCGAGAAGCTGATCCGGGCCGCCATCGACATCGTCGCCACCGAGGGCGTCGCCGCCCTGACCACGGTCAACGTCTGCCGCCGGGTCGGCATCGCCCAGTCGAGCTACTACACCCACTTCGCCAGCCGGGACGAGCTGCTCCAGGCCCTGGGCGAGCTGGGGGCGGCGGCCACCCGGCGCACCAACTCGGCGGCCCGGGCCCAGTTCGGCGCCCACCGCGACCACCTCCACCTGCGCGACACGATGCGGGCCCCGCTCGACCTGATCCGGAACCACCCCGAGATGTTCCGGCTCGGCCGCCAGCTCCGCCACGAGCCCCCGTCGACCCCGCTGGGCCAGCACGCCCGGGCCATGGCCGCCACCAACCGCTCCGACCTGGCCGACGACCTGATGGCGATGGCCACCGCCGATGTCGACGACCCCGACCTGCGCCGCCGCTACGAGATGGTCGCCGACTGCATCGAGGCCATGGTCACCGCCCTCGGCGAGGGCCACATCGACGGCCGGTACCCCGACCTGGAGGAGGTCATCGACCTCCTCGCCATCTACGCCGCCGGCTCCGCCCGCCTCGCCGCCTGGCTCCGCTGGGAGACCTGACCCCCACACGCCCTCCCCGGCCGCCCCCGCCTCCCCGGCCACCCCCGCCTCCCCGGCCGCCCCCGCCTCCCCGGGCGCCCCCGCCTCCCCGGGCGCTCACGTCTTCCCGGCCTCCCCCGCCCTCCCGGCCACCCCCGCCCTCCCGGCCGCCCCCGCCTCCCGGGCGCCCACGCCTCCCGGGGCGCCTCACGTCTTCCTGTGCGCCCACGTCGCGTTCACGCGCCCGTGCGCCCACAAGAACCCCAGAACGCGACCCCACCCGACAAGAAGGCGTTCCTGTGGGGTGGAGGTCGCGGCGGGGCGACCGCGGGGCGGCTGCGGTCTACGGTCGGTGACCGTGCCACCCACCTCCACCGACCTGTTCAGCATCGAGGGGAAGACCGCCCTCGTCACCGGCGGCAGCCGGGGCATCGGCCTGATGATCGCCCGCGGCTTCGTCGAGGCCGGCGCCTCGGTCGTCATCTCCAGCCGCAAGGCCTCGGTCTGCGAGGAGGTGGCCGCCGAGCTCTCGCAGGTCGGCGAGTGCCGCGCCGTCCCCGCCGACCTCAGCTCGGAGGACGAGTGCAAGCGCCTGGTCGACGAGGTCGCCACCGGCACCGACGCCCTCCACATCCTCGTCAACAACGCCGGCGCCACCTGGGGCGCCCCCCTGGCCGAGTTCGACGACGCGGCCTGGGACCGCACCCTCGACCTCAACGTCAAGGGCGTGTTCCACACCACCAAGTTCGCCCTCCCGCTGCTCGAGGCCGGCGCCGCCGACGGCGATCCGGCGCGGGTCATCAACATCGGCTCGATCGACGGCATCCACGTGCCGATCCTCGAGACGTACTCGTACTCGGCGAGCAAGGCGGCCGTGCACCAGCTGACCCGTCACCTGGCGTCGAAGCTGGCGCCCCGCATCACCGTCAACGCCATCGCCCCCGGCCCCTTCGAGTCGAAGATGATGGCCGCCACCCTCGCCGCCGCCGGCGACCAGATCGCCGAGTCGGCCCCGATGAAGCGCATCGGCCAGCCCGACGACATGGCCGGCACGGCCATCTTCCTCGCCTCCCGCGCCGCCTCGTACATCACCGGCACCGTCATCCCGGTCGACGGCGGCATCGCCACCTGCCGGTAGGAGCCCCCATGCCCGACGACCCGACCTCCGCCTGGCGCCCCGACGGCCCCGACGAGCCCGTCTACGAGGCCCCCGAGGACGCCACCCGGGCCTGGGCCACGGGCGAGGACCCGCCCGCGGCGCCCCCCGAGGACGCCACCCAGGCCTGGCGGCCCGACGGCGACGCCACCGCCGCCGGGACGGGCGCCGGCGCGGCCACGGGGGGCACCCCGACGGCCGACCAGCCCGGCCTCGACGCCACCCAGGTCCTCCCCGCCGCCGGTGCGGCCGGGGCCGCCGGCTACGCCGGGACGGGGGCCTACGGCGCCGGCGGGACCGGGGGCGGGTACGTGCCGCCCGACGCCGAGCCGCCGGCGGCCCGGGGCGGCAGCCGGGGGATGCTGATCGCCGTCATCGTGATCATCGTCGCCGCCATCGTCGCCGTGCTGGTCGTCGTGGCCCTCGCCGGCAGCGACGACGACGACACGCCCGACACCACGCTCCCGCCCTCGACCGAGTCGACGACCACCACCACGACGACCACCGAGCCGCCCTCGTCGTCGGACAGCACGACCACGACGTCGACCGCCCCCGAGACCACGACGACCACGACGCAGCCCGAGACGACGACGACGGCGTCGACCACGACCACCACGTCGACCACCACGACGACGTCGACCACCACGACCACGACCACCACCGCCCCGGTCGAGCCGCCGGCCGACGCGGGGGCCTGAGCCGTGACCGACCTCGCCGCCCCGTCGGTCGACCTCCTCTCCCCCGCCTTCTACGGCGACCTCGACGGCATGCACGCCGCCTTCCGCTGGCTCCGCGCCCACGACCCGGTCCACCGGGACGAGGCCAACGGGCTCTGGGGGGTCACCCGCCACGCCGATGTCATGGACGTCGAGCGGCGGGCCGACGTGTTCTCCTCGGCCACCGGCTACCGCAGCCACCACGAGCCCGACGAGGACAACATGATCGCCCAGGACGACCCCGGGCACCTCGACCAGCGGCGCCTCGTCAACCGTCGCTTCACGCCCCGGGCCGTCGCCGCCATGGAGGGCTACCTCACCGACCTGGTCGACGACGTGCTCGCCGGCGCCCTGGCCGGGGGCTCGATGGAGGTCGTGTCCGAGCTGGCCGCCCCCGTCCCGGCCCGGCTGACCGCCCACCTGCTCGGCTTCGCCGAGGAGCGCTGGCCCGACATCAAGACCTGGTCCGAGCGGCTGATGCGCTACGACGAGGTCGACACCGACGAGGCCGCGATGCTCGATTTCGTCGCCGCCATCATGGAGTTCGTCCCCGTCCTGATGGAGACGGTGGCCGAGCGCCGGGCCTGCCCCGCCGACGACCTCGTCTCGGACTGGGTCCAGGCCGACGCCAAGGGCTGCCCGATGACCGACAGCAAGCTGGTCAACGAGACCGGCCTGGTCATCTCGGGCGGCGCCGAGACCACCCGAACCGTCATCTCCCGGGGCCTGGTCGCCTTCGCCGAGCACCCCGACCAGTGGGAGGCGATGGCCGCCGACCCGTCACTGGTGCCCGGCGCCGTCGAGGAGCTGATCCGCTGGGTCACCCCGCTCAACAACTTCTTCCGCACCGTCACCCGCGACGACCACATCGGCGACCAGCCGGTCCGGGCCGGCGACCGGGTGGCGATCCTCTACCCGAGCGCCAACCGCGACGAGGCCGTGTTCGACCGGCCCGACACCTTCGACATCACCCGGGACCCGAACCCCCACGTCGCCTTCGGCCGGGGCACCCACTTCTGCCTCGGCGCCAACCTGGCCCGGGTCGAGCTGAGGATCCTCTTCGAGCGCCTCAGCCAGCGCATCACCGACCTCAGGGTCACCAACGGCCCCGTGCTCGAGGACAACATCTTCGTCACCGCCGTCCAGCACCTCGAGATGGACTTCACCGTCCGCTGACCGCCTCAAGGTGCCAGGCACCTTGAGGCGGTCAGTGGCCGCGGGCGATCCAGTCGTCGAGGTGGGGCGCTTCGGCGCCGATGGTGGTGTCGTCGCCGTGGCCGGTGTGGACGACCGTCTCGTCGGCCAGGGGCAGGAGGCGGTCCTGGATCGAGTCGATGATGGTGGCGAAGCTCGAGTAGCTGCGGCCGGTGGCGCCGGGGCCGCCGTTGAACAGCGTGTCACCCGAGAACAGCAGGCCGGCGGCGGCGTCGAGCAGCGAGCAGCCGCCCGGGCTGTGCCCCGGGGTGTGGATCACCTTGAGCTTGCGGCCGCCGACGGCGATGACCTGGCCGTCGGTGAGCGGGGCGTCGACCGGGCGATCGGGGTGGACCTGCTCCCACAGCATCGTGTCGGCCGGGTGCATCCAGATCGGGGCGCCGACGGCGTCGGCCAGCGCCACCGCGGCGTTGATGTGGTCGTTGTGGCCGTGGGTGCACACGATGGCCACGACCCGCCGGCCGGCCACGCCGGCGACGATCGGCTCGTGGTCGTGGGCGGCGTCGATGACGATGCACTCCTCGTCGTCGCCGACGATCCAGATGTTGTTGTCGACGTCGAAGTCCTCACCGTCGATCGAGAAGGTGCCGCTGGTGATCACCTTGTCGACCCGGGGGCCGCCGTCTCCCGCCCGCGCCATCAGTCGCTCCCCTCGATCACCACGACCGACCGCAGGACCTCGCCCCGCTCCATCTTGTGGAAGGCCTCCTCGACCCCGTCGAGCGGGATCGTCTCGCTGACGAAGGCGTCGAGGTCGAGCCGGCCCTGGAGGTACAGGTCGGTGTAGAGCGGGAAGTCCCGGCTCGGCAGGCAGTCGCCGTACCACGAGGGCTTGAGGGCGCCGCCCCGGCCGAAGAAGTCGATCATCGGGATGTCGATCCGCATCTCGGGGTTGGGCACGCCGACCTGGACGACGGTGCCGGCGAGGTCGCGGGCGTGGAAGGCCTGCTCGAACACCGCCGGGTGGCCGACGGCCTCGATGACGACGTCGGCGCCGAACCCACCGGTGAGCTCCCTGATCGACTCGACCGGGTCCGACGACGAGGCGTCGACGGTGTGGGTGGCGCCGAAGCCCTTGGCCCACTCGAGCTTCTTGGGGTCGAGGTCGACGGCGATGATCGTCCGGGCCCCGGCCAGACGGGCCCCGGCGATGGCGGCGTCACCCACCCCGCCGCAGCCGAACACGGCGACGGTGTCGGCCGCCGTGACCTGCCCGGTGTTGACCGCGGCACCGATCCCCGCCATCACGCCGCAGCCCAGGAGGCCGACGGCCTCGGGCCGGGCCGCGGGGTCGACCTTGGTGGCCTGGCCGGCGGCGACGAGCGTCTTCTCGGCGAAGGCGCCGATCCCCAGCGCCGGCGACAGCTCGACGCCGTCGAGGGTCATCTTCTGGGTGGCGTTGTGGGTGGCGAAGCACAGGTGCGGACGGCCCCGCTTGCAGGCCCGGCACTCGCCGCAGACGGCCCGCCAGTTGAGGACGACGAAGTCGCCGGGGGCGATGTCGGTGACGTCGTCGCCCACCGCCTCGACGATGCCGGCCGCCTCGTGGCCGAGCAGGAACGGGAAGTCGTCGTTGATCCCGCCCTCCCGGTAGTGGAGGTCGGTGTGGCAGACCCCGCACGCCTGGACCCGGACCAGGGCCTCGCCGGGGCCGGGATCGGGGACCGAGATGGTCTCGACCCGCACCGGCTCGCCCTTGGCCGTGGCCACCACCGCTCGCACCTCGTGCGCCATCCGCAATCCCTTCCTCGTCGCAGCCGGACGGCCGCACCGTACCCACCCGGGAGCAGACGATGCCGACGTCACCGGTACCGTCGGGGCCCGTGAGCGAGCGCAGCGAGCGAACCGGACAGCAACGGATGTCCGGCGGCGGAGCCGCCCCGGGGCGTCGGCGCCCGGTGCGAGCGACCGAGCCGGGCGACGCCCACGGGCCGGCGGCGCGCCGATGACCAGCGACGGGACCGATCCGCGGGCCGCCCGGTGGACCGATCTGACCGGGGACGCCAAGGGGGCGACCTACGACGCCCGCTGGGAGGCGCTGGCCGCCGAAGGCCGATCGGTCCACGGCGAGGCCGACCTGGTCGGCGCCCTGCTGGCCGGGCCCGACGGCCGGATCGACGCCACCGTGCTCGACGCCGGCTGCGGCACCGGCCGGGTGGCGGTCGAGCTGGCCCGGCGGGGCGCTCGCACCATCGGGGTCGACCGCGATGCCGACCTCCTCGCCGCCGCCCGGGCCAAGGCGCCCGCCCTGGCCTGGCACGAGGCCGACCTCCTCGACGTGGGCACCGTCGTCCCCGCCGGCACCGTCGACCTCGCCGTCCTGGCCGGGAACGTCCTGATCTTCGTCGACCCCGGCACCGAGCGCCGGGTGCTCGCCGCCGTGGCCAGGACCGTCCGGCCCGGCGGGCTGGTCGTGGCCGGCTTCCAGGTCCGCCCCGGCGGCTACGACCCCGAGCGGCTCGACGCCGACGCGGCCACGGCCGGCCTGGCCCTCCGCCACCGGTGGGCGACGTGGGATCGGGAGCCGTGGGCCGGCGGCGACTACCAGGTCAGCGTGCACGTCGTGGGCGCCGCACCCAGCCCGTGAGCCTCCCCCGGCCATCACCCGTAAGGCGTCCTTGACACCGCTCCGTCCCGGGGCGATCATGCGGCCGTGCTCGTGTGCCACTGCCGAGCGGTCAACGACCGCCAGATCGAGGCCGCTGCCCTCTGCGGCGCCGGCTCGGTGCGCGAGATCGTGGCCGCCTGCGGGGCCGGCGGCGTCTGCGGAGGGTGCCGCCCGGTGATCCGGGAGATCCTCTCCGAGACCGTCGTGGCCCTCCCCGCGGGCCACGTCGCCGTCGCCTGAGCAGGCCTCTGACGGCGCGTCAGCCCTGGTAGGGCCGCTTGTCGTCGTCCGGTCAGGCCGGCCTGGGGGCGGGCTGACAGGCATCCCACACACGTGTTCGACCCGCCATGATGGACCCCGACGCCCCCATCCCAGGAGAGACCAGTGCAGGGTGACCCGGCCATCATCGAGATCCTCAACGAGGTCCTCACCGCCGAGCTGACGGCGGTGAACCAGTACTGGGTGCACTACCGGATGCTCGACAACTGGGGCCTCAAGCGGCTCGCCGAGCACGCCCGGCACGAGTCGATCGACGAGATGAAGGACGCCGACCGCATCATCGAGCGGATCCTGTTCCTCGACGGCGTCCCCAACATGCAGCGGCTCAACCCGGTGCGCGTCGGCGAGACCGTCCCCGAGCAGCTGGCCGCCGACCTGGCCGTCGAGCAGGCCGCCGTCGAGCGCTACAACCGGGGCATCGCCCTGTGCGTCGAGAAGGGCGACAACGGCACCCGGGCGCTGTTCGAGAAGCACCTGGTCGACGAGGAGGGCCACCTCGACTGGATCGAGGCCCAGCTCACCCTGATCGAGACGATCGGCCTCGAGCGCTACCTCGCCCAGCAGATCCACGACGACGAGTAGCCGCAGGACCGGGGGGTAGCGGGCCGGGCATGCACCCGGTCCGCACGCTCGCCCGCCCCCTGCTCGCCTCCGTGTTCGTGTCCGGGGGCGTCGACATGCTGCGCAACGCCGGCTCGCTGGCCCCGGTGGCCGAACCGGTGACGAGCAAGGTGGTCGAGGCGGCCCAGCCCGCGGTCGACAAGGCCGCCGAGGCCGCCGCCCCCGCCGTCGAGGCGGCGGCCGAGAAGGTCGTCGACCTGGCCGAGTCGGCCTCCGAGGCCCTCCCCGACGCCGCCCAGCCGGTGGCCGGCCTGGCCGACCAGGCGGCCGACGCCGCCCGCCCGCTCGCCGGCGAGACGCTCCTCGCCGGCTCGGACCCGACCCCGCCGCAGGTCACCATCCCCGACGACCCCGAGCTGCTGACCAAGGTCAACGGCGGCGTCATGGTCGGGGCCGGGCTGCTCTTCGCCATCGGCAAGCTGCCCCGGCTGTCGGCCGCCGCCCTCGCCGCCACCCTCGTCCCCACCACCCTCGCCGGCCACCGCTTCTGGGAGATCGACGACGAGGAGGAGCGGGCCGCCCAACAGATCCACTTCATGAAGAACGTGGCCCTGCTCGGCGGTCTGGCGCTGGCCGCCATCGACACCGAGGGGCGCCCCGGGGTGGCCTGGCGGGCCCGCCACGCCGGGCGCACCGCCCGCCGCGAGGCCAAGCTGGCCCGGCGGGTCGCCTCGGCCGAGGCCGGCCGGCGCGTCGCCGGTGCCCGGTCCGCCGTCGCCGAGGTCCTCCCCGGCTCGATGTCCTGACGCCGACGACCCCGGATGAGCGGCGCGGCGGTCACGGGGGAGCCCACCCCGTTCGTCCGACCGTCCCCGCACCGCTCCGACCAGGGCCGATAGGTTCTCGGGGTGGCCGAACCCGGCACGATGCCGCGCGTCCTCCTCGACCGGTACGAGCTCCGTGACCAGGTCGGTGTCGGTGGGATGGGAGAGGTCTGGCTCGGGTGGGACCGGCGGCTCCAGCGCGACGTCGCCGTCAAGCTCCTCCTCCCCCAGCTCTCCGACGAGCCCGCCTTCCGCCAGCGCTTCGAGGTCGAGGCCCGCGCCGCCGCCGCCCTCGAGCACCCGAACGTCGTCCGCGTCTTCGACATCGACGACGACGACGGCTCGCTGTTCATCGTCATGGAGCGGCTGCCCGGCCCGTCGCTCGACCGGCGGATCTACGAGGAGGGGGCGCTGCCGGAGGACGAGGTCGTCCGCATCGCCGCCGACATGCTGTCGGGCCTGGCCGCCGCCCACGCCGAGAACCTCGTCCACCGGGACATCAAGCCCGGCAACCTGATCAAGGCGGCCGGCGGACGCTGGAAGGTCGGCGACTTCGGCGTGGCCAAGGACCTGGCCTCGACCGCCCACCTGACCCTGGTCGGCGTGGCCGTGGGGACGCCGGCCTACCTGGCGCCCGAGCAGCTCGACGGCCGGCCCGCCACCCCCGCCACCGACCTGTGGGCCGCCGGGGTCGTGCTGCGGGAGGCCCTCACCGGGCGCCGGCCCTTCGAGGGCAACGACCCCATCGAGGTCGCCCACGCCGTCCAGAGCACGATCGTGCCCCCGCTGGCGTCGGTGCGCCCCGACCTCTCCCCCGCCCTGGCCGCCGCCATCGACCGGTCGCTCTCGTTCGACCCCCGGCAGCGCTTCGCCACCGCCCAGGACATGCTCGACGCCATCGAGGGCAAGGGCCCGGCGGCGATCCCCCTCCCGCCGGTCGAGGCCGTGCCCGCCCCCCCGCCCAGCGTGAGCGGCGAGATCGCCCCGCTCCCCCCGCCCGAGGCCGTCCCGAGCGGCCCCGTCCCCAGCGGCGAGGTGCCGGCGGCCGCCCCGCCCGCCGGCGACGGCTCGGGGCTGCGGGTCGTGGCCATCGTGGCCGCGGTCGTCGGGCTGCTGGTGGTGCTGCTGTTCCTGCTGGCCCTGCTGCTGGGGCTGGTCATGCTGGGCGACGACGACGGGGGCGACGAGCCGCCGCCGCCCTCCTCCACCACCGCCGAGCCCGCCCCGACGGCCGACGACGAGGCCCCGGCCGAGGAGCCGTCGACCAGCGTCCCTGGCGACGACCCCGACGACGACCCCGACGGCCTCCTCCCCGGTGACGGCCCCGTCGAGGACCTCCCGCCGACGACCGCCGAGCCTGAGCCGGAGCCGGGGTCCGAGCCCGAGTCCGAGCTGCCCGGCTCCACCGTCCCCTCGACCGTCACCCCCGGCCCCGGCGAGCTCGAGCCCGAGGCCGCCCCCGGCGCCGCCTTCGGCCGCTGACCCGACCGGCCCCCGAGAGGCCCGGTTCTGAGGCGCACGACGCACCCCGGCACGACGTTCACGCCTCAGAACCCCGCACCCACCCTTCTGAGGCGCACCGCGCACCCCGGCACCACGTTCACGCCTCCGAACGCCGCACCCCCTTCTGAGGCGCACGACGCACCCCGGCACGACGTTCACGCCTCAGAACGCCGCACCCACCTCTGAGGCGCACCGAGCACCCCGGCAGGACGTTCACGCCTCAGAACGCCGCACCCACCTTCTGAGGCGCACGGAGCACGCCGACGGGGCGCGGACGCCTCAGAAGGGGCGCCGCCGGGCCGCGAGGTGTGCTCGGCCGGGCCCTTGCTCAGAGGGTGGCGGTGAGGGCGAGGGCCTCGACCAGGCCGCCCTGGTCGACGTCGGCGACGTGGTGGCGGGCGGCGGCCCGGGCCTCGGGCTCGGCGTTGCCCATGGCGATGCCGTGGCCGACGGTGGCCAGCGCCTCGGCGTCGTTGTTGCCGTCGCCGACCATGGCGACCCGATCGACCGGGTGGCCGAGGTCGCCGGCCATGGCCGCCACCGCCGAGGCCTTGGTGCAGCCGTCGCGGGTGATCGACACGAAGGCGGCGCCGGGCATCACCGGCGAGGTGGCCGAGTGCCCGACGGTGCCGGCGGGGGCGACGGCCCGGGCCGCGGCCGCCTCAGGGATGGGCACGACGAGCTGGGCCCGCACGACCACCCCGTCGAGGCTGTCGAGCGTCCTTCGCCGGTGCGGGATGCCGAGCAGGCGGGCGTGGTCGACGGCCAGCGGGGCGTCGCTGTCGACCACCAGGTCCCGGTCGGCGTAGAGCTCGAGCACCCAGCCCCGCTCCTCGGCGGTGGCCAGCAGGGAGGCGACGGCGTCGTCGGGCAGCGGGGTGTGGGCGACCTCGCCGGTGCCGGTGTGGACCCGGCTGGTGCCCGACTGGAACAGGTGCCAGCCGTCGGGGTCGAGCCGCCGGGCCCACTCCCACGTCTGGCCGAAGGCGGGCCGGGCCGTCGCCAGCGCCAGGTGCTGGCCCCGGGCGACGGCGGCCTCGGCGGCGGCCCACACGTCGGCGGTGGGGGCGCCGGCCGAGCCCACGAGGGTCCCGTCGACGTCGATGAAGACCAGCGGCAGCACCGGCCGACTCTGGCCGGGTCAGCCCTTCGGGGGCAAGGGGAAGAAGGCGCTGGTCCGCTCGACGTAGTCGGCGTACTGCGGCCGGCGCCGCCCGATGTCGCGCTCGAGCAGGGCCACGCCCGAGACCCGGAGCAGGAAGACGGTCATCACGACGGGGCCGACCAGCCCCCACCGGCCGGGGCCGGTCTCGGCCGCCACCAGCCCGATCCCCCACCAGACGCAGAAGTCGCCGAAGTAGTTGGGGTGGCGGGTGTAGCGCCAGAAGCCCCGGTCCATCACCTCGCCCTCGTTGGCCGGGTCGGCCTTGAACCGGGCCAGCTGGAGGTCACCCCCGGCCTCGAACACGAACCCGACCAGCCACAGCGCCACGCCGGCGAACGCCAGCGGGCCGAGCCCGTCGGGGCGCTCGACGTCGGCGGCCAGCGTCACCGGGAGCGACACCACCAGCATCAGCACCCCCTGGAGGGCGAACACCGTGCCCAGGCTGATCAGCCAGAACCACTCGCCGTGGTGCCGTCGCATCTTCTGGTAGCGACGGTCCTCGCCGTGGCCGAGGTTGCGCCAGGCCAGGTAGGTGGCCAGCCGCAGCCCCCAGATCCCGACCAGGGCCAGCAGCAGGGTGCGGCGGGCGGCGGAGCCCTCGCCGACGACGAAGGCGGCCCCGGCGACCACGACGAAGCCGAGGCCCCAGACGATGTCGACGATGCTGGCGTCGCGCCGGGCCACGCTGGCCAGCCAGGTCGCCAGCATCAGCACGACCACCCCGCCGGCCGCGGCGGCGATCACGGAGAGCACGCCCGGACGGTACCGGCCGGGGATGTCGGGGCGTCGTGCATCCCTCGGGTTGGGGGTGGGCAGGGTGGCGCCCGTGCCCTCCGACGACGCCGCCTTCCCCCACTCGGTCGCCAGCTTCGACCCGACCCCCGATGGGGTCCTGCTGTGGACCCAGACCGACACCGCCCCCTCCGTCACGTGGGTCGTCGCCCACGACGAGGAGCTGGCCGACGTGGTCCGCTCGGGCCGCGCCGAGGTCGACCCCGACCGGGGCGGGACGGTCGTGGTCGACGTGGACGGCCTCGCCCCGGCCACGACCTACCACTACGCCTTCACCACGCCCGACGGCGAGCGGTCCCGCGTCGGCCGCACCCGCACCCTGCCGGCGCTCGACGCCCCCGTCGACCGGGTCCGCATCGCCATGGTCTCGTGCGCCAACCTGGCCCGGGCCCCGCTGACCGTGGCGCGCGCCGTCGCCGCCGTCGACGACGTCGACCTCGTGTACCACGCCGGCGACTACATCTACGAGGACGACGGCACCAAGGGCGACATCCCGGTCGACCCGCCGCGGTACCTCGTCACCCTCGACGACTACCGGCTGCGCTACCGACAGGCCCGGCGCGACACCGACCTCCAGCTCCTCCACGAGCGCCACCCGATGGTCGCCGTGTGGGACGACCACGACGTGGCCGACAACACCTGGGACGACGGCGCCAAGGCCCACGATCCGGAGGAGCACGGCGACTTCCACGAGCGGCTGGCCCAGGCCAACCGGGCCCGCCAGGAGTGGGTGCCGATCCGCTACCCCGACCCGTCCGACGACCGGCGCATGTGGCGCTCGGTGGTGCTCGGCGACCTGGCCGAGCTGGTCGTCCTCGACACCCGGCTGGGCGGGCGGGACAAGCAGCCCGACGACGGCGAGGACCTCGACGACCCCGACCGGCACATCCTCTCCGAGCCGCAGTGGGCGTGGGTCGAGGAGCGGGTCACCGACCGGACCCGGCCGTGGTGCCTCCTCGCCAGCCAGGTGCCCATCAGCGTGATGGAGCTCCCGATGCCGGACCACCTCGACCTCGACGGCCCGCTCCCCGACGGCTACACGCTGCGCGACGGGGTGGCCCTCTGCACCGACCAGTGGGACGGCTACCGGTGCGAGCGGGACCGGCTGGTCGAGGTGCTCGACCGGCGCGGCGGCGGCACCGTCGTGCTCTCGGCCGACATCCACTCGTCGTGGGTGTTCGACGGGCCCTTCACCCGGGACCTGCGGCCCGTCGCCGGCGAGCTGACCGGCACCAGCATCTCCTCGACCACGATGGGTGGGAACCTGGGCCGGGCCGGCGCCGCCCTGGCCGAGCGGGTGGCCGCCGGGATGGAGCACGTCCGCTGGGCCGACCTCGACGAGTACGGCTTCGTGCTGGCCGACGTGACCCCGACCGCCGTCGAGGGCTCGTTCTGGGCCGTCGACCCGATGGACCGCACGGCCACCGCCCGGCGCATGTCGGCCTGGTCGATCGCCCCCACCGAGGGCGCCCGCTGGTCGCGGGTCGACGGCGAGGCGGACGAGCCCGAGGAACAGCCCGAGGTCGCCGGGCTCCCGGCCGAGGGCCCGCCGGCGGGCGGGCGGATGCCGGCGCCGGGCCGATCGGTCCTCGGCACGCTGGTCCGGGTCGGCCTCGTCGTCGGCGCCGGGCTGGCCCTCCGGCCCGTCCTCCGGGCCGCCGCCCGTGGCGTCGCCACCGCCACCCGCCGCCGTCACCGCTGACCCCCACCCCCGCGATGGCCCCATCCCCCGGGGTAAATCGCTCGAAGCTCGCGGCGCGGGGGCGTACGGTCCTCGCCCGTGGGACCCATGACCCTGATCCGGCTGCGGCTGACCGCCGCGGTCCTCGCCTCCTGACCCTGCTGCGCGCGTCCCCCTGACGCCCGCCCCCGGCCCCCTGCGCCGGGACAGGACCCCGAGCACCGCCGTCACGTCGCAGCCGACGGCGCGCCCGTCGGCCCGTGCGCGCACCGAGCCCTCCCGCGGCCCCGGTGCGCCGAGCCTCGGGAGCCACCGTGCCCGGTCGTCGTCCACCGCAGAACCGTCCCCCTCGGAACCACCACGGGTTCCACGTCCTCCGGGACCCCGCCGTCGTGCGGGGCCTGGTCCGCTCGGCCGACATCGGCCCCGACGACCTCGTGCTCGACCTCGGGGCCGGGCCCGGCGCCCTCACCCTGGCCCTGGCCCGGACCGGCGCCCGGGTGATCGCCGTCGAGCGCGACCCCCGCCTCGCCCGGCGGCTGGCCCGGCGCACGGCCGACGACCCCGCCGTCCGGGTGGTCGAGGGCGACCTGCGCCACGTGGCCCTCCCGCACCGGCCGTTCCACGTCGTGGCCAACATCCCCTTCGCCACCGGGACCGACCTGCTCCGCCGGCTGCTCGACGAGCACCACCAGGGTCGTCGCCTGCGGGGCGCCGACCTCCTCGTCGAGTGGGGCTTCGCCCGGCGCCTCACCACGGCGGCGGCCGATCGCACGGCCGCCCGCTGGCAGCGGCGCTTCGTCCTCGACGTCGCCCGGCGGGTCCCGGCCCGGTCGTTCTCGCCGCCGCCCCGGGTCGACGCCGCCCACCTCGTGATCCGGCCGCGGTGACCGTCGCCACCCTCCGGGGTGACACCGGCCACCGCCGTCTTGACCCTCCGGTCAAGATCGGGCACGCTCGCGTCCCCATCCCGTGTGCCGAGGAGCCGAGATGACCGACACCGCCGACCGCGCCGCCGCGACGGAGCCCTACCTGGAGGAGCTGCAGGCCTTCCTCGAGTCGGAGTGGGACCCGGATCTCACCGTGGCCGAGTGGTGGGAGAAGCTGGGCACCGAGGGCTGGTCGGCCCCGGCCTGGCCCGTCGAGCACTACGGCCGCGGCCTCTCCCCCGCCGACGCCGGCCGGGTGGCCAAGGCCATCGCCGACTTCGGTGCCCTGGGCGCCCCCGGTGGCCTCGGCCTGCTGCTGGCTGGCCCCACGATCGTCACCCACGGCAACGACGAGCAGAAGAAGGTCTGGCTGCGCGACATCGTCACCGGCCAGAAGGGCTGGTGCCAGCTGTTCTCCGAGCCCGGCGCCGGGTCGGACCTGGCCGGCCTCAACTCGAAGGCCATCCGCGACGGCGACGAGTGGATCGTCAACGGCCAGAAGGTGTGGACCTCGGCCGGCCACGTCGCCGACATGGGCATGCTGATCGCCCGCACCGACCCCGACGCCCCCAAGCACAAGGGCATCACCTACTTCGGGATCGACATGCACCAGCCCGGCATCGAGGTCGTGCCGCTCAGGGAGATGACCGGTCGGGCCCTCTTCAACGAGGTCTTCCTCACCGACGCCCGCACGCCGGCCGACTCGGTCATCGGCGACTACGGCCAGGGCTGGATCGTCGCCAACACCACCCTCGCCTTCGAGCGGGCCGGCCTCGGCGCCGGCAGCGGCCACGCCGCCGCCTCGGCCGCCACCCCCGGCACCGTCGCCGGCGACCTCGACCGCCGGGCCGGCGACTTCGTCAGCGGCGCCCGCCGGCGGGGCAGCGGCGGAGGCCCCGGGGCCATGGGCGGCGCCTACGGGCTGATCCTCCAGACGGCCAAGGACAACGGCCTGATCGACGACCCGGTCGTGCGCCAGCAGCTGATGAAGCTCCACAGCCTGAGCGAGATCGCCCGCATCGGCGGCCAGCGGCTCAAGGCCGAGAAGAAGGCCGGTCGCGACATCCCCGGCTTCGGCAACATGATGAAGCTGGCGATGAGCGACATCCTCCGGCAGTCGCGGGACCTCGCCCTCGCCGTGCTCGGCCCGGCCGGGACGATCCACACCTACGACGGCGAGGGTCGCGAGGCGATGAAGGGCGCCGTGCCGGCGGCCACGGCGATGCTGACCGAGATGGCGCTGTTCGCCCAGGGCCCGCCCATCTACGGCGGCACCGACCAGATCCAGCGCAACATCATCGGCGAGCGGGTCCTCGGCCTGCCCAAGGAGCCGGGCCCGGCCCGCGACACGCCGTACTCGGAGCTCCCCAAGAACGGTTGATCCCCTCCTCGGCCCGGGGTCGCACGGCGCGGTGCGATCCCCGGCCGGGGGCGCGTGCCACGATGACCCCGTGCCCGGGGGGAGCGAGCCGACGGTGAGCCGACGCCGGGTCCTCGGGATCCTCGGCGGGGCGGCCGCCACCGGCCTCCTCGCCTCGTGCTCCTCGTCCTCCTCCCCCGCCCCGGCGGGCGACGGGACCACGTCCCGCCCGGTGCCCGCGCCGGCCGGGTTCGTGCGGACCCGGTGGGCCGCGGACCCGTGGGCCCTCGGCGCCTACTCGTACCTGCCCGTCGGGGCGACGCCCGCCCGGCGGGAGGCCCTGGGCGCACCGGTCGACGGCTGGCTCCACCTGGCCGGCGAGGCCGTCTCGACCGCGGCCCCGGCCACCGTCCACGGCGCCCGGGCCTCGGGCCGGGCCGCCGCCGAGGCCGTCCGGGAGGCGATCGACGACAACGGCACGGTGGTCGTGGTCGGCGCTGGGGCGGCCGGGGCCGCCGCCGCCCGGGTGCTGGCCGACGCCGGGATCGAGGTCGTCGTCGTCGAGGCGCGGGACCGCACCGGGGGCCGCATCGGCACCACCGCCCCCGAGGGCTGGCCGATCCCGGTCGAGATGGGGGCGTCGTTCGTCCACGACGTGGCCGCCAGCGACTCGGCCGACCGGCTGGCCGACCTCGACGTGGGCGCCGAGCCGTTCACCTACGCCACCGCCTACCGCGACGCAGACGGCGGGCGGATCGACGACGGCGACGCCGCCTACGCCACCGGGTACGCCGCCATCGAGGAGGCGGTGGCCTGGGCCGAGGAGGCCGACGCCGACGTCTCGCTGGCCGTCGCGCTCGACCGCTCGGGCGCCGCCGCACGGGCCGACGAGGCCGCCCTGGCCCTCGCCGCCCGCTCCGAGGTCGAGGTCGAGCTGGGGGTCGACCCGGGCCACCTGTCGGCCTGGTGGGGGCTGGACGAGGGCTCGACCGGCGACGACCTGATCGTGCTCGGCGGCTACGGGGCGCTCGTCGACGCCGACCTCGACGGGGTCGACGTCCGGCTCGACTGGCCGGTGACGGCGATCGACCTGACCGGCGACCGGATCGTCCTCGCCACCGACGACGGCCGCACGCTCGCCGCCGACCAGGTGGTGGTGACCGTGCCGCTCGCCGTCCTCGCCGCCGACGTCGTCACCTTCACCCCGACGCTGCCCGCCGCCCACCGGGAGGCGATCGCCGCCCTCGGCACCGGCCTGCTCGACAAGGTCTGGCTGCGGTGGGACGAGGCCTGGTGGGGCGAGGAGGCCGAGGTGTGGTCGAGCGTCGACGGCCCCTTCGAGTGGTGCAACCTGCTCCCTGCCACCGGCGAGCCGGTGCTGCTCGCCTTCCTCGGCGGCGCCACCGCCCGGCGGTGGTCGTCCCGCCCCGACGACGACCTCCGCGCCGCCGCCCTCGCCGACCTCGCCCGCTTCCACGCCGCTGGCTGGTGACCGCCGGGCGCCGACGACCAGCTGCCCGCCGCCCGGGCGAGTCCGAGGCACAGCGAACTTGCGACCCTCAGCGGGCGAGGAGCCCGCTCAGGGTCGCAGGTTCGGGCTCGGACCGGCAGCGGGCCCGTCGGCGCTGACGGACGGGCTCAGTCCAGCCCCACCTCGGCCCGGCGCCGGCGGCGCCAGTCGGCCAGGTCGACCACCTCCCGCTCCGGGTCGAAGGCCCGGGCGGGGTCGGCCGGCAGCTCGCCGGCGGCGACCAGGTCGGCGATCGTCCGACCGGCGGCGTCGGTGACCGCCGGGCCGTCGACCCGCAGGTCGAGCGGGGGCCGGTCGAGCACCTCGGCGTGGCCGGTGCCGTGGTCGACCCGGAGCCCGTGGGGCGCCAGGGCCCGCCCGATGGCCAGGGCCTCGTCGGCCGTCGGGGCCCGACCGTCGACCGCGACCGGGACCCGGGGCTGGCGCGCCGCGTAGCGGTAGGCGATGGACGGGTCGTCCTTCACGGTCACCGTCTCCCACCGCTGGCGGAGGGGGTCGGCCGACAGCCCGATCTCGTCGCACAGCTCGAGCATCCGGTTCGACGCCGCCGGCCGGATCGGCTTGAGCCCGGCGATGGCCTCGGGGTCGAACGGCGCCACGAACCTGCCCTCCCACCCGGTCCGCCCGGACAGCACCAGCGCCGTCAGGGTGTCGAGGCACTTGTTGCACCGGCCGCAGTTGGTCTCGGCGCCCTGCTGGAGGCAGACCTGCATGGTCGCCGCGGCCAGGGGGTCGGCGGCGACCCGGAAGACCCGGTGGTGGCGGGGCTCGTCGGCGCCCGGGTGGCGGATGGCGAGCGACGGCGTGGACCACAGCGGGTCGAGGCCGGGGTGCGAGCCGTAGGGGGTGGCGTCGGGCCAGAAGTTGCTGGGCGAGATGGTCAGCGTCCCCAGCCCGCCCGAGAGCAGCTGGCCGGCGCCGGCGAGCACCGCCCCGTGGGCGTGACGGCCCCACTCGGTGTGCGGCTCGATCGTCGCCCGGATGTCGGTGTGGACCTCGACCAGGGGCAGCCCCAGCCGGTCGGCGGTCGACCGGACGTGGCCGATCCGGGCCCGTCGCAGCGCGTCGGACCAGTGCACGTCGCAGTCGACGTGGACGAGGTGGGTGGGCGCCTCGGGGGTGTCGCGCAGGGCGAGGTAGACGCTCCACGAGTCGACCCCGCAGGTGAAGCAGTGCCCCCGACCGCGGGCCCGGGCCGGTCGCCACAGCCGACGTCGCCGGCGCCGGGCCGCCGGGGCCACGAGCCGAGCCGGCCGCCAGCCCCACCACGACGCCTGGAGGGCGTGGGCCCGCCGGCACGCCTCGGCCCAGTCGGGGTCGATCGGGGCGTCGATCCGGAGGTCGTCGCCGAGCCGGGCGGCCAGCACCAGCAGCACCGGGACGAGGTGGTCCGGGCCCGGTACCACCAGGTCGGCCCAGCGCCCGTCGACCGACGTGCTGATCGTGTCGGGCGGCATCTTGTCGTTCTCGTACCGGACGGTGCAGGTCATGACGATCCGGCCGTCGACCTCGCCGGTGCGGACGTCGACGACGTCGACCGGCCCGCTCAACGTCTCGCTCGTCTCGCCCACGCCCGTTCCTCCGCCGCCCCCAGACCGACCCGAGGCCCCTTTCTACTCGTACTTGAGGCCCATCTCGCGGAGCATGGGGAGGAGGTTCTGGGGGGCGTCGGGCGGGAGGGGGCCGGGGGCGTAGGTGACCGAGGTGAGGGTGCCGGTCCAGCGGTCGCAGCCCCGCTCCTGGTACTTGCTCCAGATCACCGGCGAGCGGCGGTCGATGCCGACGTCGATGCCCTCGAACGGCGCCATCCCGTACAGACACGGCCAGGCGGTGTCACGGCCGACCTCCTCGCCGTCGACCGAGAGGACCGGATCCCACACCGACCCGCCCGGCGCCACCAGGTCGAGCACGATCTCGCGGGCACCCGCCGCCGGGCGGGCGGCGCGGATCCGGCGCACCCGGCCCCGGCCGTCGTTGTGGGCGGCGTGGAGGCCCTCGCCGTCGATCCAGACGGTGTAGCCGCCGCCCTGGTCGCCATGCGCCACCAGGGTGCCGATGTCGTCGGGGCCGACGTCGACCCGGATGGTGATGGTGCAGCTGCGGAGGAAGATCAGCTGGAGCGAGCGCCACCGCTCCAGGGTCGGCGTGCCCGGGCGGAGGGTCACGGGCTGCTCGTAGGCGGCCTGGTGCGGCGGGCGGACGAGGTACTTGACCGAGGCGCCCTCGTCGAGCGGGTACACCTGGTTGGCCCACGCCGCCTCCTCCCACCGGGCGATCAGCTCGGCCAGCGTGTCGGGCTGCTCCCGGGCGAGGTCGCGGGTCTGGGTGGGGTCGGCGGCCATGTCGTAGAGCTCCCACTCGCCGTCGTCGAACGGCGTGAGCGGGTGGTGGAGGGTCACCGCCTCCCAGCTGCCCAGGCGGTAGCCGCGGTGGCCGATCATCTCGACGTACTGCTCGGGGTGGGTCGAGGGGGCGTCGGGATCGGCCATGGCGGCGGCGAAGCTGGCGCCGTGCATGGGCCGCACGGGGAGGCCGGCCCGGGTGCCCCCGCGGGCGTGCGGGTGCTCCAGCCCGCACAGCTCCAGCAGCGTGGGCAGGACGTCGGTGACGTACTGGTAGGGCCGCCGCAGCTCGCCCCCGCCCCCGCCGACCGGGCCGTGGACCACCAGCGGCACCTGGTGCCCGCCGGCGTGGGCGTTGATCTTGTAGAGCCGGAACGGCGTGTTGCCGGCCATGGCCCAGCCCCGCGGGTAGTGCGGCGTGGTGGTCGGGCCGCCCATCTCGTCGATCCGCGCCAGGTCGACCTCGATGTCGTTCTCGGACATCAGGTGGACGTAGTACGAGCCGGTGCCGTCGACCTCGCCCTCGCGGGAGGCGCCGTTGTCCGACGTGAAGAGCAGGATCGTGTCGTCGAGCTCGCCCATGGCCTCGAGCTCGGCGACCAGCCGGCCCAGGTTCTCGTCGACGTTGGAGACCATGGCGGCGTAGATCTCCATGTAGCGGGCCGCCAGCCGACGCTGCCCGTCGCTCAGCTCGTCCCACGGCGTGACGTCGTTGCCCGGCTCGTGGTTGCGGGGTGGGAGGATCGTGTCCTCGGGCAGGATCCCGAGCACCTTCATCCGCTCGAAGCGCTCCTGGCGGAGCCGGTCCCAGCCGCCGTCGTAGCGCCCCCGGTAGCGGGCGATGTCCTCGGCCTTGGCGTGGAGCGGGGCGTGGACGGCGCCGTGGGCCATGTAGAGGAAGAACGGCTTGGTCGGGTCGGAGGCCTTGGCCGCCTTGATCATCCCGAGGGCGCGGTCGGTTATGTCGTCGGTGAAGTAGTAGCCCTCCGGGTACTGGTCGACCTCGACGGTGTGGTTGTCCTCGACCAGGCGATGCGGGTGGTGCAGGTCGGTGAACCCGTCGAGGAAGCCGTAGTAGCGGTCGAAGCCCCGCTGGCACGGCCAGGAGTGGCGCGACCCGCCCTCGTGCTGGTCGGAGTCCTTGGTGAGGTGCCACTTGCCGACCATGGCGGTGAACCAGCCGGCGTCGCGGAAGATCTCGGCCGCGGTGGCCACGTCGGCGGCGATCTCCATGGCGTAGCCGGGGAAGCCCGGGTCGCTGTGGGCGACGGTGCCGACCCCGGCGCTGTGCGGGTTGAGCCCCGTGAGCAGCGAGGCCCGGGTGGGCGAGCACATCGGCGTCGAGTGGTAGTCGGTGAACCGCAGGCCCGCCGCGGCCAGCCGGTCGATGTGCGGGGTGGCGATCTCCGAGCCGTAGCAACCGAGGTCCGAGTACCCCAGGTCGTCGACCAGGATGATGATCACGTTGGGCTTGCCCGAGGCGTCGGGCCGCGGCGGCCACCACCCCTCCGAGCCGGCGAAGGTGCGACCCACCTTCCCCTCGAAGCCGGGGTAGGTGCCACGGGTGGTCGGGGTCGCGTCGTCGCTCACGGCCGAGATGCTGCCAGAGCTGACGGACCGTCAGGTGCGATCTAGGTGCCACGCCCCGTCGCCTCCTGGAGCTCGTCGATGCGCTGGGAGGCCTCGGCCTTGGTGAGCCCGGGCTCGACCTCCTCGCCGGCCTGGCCGGCCAGGGTGGAGAGGTACGACTCCTGGGCGCCGGTCATCGGCTCGTCGCCGGTGACCCACTCCTCCGGGTCCTTGTCGACGTTGGACCCGGTCAGGTCCTGGCGGTCGGTGGTGGTGTCGCTGGCGGTCATGGCCGGGGTCCTACCCGAACATGTGTACGCCTAACCGGACCGCCCGGTCGGCCGGTGGGCGAGCAGGACGACGCCCGAGGAGAAGGTGGTCGACGCGACCAGGTCGAGGTCGACCCGGCGACCACCGAAGAGCCGCTCGCCCTCGCCCCACACCACGGGTTGGACCCAGAGGTGGACGGCGTCGACCACCCCGGCGGTGACGAGGGCGTGGGCCAGCTCGCCGCACCCGTAGGAGAGGAGGTTCCCCCGGTGCGTCTCCTTGAGCCGGGTGACCGCCGGCCCGAGGTCGCCCTCGATCAGCGTGCCGTTCCAGTCGAGCGGCCCCGATCGCGTGCGGGAGGCGACGTGCTTGGGGAGGGCGTTGACCCGCTCGGCGAAGCCGCTGTCGTCGGTGATCCCGGGCCAGACCCCGGCCAGGCCCTCGAACGTCTTCCGCCCGAGCACGAAGGCGTCGGCGGCCCGCACCTGGTCGAAGGAGTGGCGCTCGTGCTCGCCGTCGAGGCGGGCCCACTCGTGGGGGGCGGGCCCGATGACGCCGTCGAGGGTGACGTGGGTGGAGACGATCAGCTGTCCCATGCCAGGGTCGACCGGCCGCGACCCCGAGGCTCATCGCCTACATCGGGCCCCACTGCGGGGGGCGCTTCTCGCCGAAGGCGCGCATGGCCTCGGCCATGTTGCCGCTGAAGCTGCCCAGGGCCTGGGTGCGGTTCTCCATCTCGACGGCGTGGCGCAGCGAGGGGGCGTCGAGGGCGGCGTGGAGGCCCGACTTGGTCAGCTCGAGGCCGTACTCGTGCTGGGCCGCGACCTGCCGGGCCAGGTCGAGCGCCACCGACAGGTGCTCGCCCTCGGGGGCCACGGCGTTGAGCATCCCGAACCGGTCGGCCTCCTCGCCGGTGAAGTGCCGGCCGGTGAGCATCAGCTCCGAGGCCCGGGTGACCCCGACGATGCGGGGCAGCAGGTAGCTCACGCCCACGTCGCACGACGACAGCCCGATGTTGATGAACACCGCACCGAAGCGGGCCGAGGCGGTGGCCACCCGGAGGTCCGAGGCCAGGGCGATGGCCAGCCCGCCGCCGACGGCCGCCCCGTGGACGGCGGCGACGATCGGCTTGGGGTGCTCGTGGACGTCGACGACGAGCCCGGCGACGTGCTGCTGGGTGCGCCAGACCTGGCCGACCGGGCCCCGGCCCTCGGCGTCGGGCGCCGGGTCCCGCTCGCCCGACAGGTCGGTGCCGGCGCAGAACCCCCGCCCCTCCCCCACCAGCACGACGGCCCGGACGTCGCGGGCGTGACGGAGGTCGGCCAGGGCCGCCCGCAGGTCGGAGATCAGCGTCGCCGACAGGGCGTTGAGCCGGTCGGGTCGGTCGAGGGTGACGACGGCGATCCCGTCGTCGTGCCGGTCGGTGCGCACGAAGGCCATGGCGCCGATCCTGCCAGTCAGCCCTCGGGGGTGACGGTGTCCTGGGTGGTGGCGGCGACCTCGGGGCCGGTCTCGGCGTCGTGGTCCTCCCGGGCCCGGATGGCGGCGAGGAAGCGGTGGACGGCGCCCACGGTGGCCAGGGTGCGGCGCGAGTCGAAGACCTCGAAGGCGTGCTGGGCACCGGGGAGCTCGGCGTAGACGACCGGCTGCTTGGACTCGGCCCGGAGCATGGCCACGAACGAGCGGGCCTGCTCGACGGGCACGAGGGTGTCGTTGCTGCCGTGGACGACCATGAACGGCGGGGCGTCGGGGCCGACCCAGCTCATGGTCGACGCCCGGTCCCACGTCTCCCGGTCGTCCTCGAGCCGGGTCTTGAGCACGGCCTTGCCGAGGAAGTCCTCCATGCCGACCATCCCGGTGCCGTCGCGGTTGGTCCAGTCGTAGACGCCGTAGAAGGGGACGGCGGCGACGACCGAGGTGTCGGCCTCCTCGAAGCCGGGCTGCCACGAGGGCTCGTTGGGCGAGAGGGCGGCGAGCGACGCCAGGTGGCCGCCGGCCGAGCCCCCGGTGATGGCGACGAAGTCGGGGTCGCCGCCGTGGTCGGCGATGTTGGCCTTGACCCAGGCGAGGGCCCGCTTGACGTCGACGATGTGGTCGGGCCAGGTGCTGCGGGGGCTGAGGCGGTAGTTGATCGACACGCAGACCCAGCCCCGCTCGGCCATGTGGGCCAGCAGCGGCATCGCCTGCTGCTCCTTGTTGCCCAGGACCCACGCCCCGCCGTGGACCTGGACCAGCACCGGCGCCTTGGCATCGGGCGGGAGGTCCTCACGGGCCCAGATGTCGAGCTGGTTGCGCTTGCCCAGCTCGCCGTAGGCGACGTCGCGGGCCCGCCGCCAGGGCTTGGCGTGGTTGGCCAGCGGACCGCTCACCAGCCGGCGGCGGACGGCCGAGGCGTCGACGGCGGGGAGCGGGTCGCGCCCGGCGTCGAGCTCGTCGCCGAGGCCGTCGCGCAGCGCCTGCTCGAAGAGGCGGGGGGCGTCGGCGGCGTCGTTCCAGATCCGGGCCAGCGTGGCCCACGACCCGAGCGACAGGCCGAGGCCGACCAGCCCGCTCGGGGTGCGCAGCGCCCCCTTGGCGGCGTAGCGGGCGGTGGCGAGGGCCTGCCACCCGATGGCGTGGAGCGGGAGCTCGGAGGTGAGCCAGCCGGGGAAGAAGCAGGCGATCGCCCCCCTCCCCTGGCGGGCGAGGGGCTGGCGGGCGTTGGCGGTGTTGACCGCACCGATGGCCGAGGCCACCAGCAGGCCCCGTCCCGCCCGCCGGGCCCTCTTCCGCGCCGCTGCCGATCGAGGTGCACGAGCCATCGCCCCATGATGCCCCTGGACACGTGTCCGGACCACCCGGCCGCCTACCGTCGGGCGGTGACCGTGTGGGTGCTGGTGGGGGTGGCGGCGACGGTGGGCCTGGCGGCCGGTGCCCAGCAGCTGGTCGGCTTCGGCTTCTCGCTGATGGCCATGCCGCTGCTGACGGCCATGCTCGGCCCGCAGGACGCCGTGGCCCTCGCCGCCGTGGCGTCGCTCGCCGGCGGCAGCACGATGGCCTGGCGTCTGCGCGACCGGACCGATCGCCGGGTGCTCCGCCGGCTCGTCGTCGGGGCACTGCCCGGCCTGCCGCTCGGCGTGCTGGCCCTCGCCCACCTGCCCGACGCCCCGCTGCGGATCGCCGTCGCCGGGGCCGTGCTGGTGATGGTCGTGATCCTGGCCGTCGGCTACGAGGTCGCCGACGAGCGCCCGGCCACCGAGGTCGGGGCCGGCTTCGTCGCCGGGGCGCTGGGCACGTCGATCGGCATCAGCGGGCCGCCGGTCGTCCTCGTGCTCCAGGCCGCCCGCATGGAGCAGCACCGCTTCCGGGCCACGACGGTGGCCTTCTTCACCGTCTGCAACGTGGCCACCCTCCCGCTCCTGCTGGGGACGGGCGTGGCCGACCTCGACCGCTGGCCCGCCGCCCTGGTCGCCGTCCCCGCCGCCCTGGTGGGCAACCGGGCGTGCGAGGACCTGGCCCACCGGGTGCCGCCGGCGCGCTTCCGCCCCCTGGTCCTGGCGCTGCTGGTGGTGGTCGCCGGGGTGGCCCTGGCGACGGCGGCCTAGCGGTCCTCGGCGTCGGAGGTGTCGGCCAGGCCGGCGACGTGGGCGAGCACCACGGCGGCGTCGGCGGCCCGCTCGGCCACCATGAACAGGTGCCGCTTGGCCAGGTCGCCCTGGCCCTTGAGCGGGGGATCGCCCAGCGAGGCGAGGACGGCGGTGGCGTCGTCGGCCCGGCGGATCGGCGCCGGCGGGTCGAGCGGGGGCACCGGCTTCCAGAGGTCTGCGGCCTTGGGCTTCTTCCCCCGGCGGCGACGGCTCGACTTGGACTGCGTCATGCGGGTGCCCCTTCCCTCTCGGCGGCCAGGTCGTCCTCGGTGAGGAGGCTGTCGGTGCGGAGGCCGAGGGCGACGCGCAGCTGCTCGGCGTCGAGGTCGGCCAGGGAGCTCGACTTGGGCAGGACGAGATCGGCGATGTGGCGCTTGCCGGCGACGACCTCCTCGACCCGCTCGTCGACGGTGCCCGGGCAGACCAGGCGGTGCGAGATGACCGTGCGGGTCTGGCCGATGCGCCACGCCCGGTCGCGGGCCTGGTCCTCGACGGCGGGGTTCCACCAGCGGTCGTAGAGGACGACGTGGCTGGCGGCGGTGAGGTTGAGCCCGGTGCCGCCGGCCTTGAGCGACAGGACGAGGGCGCCGGCGCCCTCCTGCTCCTGGAACTCGGCGATCATCCGGTCGCGGGCGCCCCGGGCCAGCCCGCCGTGGTAGCAGGACACGGGCACGCCGGTGACCGAGGTCAGGTGCTCGGCCAGCCGCACGCCCCACGAGGCGAAGTGGGTGAAGATCAGCACCTTCTCGCCCGAGGCGAAGACCGAGTCGACGATCTCCTCGAGCCGGGCCAGCTTGCCCGAGCGGCCGGCCAGCGGCTGGCCGTCGTCCTGGTAGTTGGCCGGGTGGTTGCAGATCTGCTTGAGCGCCGTGATGGCGGCCAGGATCGCCCCCTGCTTGGGCTCCTCGCCCGGCTGCGGGTCGGACGTCTGCTGGACCAGCCCGTCGAGCACGGCCTGGTAGAGGCCGATCTGCTCGGGCGTCATGGCGCAGTGGTCGAGCTCGTCGATGCGGTCGGGCAGCTCGGCCGCCACCTCGGGCTCCGACTTGGTGCGGCGGAACACGAGGATGCCGTTGAGGGCCCGCAGGGCGGCCTCGCCCTCGCCCGACAGCTGGGCGATGAAGGCGGCGCGGCCGCCGACGAGGCCGGGGTTGGTGAAGTCGAGGATGGCCCACAGGTCACCGAGGCCGTTCTCGATCGGCGTGCCGGTGAGGGCGATCCGGGTGCGGGCCGGGAGCCGGCGCAGCTGCTGCGCCGTCTCGTTGGTGTGGTTCTTGATGGCCTGGGCCTCGTCGAGCACCACCCGGCGCCACTCGATCTTCGCCAGGGCGTCGATGTCGCGCACGGCGGTGCCGTAGGTGGTGATGACGACGTCGGCGTCGGCGAAGGCGGCGGGCATCTCGTCGGGCTCGGCCCGGCCGGCGCCGTGGTGGACGACGACGCGCAGGTCGGCGGTGAACCGGGCCGCCTCCTTGGCCCAGTTGCCGACGACGGCGGGCGGGGCGATCACCAGGGCGGTGCCGTCGCCCCGGGTGCGGCCGAGGTGGGCCAGCACGGTCGGCGTCTTGCCCAGGCCCATGTCGAGGGCCAGGCAGCCGCCCAGCTCGGTGGCGTCGAGGAAGCCGAGCCAGCCCAGCGCCTCGGCCTGGTAGCTGCGCAGCTCGCCGGCGAAGCCGGGGGGCGAGACGACCGGGTCGATCGTGGCCCCGGAGGCCTTGGCCAGCAGGTCCGACGCCCAGCTGCTGCCCTCGACCGACAGCCCGCCGGCCAGCGGCGTGCCCTCCAGCCCGACCGAGTGGCGGAGGATCTCCGCCCCGGTCATCTGGGTCAGCTCGGCCCGCTCGGCCAGGGCGGCGGCGGCCTCCTTGAGGTCGGCCCGGTCGAGCTCGACCCAGCGGCCGTGGCTCCGCACCAGGGGCCGGGCCTCGGCGGCCAGGCGGGCGACCTCGGCAGCGGTCAGCTCGACGTCGTCGAACAGCGCCGTCCAGCGCACGTTGCTCAGCTGGTGGGCGCCCACGACGGTGTCACCGGTGGGCTCGGTGAACATCTTGAGCCCGGCCGACGGCTTGCGGCGCGACAGCGGCGGCACCCGCACCTCGAAGCCGGCGGCCTCGAGGGTGGCGCCGGTGATCGTCATCAGCTCCCAGGCCTCGTCCTGGCTGAGGTACACCTGGCCGCGGCGGCGACCACCGGGGCGCAGCAGCACGTCGTAGAGCCGCTCCAGCCGGGCCAGCTCGTCGCCGAGGGCCTTGGTGTCCTTCCCGTCGACCAGGGCGACCTCGATGTCGAGGAGCGTCCCCTCGGCGCCGGTGCCGAGCACCCGGAGGAACCAGGCGTCGCCCTTGTCGGGCGGGGCCAGCTCGACCACCAGGGTGGGCCGGTGGGGGTTGACGACGGCCTTGGTCCAGCGCTGGAGGCGCTTCGACACCTCGGCGCCGGCGGCGACCGGGGCCTCGAAGGTCGAGCCGTCGAGCCGGGTGATGACCGCCTCGGCCACCGAGAGGGCGTTGCGGGTGACCGGGGGCGGGGCGGGCAGGTCGAGCCGGCTGGCGGCGTCGCTGGCCACGGCGTCGACCACGGCGGCGAGGACGTTGCGGGTGAGGGTCTTGGGCTCGGCGTTGCCCAGGGCGACGACCGGCCCCGGCATCGACTCGGCCAGCCGGGCCAGGCCGAGCTCGTCGACCACGGCGGGGACCCAGCGGACGTTGAGCTCGAGGGCCGAGTCCGAGTCGGACCGCCCCTCGCTGCGCAGGTTGGGCACGATCCGGCCCTGGGCGACCAGCCGCACGGCCTCGACCGCCACCCGGCCCAGCCAGGTGACGCTGGCGCCGAGGCCCTCGCCGCCCTGGCCGCCGCCGACGGCGACCAGCCAGCCGAGGGCGTCGTGGACGGCGATCGACACCGACTCGGCGTGGACGCCGCCGGGCAGGCGGACCCCGGGGTGGGCCTGCCACCCGTCGCGGGGGGCGCCGGTGGCCTCGATCCGGTCGGCCAGCTCGTCGTTGTCGGCCGGGGGGACACCGGGGCCGCCGGCCCACAGCACGACGTCGCCCGCCGACCACGAGGCCTGGAGCCGGACCTCGCCGGCGGGGTCGGCGACCAGCCCGGCGGCGACCGCCCCGGTGGCCCGGGTCATCAGGTCGTAGGTGGACTCCAGCAGGGCGAGATCGGACTCGAAGTCGGCCACGACCAGGGCCCGCTCGGACCCCTTGAGCTGGCGGGCGTTCTCCAGCCGCTCGTCGGTGTCGTCGATCAGCCGCTCGACCATGCGCAGGTGCGCGGCGGGGTCGGCCTCCAGCAGCGCTCGCTGCTCGTCGCTTGCTCTGCCCTCGACAGCGGCCCAGACGGCCGCCTCGAAGGCTCCTGTGGCGTCTTCCATGAGTGGACGGCGTTCCCAGCGCCGGCCCCGAGCCGTGGCGGCTCCGGGGGACTCTCCTCGCCCGACGTCTCGGAGGGACCACCCACGGCAGGTCGGGAGGACCACCGCGTCGTCTCCACCGCCCGCGAGCGGGACGTCGGACCCGTGCACCCTACCGCACCGGCACACCCGGTGGTGACGCTCTCCGCCTGTGACGTCGGCCACCCCGACCCCGAGCTTCCCCGGGGTGACGGCGGGCTGGCAGGCTCACGGCATGTTCACGCACCTGGACCACGTCGGCATCGCCGTCCCCGACCTCGACGAGGCGCTGGACTTCTACGAGAAGACCTTCGACCTCCGGTCGGTCCACGAGGAGGTCAACGAGGAGCAGGGCGTGCGCGAGGCGATGCTCGCCATCGGCGACTCGGGCTCGTGCATCCAGCTCCTCGCCCCCCTCCGCCCCGACTCGCCGATCGGCAAGTTCCTCGACCGCCAGGGCCCCGGCATCCAGCAGATGGCCTACCGGGTCGCCGACATCGACGCCGTCAGCGCCACCCTCCGCGAGCGGGGCGTCCGGCTGCTCTACGAGGAGCCCAAGGGCGGCACCGCCGGCTCGCGGGTCAACTTCATCCACCCCAAGGACGCCGGCGGCGTGCTGGTCGAGCTGGTCGAGCCGGGATCCGACCCGCACTGACCTCCTGAACCGGCCCCGGCGGCCGATGGTGACGCCATGTCCGCTGGCAAGGCCGCGCCGGTGCCCGGGGGCCGGGCGACGACGCTCCCGCGCGCGCCGGGCACCGGCGGCCACGTCACCATGGCCCGCCTGGCCCAGCTCGCCGTCGCCGTCACCAGCGACGCCATCTTCGCCCTCGACGCTGACTGGCGCTTCACCTTCGTCAACGACGCCGCCGAGATCCTCCTCCGGCGGCCCCGCACCGGCCTGCTCGGCGCCGAGCTGTGGTCGTCGTACCCGGACCTGCGGCACTCGACCTTCGGCGAGCGCTACCGGGCGGCGGCGGCCAGCCAGGAGGCGACGACCTTCGAGGCCTACTACGCCCCCCACGGCGCCTGGTACGAGGTCCGGCTCTACCCCCACGACGACGGGCTGGTGGTGTTCCTCCGCGACGTCGAGGAGCGGCACCGGCTCGAGGAGGCCCGCGAGGACCTGACCCGCACCACCACGTCGGTGCTCCACGCCCTGCCGATCCCGACGGTGCTGCTGGCCGCCGACGGGCGCATCCGGCGGGCCAACCAGGCCTGGGACGACATCCCCCAGGCGGCCGGCTCGTGCCTGGCGGGCGAGGCGCCCAACTACTTCACGGCCCTGGAGGCGACGATCGCCGGCGGGCTCGACCAGGGCCGGACCGCCCTGCTCGCCGACCTCCGGGCCCTCGTGGCCGGCGACGTCCGCATCGTCTCCCACGACGTGTCGGTGGAGCACGAGGGCGAGACCCACTGGACCCAGATCCAAGCCACCCGGGTCGAGGGGTCCGACGACATCGTCGTCACCCACCTCGACGTGACCGACCGGATCCAGGCCGCCGACGTCGAGGCCCGCCGGGCCCGGCGCGACGACCTCACCGGGCTGCCCAACCGCACTCGCCTGCTCGAGGAGCTCCAGGTCCGGCTGCGCGACCGGGAGGTCCGGCCGCTGGCGGTGCTGTTCCTCGACCTCGACGGGTTCAAGACGGTCAACGACTCGCTCGGCCACGACGTCGGCGACCAGCTGATCCGCGACGTCGCCGCCAAGCTCCTGGCCGTCGTGGGCGAGGGCGAGCTGCTGGCCCGGCTGGGCGGCGACGAGTTCGTCCTCGTGGTCGACGCCGCCGTCGCCACCGAGCGGGCCGAGGTCGTGCGCCGGGCGCTGCGCGGCCCCTTCGACGTGGCCGGGCTGCGGCTGCCGCTCTCGGTCAGCGTCGGCATCGCCCGGGCCGGGGCCGACCACGAGCGCCCCGAGGACGTCCTGCGCGACGCCGACGCCGCCATGTACGCGGCCAAGGCGTCGGGCCGCGACCGCAGCCACGAGTTCACCGGCGACCTGCGGGTGCGGGCCCACGACCGGCTGGAGGTCGTCGAGGGGCTGGGGCGGGCCCTGCGCGACGACGAGCTGGAGCTCCACTACCAGCCGATCGCCGACCTCCGCTCCGGTGTGGTCGACGGGGTCGAGGCCCTGATGCGCTGGCGCCACCCCCGCCGCGGCCTCCTCTCCCCCGCCGCCTTCATCCCGGCGGCCGAGGAGACCGGGCTGATCGTCGACATGAGCCGGTGGGCGCTCCACCAGGCCGGGCGCCAGGCCCAGGAGTGGCGCGAGCTCGGGCTCGACCTCGCCGTCGGGGTCAACATCAGCGCCGAGCACTTCACCACCGGCACCCTCGTCGACGACGTGGTCGACACCCTCGGGGCCACCGGCCTCACCGCCTCCTCCCTGGTGCTGGAGCTGACCGAGACGAGCATCGCCCGCAGCTACACCGAAGCCGTCCGCCAGCTCCACCAGCTGCGCGAGATCGGGGTCCGCATCGCCATCGACGACTTCGGCTCGGGCTACTCGTCGCTCACCCGGCTGGCCTCGTTCCCCGTCGACGAGATCAAGTTCGACGGCTCGCTGCTGCGCCAGTGCGACGACTCCCACGAGGCCGCCGTGCTGCGGAGCATCGTCCGGGCCGTCGTGGCCGTGGCCGAGGCGATCGGTGTCCAGACGCTGGCCGAGGGGATCGAGACCGACGCCCAGCGGGGCGCGGCGATCGAGATGGGCTGCCGCCGGGCCCAGGGCTTCCTGATCGCCCGGCCCCAGCCGGCCGACCGGCTGCTCGCCCTCCTGACCCGGGGCTGACCGGCGGCCCATGATGGGCCGATGGAGCTGAGCGACGTGATGCGGACGACGGCGGCGGTCCGGTCCTTCACCGACGACCCGATCCCACCCGAGGTCCTGTACCGCATCCTCGACGACGCCCGCTTCGCCCCCAGCGGCGGCAACCAGCAGGGCTGGCACGTCACCGTCGTCCGCGACCCCGCCGCCCGGCGCGAGGTCGGCCGGCTGAGCTCCCTGCCCTGGGACCGGTACCTCTCCGAGCAGGCCGCCGGCTACCGCGCCTACAGCGTGATCGACCCGGCCCCGGCCGACATCCCCCTCCTCCCGGATCTCCGCCCCCACGCCGTGATCGAGCGGATCGAGACGGTGCCCGAGGTGCTGGTCGTCACCGTCGACCTGCGGGTCCTCGCCGTGACCGACCGCGACCTCGACCGGCCCTCGGTCGTCGGCGGCGCCTCGATCTACCCCTTCGTCCACAACATCCTGCTGGCAGCCCGGAACCAGGGGCTGGCCGGCGTGCTGACCACGTCGCTGGTCGCCGAGGAGCCGGCCGCCGCCGACCTGCTCCACCTCCCCCGCCACCACGCCATCGTCGCCGTGATCGCCCTCGGCACCCCGGTCCACCAGCCGACCCGGCTGACGCGCAAGGCGGTCGAGGAGTTCACCACCATCGACCGCATCGACGGCCCCCCGCTCCTGCCCCCCGGCTAGCGGGGCCCGGCCAGGGCCAGGTCGACGGCCGCCAGCCGGCCCGGGTCGGCCACCACGTCGATGGCCGCGACCCGGCCGTCGACCACGTCGAGGCGCAGGACCAGCCGGAGCCGGCCGCCCGGGGCCACGACGAGGCCCGGCACCCCGTCGACCAGGGCGACGGCCGCCACGCCGGCCCGAGCCCGGAGGGTGCGGGTCTCCTCGACCACGGCGGCGGCGCCCCGGATCTCGGCCGCCACCCCGGCGAGGACGGCACCCGGGTCGGCCCGGCGGACGACGTCGGGGGCGAGCAGGGCGAGCAGGGCGTCGACGTCGCCGCCCCGGGCGGCGTCGAGGAAGGCGGCGACGACCCGGCGGTGCTCGGCCGAGGGGCCAGCCGCGGCGGCGTCCGGACCTG
>DASTYI010000142.1:0-35236 GCA_035765045.1 Iamia sp. | reverse complement strand
CGAGGTGGAGCGCCGGGAGCGTCGCCACCTCCTCCTCGGCGGCCGAGGCGTAGTCGAGGGCCACCCCGTTGTCGAGGTCGACCTGCCAGAAGGGACCGGCCCGGACCGGCGCCGGCCGGTCGAGCATCTCGGCCAGGTAGGCGGCCGAGGCGTGGGCGTCGGTGGCGTAGACGATGGTGTGGTTCAGCTGGACCGACATGACCCGCCCGACGCTACCGACGGACCCGGGCGCCCGCTCCGGCTAGCGGCCGGTGGCGACGGCCCAGGTCCGGGCGTCGGCGAGGACGGGGGCGACGACGGCCGGCTTGGCCTGGACGTAGGCCATGCGGTCCTCGGCGTGGGCGGCGGCGAGGCGGGCCTTGGCCTCGCCGTAGCTGGTGGCCGCCTCGGGGTGGGCACGCAGGTAGTCGCGGAACACGAGGTAGTCGCCCACCTCGGGCGACGACGGCAGCAGGACGTGGACGTGGTGGGTCCGGTGGTGGTCGACCACCCGGCGGAGGAAGAGGTGGTCCTCGCTGGTCACCGGCGAGCCGAGGCGGAGGTCGAACCCGGCCACGGCCAGGGCCGGCGCCCGCTCGCGCACGATGGCCAGGTCGGGCAGCACGACCAGGACGTCGATCGTGTCCTTGGCGACGAGGCCGGGGACGGCGGTCGACCCGATGTGCTCGATCATCAGCGCCTCGGGCAGCACCCGGCGGAGCGTGGCGGCGGCCTGGGCGAAGCGCTCGGGCCAGCGGCGGTCGGGGGCGACGACGGCGACGGTGCCGTCCGGCGTCCGCCCGTCCACGTCCATCGAGCAAACGTACCGACCCCGGTCAAGCCCCCCGTCGGGGTGAACGATCGCGTCGCACGTGGTGCTACGTTGATGCCGTGGCCGAGGAGATCAGCCAGCGCGAGCTCCGCAACGACAGCGGGGAGATCATGCGACGCCTCGATCGGGGCGAGAGCTTCGTGATCACCCGGCGGGGAACGCCGGTGGGAGAGCTGGTCCCGCTCCGCCGGCACCGCTTCCTCCCCGCCGAGGCCGCCGTCGCCCTGTTCGCCGGGGCCCCGCCGGTCGACCTCGCCCGGCTCCGGGACGACCTCGACGCCCACGCCGGCCAGGACCCCGAGCCGCGTGCCTGACCGCCGCCCCGCCCGCGGCCTGCTCGACACCTCGGTGGTGATCGACCTCGACCGGATCGCTCCCGGGCGCCTCCCCCGCCAGGTGGCCATCAGCAGCCTGACGCTGGCCGAGCTGGCCGCCGGCCCCCACGCCACCACGGACCCCGGCGAGCGGGCCCGGCGCCAGGACCGTCTGCAACGGGTCGAGGCGGCCTTCGACCCGCTCCCGTTCGGCGCCGAGGCGGCGCGCGCCTACGGCCGTGTGTACGCCGCCGTCGCCACCGCCGGCCGCAAGCCCCGGGGAGCACGGGCGGTCGACCTCCTCATCGCCGCCACCGCCTGTGCCGAGGGGCTCCCGCTGTACACCCGCAACATCACCGACTTCGACGCCCTGGACGGGCTCGTGGAGGTCGTGGGGGTCTGAGACCGGGCGGGGGGCACCCCCTCGGTTCGGTGCTGCGGGGGCGGCGACCGACGTACCGTGTCGCCCGTGGCGGAACCACCCTCCCCGGGGACCGGCGGCCGGGCCCGGCGCCCGATGGCGATCGTCGCCGCCGCGCTCGGGGCGGTCGTGCTGCTGGCGGCGCTGGCCGACGGGCGCCTGCTGGTGGCCGACCCGGACCCCTCGGCGGTGACCGCGGCCGACGTCCGCCTGGCCCGCTCGCTGTTCCCCGACGTGGCCCCGCCCGCGGCGCTGGCCGAGGCCTGCATCGCCGGCGACGGGGCCATCGACCCGAGCTGCCTCGACGAGGGCGCACCCGGGTCGGGCCCGGCCACGGTCGCCGAGGTCGTGCCCCGGGACTGCCGCGACGAGGGGTCGATCTCGGCCGCCTGCGTCGAGCGCGAGCTGGGGATCGACGTCCCGCCCGCCTGCGTGCAGCCGGGCGGGGCGCTCGACGTCGGCTGCCTGGCCGGCCGGGGCTCGCTGCTGGTGCTGACCGATCGGTGCCTCGACGACGGCTGGCTGCGGCAGGAGTGCCTGGAGGGCCGGGTCTTCGGCGTGCCCGACCCCGGGCCGGGTGACGACGAGCCCTGGCCCCGCGCCGACCCGGTCCTCGACGAGCGCACCGGGCCGGTGGTGCCGTCGCCCAACGCCGAGGAGCGCGAGCGCCGCCAGGAGGAGCCCGACGGGCGCACCGGGCTCGATGCCCTCCTCGACCGGCTGACCCAGGGGCTGGGGGTGGTCCTCCTCGCCGGCCTCGTCCTCGGGCTGGTCGTGGGCGTCGTGCTCGCCGTCCGCCGCCGCACCGCGCCACCCGTGCCGGTCGCTCCCGCCGGCGACGACGACGCCCACGACCGGGCGGTGATGGCCGCCTCGCTCGACGCCAGCGCCCACCAGCTCGACCTGTCGGGCGACCCGCGCGCCGTGATCATCGCCGCCTACGCCATGCTCCTCGAGGGCCTGGCCGCCTGCGCCCAGGAGCGGCACCCGGCCGAGACGCCGCTCGAGCACCTGGAGCGGGTGCTGGCCGCCCTCGACGTCCGCCCCGAGCCGCTGCGCGACCTGACCACCCTGTTCGGCGAGGCCCGCTTCAGCGACCACCCGATGACCACCCGCCACGTCGAGCGGGCCCGGGCGGCGCTGGCGGCGGCGGCCGCCGACCTCGACCGGGTGCGGGAGGCGGTCGGGTGAACCGGCCCCTGCTCGCCCCCGCCGGTGTCGCCCTGGCCATCCTCCTCGCCCTGGCCGCGGCGGCCCACACCCACCCGATCGTGCGCCCGCTGGTGGAGCGGCTCGCCGTCCTCACCGTCGCCGGCCTCGTCATCGCCGCCCTGGTGATGGCGGCGGGCCGGGCCCACCCCGAGCCGGCGGTGACCGACCTCGACCCGTCGCCGCTGGCCCGGGCCGAGCCCGCCGCCCTCCCCCAGGCGCTGCGCCGGGTCGCCGGCACCTTCGACCGCCCCGTCGGGGTCGGGTCGTGGCGGGGCCAGAACGTCGGCGGGCGGTCACACGTCCACCGTCTCGGCCGGGAGCGGCTGGCCGCCCGGGGCCTCGACGTCGACGACCCCGACCACGAGCCCGCCGTCCGGGCCCTCGCCGGCGAGCACCTGTGGGTGCTGGTGAGCACGCCGCTCGACCGCCCCGTCCGCAACGTCGACCTCGATGCCGCCCTCGATCGCCTGGAGGCCCTGTGACCACCCCTGCCCCGCCCGACCTGCACAAGACCGATCCCGACGGCGCCCCGGACCTGGCCCGCACGGCGGCGCTGATCGACGTGCTGCTGGCCGAGGTCGAGAAGGCGGTGGTCGGGAAGCGGGCGGTGCTCGAGCTGGTCCTGAGCGGGCTCCTCGCCGACGGCCACGTCCTGCTGGAGGACCTGCCCGGGGTGGCCAAGACCCTGATCGCCCAGACCTTCGCCACCGCCAGCGGGCTCAGCTTCCGGCGGGTGCAGTTCACCCCCGACCTGCTCCCCGCCGACATCACCGGCGTGTCGATCCTCGACCAGGAGCGGGGCGGGTTCCGGTTCCTGCCCGGGCCGATCTTCGCCAACGTGGTCCTGGCCGACGAGATCAACCGGGCCCCGGCCAAGACCCAGTCGGCGTTGCTGGAGGCGATGCAGGAGCGTCAGGTCACGGCGGACGGCGCCACCCGCGACCTGCCCTCGCCGTTCCTGGTGATCGCCACCCAGAACCCGATCGAGCAGGAGGGCACCTACCCGCTGCCCGAGGCCCAGCTCGACCGGTTCACCCTCCGCACCTCGGTCGGCTACCCCGACACCGGGGCCGAGGCCGAGCTGCTCCGCCGGCGCCTGGCCCGGGGCACCGACGCCGTCGATGTCCGGGCCGTCCTCGGGCCCGACGACCTGCTCGCCATGCAGCGGTCGATGGAGGCGGTCCACGTCGACCCCCGGATCGTGGCCTACGCCGTCGACCTGGTGGCGGCCACCCGCCACGACGGCCGGCTGGCGGTCGGGGCCAGCCCCCGGGGCAGCCTGGCCCTGCTCAAGCTGGCGCGGGTGCGGGCCGTGCTCGGCGGGCGGGACTTCGTCCTGCCCGACGACGTCAAGGCCATCGCCCGCCCGGCGCTCGAGCACCGGCTGCTGCTGACCAGCGACCAGTGGGTGCGGCAGGTCGACCCGGCCCACGTGCTCGACGACGTGCTGGCCTCGGTGCCGGCGCCCTCGGTGCAGTAGGTGGTCGACCGGCCCCTCGCCGACGAGGGCGGCACCGCCATCGCCCTGCGGCGGGAGCGGGGGCCGCGCCTCGCCGCCTACGCCGGGCTGGGCCTGGCCGGGGTGATGGCCGGGCTGGCCTTCGCCCGGGTCGAGCTGATCGTGCTCGGGGCGCCGATCCTGCTCCTGGCGGTGCTCGCCGCCACCCTCGCCACCGAGCCCGAGCTCCGCCTGGCCGTCGTCGAGGTCAGCCCCCGGCTGGTCGAGGGCGACCGGCTCGACCTCGTCGTCGAGCTGCGCAGCGACCACCTGCGGACCGTCGAGGCGATCCTCGGCGTCGTCGGCCCGGTGCGGACCGACGATCCCGACGCCCCGCTGGCGGTGATGCGCCGGATCGGGCCCGAACCGGTGCGCTGGACCATCGCCCCCGAGACCCGGCACTGGGGCCTGGTCCGCCTCGACCAGGTGGTCGTGCGGGTCCACGGGCTCGGCGGGCTGGTCCGCTGGACCGGCGGGGTGTCGCTGCGCCAGACCGTCCGGGTCCTCCCCGCCACGCCGCGGGGCCGGCGGCTGCTCCCGGCCACGGAGCCCCGGTCGACGGCGGGCAGCCACCTGACCCGGCTGCGGGGCGACGGGTCGGAGTTCGCCGACCTGCGCACCTACCAGCCCGGCGACGCCCTCCGGTCCGTGAACTGGAAGGCGTCGGCCCGGCGGGGCGAGCTGATGGCCAACCAGCGCCACCCCGAGCGGGCGACCGACGTCGTGCTGGTGATCGACACCAGCGACGACGGCAGCGGCTACCCGCCGGTCGGGCTGCTCCAGGCCGTGCGGGTGGCGTGGGTGCTGGCCGACCTCCACCTGACCCGGCAGGACCGGGTCGGCGCCGTGCTGTTCGGGCGGGGCCTGCGCTGGACGCCGCCCCGGGGCGGGCAGCGGGGCCGCGACCAGCTCTTCGAGG
Source organism: Iamia sp. (assembly GCA_035765045.1). Taxonomy (GTDB): domain Bacteria; phylum Actinomycetota; class Acidimicrobiia; order Acidimicrobiales; family Iamiaceae; genus Iamia. The sequence continues at coordinate 30,061 of DASTYI010000142.1, read as the reverse complement.
AGCTGCTGGCGGTCACCTCGCCCCAGCCCCGCCGGCACAGTCGGATCGAGCACCTCCCCCACCAGGTGATCCCGGCCGGCGCCACCGTCGTCGCCCTCACCACCCTCCAGGGCGACATGTTCGCCCGGGCCGTCGGCACCCTCCGGCGCCAGGGCCACGACGTCGCCACCGTGGTGATCGACCCGACCCCGCTGCTGGCCGACGAGCTGGCCGCGGTCGCCCCGGCGGCGGTGCGGCTGTGGCGGATGGAGGCCGAGCAGCGTCGCCGCCGGCTGGCCGCCCGGGGCGTGCGCACGATCGCCGTGCCCGCCGGGGCGCCGCCCGACGTCGCCGTGATGGGCCTGACCGTGGCCACCCGGGCCCGGGTGCTGACCCGATGACGCCCCGCGCCTCGCTCGTGGCCCTGGGCCCGGTGATCGCGGCCGCCACCGTGCTGGTCGCCCTGCGGACCAGCGGCGCCCCGGCCGCGCCCGCCCTCGCCCTGGCCGCCCTCGCCGCCGGGGGGCTGGCCCGCTCGGGCCTGCGGGGTGGCGACGTGAGCCTCGCCGTCGGGCTCGGCGCCGTCGGGGTGGCGGCCGGGATCACGCTGATCGGCGATGGCTCCGCCCCCGAGGTCGTGCTGTGGGCCGCCGGGGCGGTGGCCGCCGGCGAGGCGACCGGCCTGGCCCGGCGGACCCGCTCGACCGCCGTCCCCGACGCCGCCGTGCGGGGCGCCGAGCTGACCTGGTCGGCCGGCGTGGTGGCCGCCACCGTCGTCGGTGGGCTGGCCCTGCTCGGCGTCGCGGGCCTGCCCGGGCCCGACGGCCTGGTCGGCGAGGTCATCGCCCTCGGCGCCGTCGTCGCCCTCGGGGCGCTGGTGGCCACCACGCCGGCGGGCCGGGCCGCCCTCCGCTCGCTCCTCCCCCGCCGCGCCGAGCGCTGACCGGGGCCGGGCCTCAGGCCGTGGCCCGGGCGATCGCCTCCTCGACGGCGTTGCGCTCGGCCGCCGGGCGGCCCGGGTCGGGGCGGCCGACCCACGGCCGGCCGGGCTGGGCGAGCACCCGGGGCACCGTGCCCCGGTGGCGCTGGGCGGCGTGGACGAGGAACGGGTGGCAGAGGTACACGTCGCCGGGCGCGCCGGTGGCCAGGGCGATCGGCAGGTCGTCGAGCGGCGGCAGCGGGTACGGCGAGGTGCTGGCGTCGCCGGTCGGGGCCAGGGCGGCGGCGAGGCGGCGGTGCGAGCCGAGCCGGATCCGGGTGGGGGCGTCGTCCGGGCCGACCTCGGAGAAGAGCATCAGCCAGAGCACGGCCCGCCCGTCGGAGCGGGCGTTGACCCCCCAGCGCAGGTAGTCGGTGCTGGTCGGGTCGTCGTCGGGTGGGAGGCTGGCGTCGACGTGCCAGCCGTCATCGCCCGGGTCGTCGGGGTGCGGCACCCGGACGACGAAGCTGCCCATGCCGGCGTAGGTGACCCAGCGCCCGGCGCCGAGGAGGGCGTCGGTGGCGGCGAGCAGCCGCGGGCTGTGGGCCGCCTCGGCCACCGCCCCGGTGTGGCGATCGACGATGCGGACGACGGGCCGGGTCCACGTGGCCCGGTCGTCGGGGTCGATGCCGGCGTCGGCGAGCACCAGGTCGCGGCACCGCTCGGCCAGGTCGCGGGGCACGGCCCCGGGCACGGCGAGCACCCCGTCGGCCACGAAGCGCTCGACGTCGGCTGCCGTCGGCCCGCCCGGCCCGACCTGGTGCACGTCCACCACGCCCCGATCCTGCCCGCCCGCAGGACCCGCGCGCCCCGCCTTTTCAGGCGGTGGTCTCGTCGCGACGCAGGCGGATGACGGCGGAGGCGTCGAGACGGCCCTCGCCGCGGGCCCGCAGGGCGTCGTAGTCCTCCAGGGCGCGGGTGGCGACGGGCAGCGGGACGCCCAGGTCGGCCGCCGTCGCCGTGCAGATGGTGAGGTCCTTGTGGATCCAGTCGACGGCGAAGCCGAAGTCGAACTCGTCGGCCACCATCGTGTGGCCCCGGTTCTCCAGGTACCAGGAGGTGGCGGCGCCGCTGGTGACGGCGCTCATCACCTTGTCGGTGTCGAGCCCGGCGACCAGGGCCAGGTTGAGCGCCTCGGCCGCCCCCTCGATCGCCGCCGCGCAGAGGATCTGGTTGCACATCTTGGCCAGCTGGCCGTGGCCGATCGGGCCGATGTGGGTGATCGTCGTGCCGTAGGCCTCCAGGACCGGCCGCACCCGGTCGAGGACGTCGGCGTCGGCCCCGCACATCACGCTGAGCCGTCCGGCCTCGGCGCCGGCCTGGCCACCCGACACCGGGGCGTCGACGAAGCCGACGTCGACCGCCGCGCACGCCTCGCCCACCTCCCGGGCCAGCGCCGCCGACGCCGTCGTGTGGTCGACCAGCACCGCCCCCGGGCGCATGGCCCCGAGGGCGCCGTCGGGGCCCAGCGCGACCTGGCGCACGTCGGGATCGCCGCCGACGCACAGGCAGACCACGTCGGCCCCCTCGGCGGCGGCCGCCGGGCTCGGGGCCACGGCGCCGCCGTGCGCCGCGGCCCAGCGCTCGGCGGTGGCGGCGGTCCGGTTGTGCACGACGACGTCGAAGCCGGCGGCGACGAGGTGGCCGGCCATGGGGAAGCCCATGGTCCCCAGGCCGACGAAGGCGACGCGCGGCGGGCTGTTCACGGGAGACCTCCAGGGTCGGGGCGAGGGACGGACGCCGATCATGGGGCGGCGGGCCCGCGGGGCACCACCGGTAGGGTCCGGCGTCGTGCACCCGGACCTCCCCGCCGCCGCCGACGCCACCCCCGCCGCCCTCGCCGACTGGTTGGTGGCCGAGACGGTGGCGACGGTCGAGGACCTGCACCGCTCGGTGCTGCCGGGCTGGCGGGTGCCCCGGACCTACGCCGGCCACGAGGTGGCGGCCGACGTCCGGGCCGACATCTGCTTCACCCTCCACCACCTGGCCGAGGCGGGCGTGACCGAGGTGGCCGGCGCCCCCCTCGACGACGTCCTCGTCGGGCTGCTCGGCGGGGTCGACGGGTCCTCGACCCACACCTTCTTCTCCTACCGGATCGCCGAGACGCTCCTCCGCCACGGCCCCTTCGCCGGCAACCCGCTGCTGGCGACGCTCGACGACGACCAGCGGGGCCAGCTCGTCACCGCCGTCGACAGCTCCGACTGGGTCGAGCTGCTCGACACCGGCGTCCTGCCCCGCAACTACGCCGGCGTGCTGTCGCGCTGCGCCCTGGGCCAGCTCCGGCTCGGGCTGGTCGACGACGACGGCACGCTCGACCGGCTCGTCACCCGGCTGGCCGACCTGCTCGGCGAGAAGCCCTCGGGCGCCCTCGACGACTCCAACGACCGGATCGGTCGCTACGACATCTACAGCGCCGACGTCTGGCTCTTCGTCCAGCCCCTGGCCGACAGGCTCGGGCCGCTGTGGGCCGACGGGCTGGGCAAGGCGCTCGGCCTGGTCCGCACCGTCGGCGCCCGCGACGGCTCGGCGGTGGCGTGGGGCCGCTCGGTCGGCGACCTGTCGGTGGCGCTGACCCTCGAGCTGGCCGCCGTGGCCCTGGCCGACGGGCACGACCCGGGCCACGAGGCGCTGTGGCTGCGCCGGGCGCTCGACGCCGCCGCCACCCTGCGCTCGGCCTTCGCCGCCGACGGCGTGGCCACCGCCCACGTCGGGCGCAGCCAGGACGGCTACCGCGGCCCCGCCCGCCGGCTCCAGCTCACCTTCGACCTGCTGGGCAAGCTCGGCTACGCCGCCGAGGCCCTGCGCCGGGTGCCGGCGCCGCTGGCCGACCTCCGCCCCGCCCCGGTGGCCGACGCCTACCCGGCGGGCGACCGCTGGGTGGCGTTCGAGGACGAGCGCCCGGCCGGGGTCTGGGCCGTCCGCCGCCCCGGCGTCGACCTGGTCGTGCCGTTCGTGGGGACGACCCGGAGCCACTACCTCCCGGCGCCGCACCAGCCGGGCACGTGGGAGGTGCCGATCGACCGCGACCTGCCGTGCTGGACGCCGCTCGTCGCCGCCGGGTTCGGCCGCTACACGGCGGGCGGGCTGCCGAGCACGCTCACCCACGGCGACGGCGGGGTCACGGCCACGTGGGAGGGCCTGCCCGTGTCGGGGCGGGGCCTCGACGGCGACGACCCCGGCGCCGACCTCGACGGCACCCGGACGGCCCGGCTCGCGGTCGAGGGCCGGTCGCTGGTGCTCGACGACCGGCTCACCTTCGCCCGCCCGCCCCGCGCCGTCAGCCTGGCCATCCCCGAGGCGACCGGCCGGCCCCTCCGGGTCGAGTGGGAGTGCGCCACGCCCCACGCCGTGGCGACGGTCGCGACCGCCGGGCTGGCCGAGTGGCGATCGGCCGTCGGCGAGATCGCCCGGGTCCACCAGATCGACCTCGACCCGGCCCCCGAGCTGGCCTACCGGGTGCGCGTCACCCCGCACCTGCGGGTGGCGAGCACCGAGCCCGACCACCACTACGACCGCTCGCTCCGGCGCCCGCTGGCCGACCGCACCACCACGCCCGCCGGGGTGCCCGTGGGCTGGCGGGCCGACGGGAGCGTCGCCCTGGGCGACGTCGACCTCCTCCACCTCCACTGGCCCGAGTGGCTGGCCTTCGACGACCTGGCCGCCCACGAGGCGATCATCGCCACCCTGGCCGACGCCGCCGTCCCCGTGGTGTGGACCGCCCACAACCTCACCCCCCACGCCAAGGCCCCCGAGGTCTACGACCCCATCTACGCGGCGTGGGCCCGCTCGGTCGCCGCCGTGATCCACCACTCGGCCTGGGGCGAGTCGGTGATGCGGGCCCGCTACGCCTTCGGCCCCGACGTCCGCCACGTCGTCATCCCCCACGGCCACTTCGGCGGGCTGTGGCAGCGCCACCGGCCGAGCCGGGCCGACGCCGAGGCCCGGCTCGGGCTGCCGGCCCTGCCCGCCGGCGGGGTCCGGATCGGCATCGTCGGCGCCCCCCGGGCCGAGAAGGCGGTCCAGGTGGTGCTCGACGCCGTCGCCGCCAGCGCTCGGCCCGACGTCCAGCTCGCCTGCTGGTCGCTCGGCGCCGAGACCGTCCCCGACGACCCGCGCATCGTCGTGGCCGAGCCCTACCGCCAGGTCGACCGGCCGCTCTACGCCGCCCGGCTGGCCACCTGCGACGTCCTCGCCCTGGTGTTCGACGCCGACGGCGAGATGCTGGCCACCGGGGCCGCCGCCGACGCCACCGGCCTCGGCCTGCCCGCGCTGCGGTCGGACTGGGGGTACCTCGTCGAGGCGCTGGGTGACGGCGGGATCCCCTGCGGCCAGACCGTCGCCTCGGTCGCCGCCGCCATCGACGGCCTCACCCCCGATGCTCTCGCCGCCGCCCGCGCCGGGGCCGAGCGGCGCCGGGCCGAGATCGGCTGGGACGTCCTCGCCGACGACGTCATGGCCCTCTACGAGCGCGTCGCCCAGCAGCTGCCCTAGGACGGGTGGAGGGTGCGCCGGAGGCCGAGGTCGACGCTGCGGACGTGGACCTCGGGCTCGAAGAGCGAGCCCTCGGCGCACGACACGCCGACCACGATCTCGGTGTGGCCGTCACGGGGCACCGTCATCGGGGCGAACGGCGGCAGGGTCCGGGGGTCGACGGCCATCGCCGTCCCGATGGTGCGCAGGTCGACGCCGGGCGGGGGCGACCACACCGGCCCGCCGGCCGTGACCGAGAGGACCTCGACGGGTCGGAGCCCGTGGTTGACCACGGTGTAGACGGTCCCGCAGGTCGTGGTGCCGTCGCCGGTCGAGCTCACGGTCTGCACCGCGGCCTGCGGGACGGTGAGCCCCGAGCGCCCGACCGCCAGCAGCACCACGGCCACGAGGGCGATCACACCCACGAACGACAGCACCGGCCGGCGCCGGCCGAGGGCGGGAGGGCGCACCAGCGGCCGGCCGTCGGCGGCGGGCGCGGCCCTCACGCCGGCCTCGGGCGCTCGCCGAGACCCGGGTCGGCCCCGGGTTCGAGACGGGCGAAGGCGGCCCGGACGGCGTCGAGGGCCCGGTCGAGGTCGGCGCCGCGGTGGGCGGCCTCCAGGGCGAAGGCGGCGGCCGCGTCGGCGACGTCGGGCGCGGGGTCCCCGTCCGGCGGCCGGACGACGGTGCCGTGGCGGCCCCGGGCGGCGACCAGGCCGGATGCCTCCAGCTCGCGGTAGGCGCGGGCGACGGTGCCGGTGGCGACGCCGAGGTCGGCGGCCAGGTGGCGGATGGCCGGCAGCCGGGTGCCGGGAGCGAGGACGCCGCTGCGGACCATCGTGGCGATCTGCTCCTGGAGCTGGGCGTAGGGCGGGACGGGGCTGGCCGGGTCGAGCCGGATGATCACGGCGCCGCCCCGACCGGCCCCGGGGCGCCCCCGGGACGACGCACCCGCCAGGCCCCCAGCGCCCCGAGCAGGGCCAGCAGCGAGAGCACGGCCGGGGTGCCGCCCGGCCCGCCCAGCTCGGCCCGGCCGAGGAGCCCGGCGGCGACCAGGAGGGTCGCCGCGGTGGCGCCGCCCCCGAGGTGGTGGACGGCGTTGGCCCGGACGGCGTCGTCGGCCCGGAGGAGGTCGGGGGTGCGGGCCGGCTGGCGCCGGGCGACCACCGACCGCTGGGCCAGCGCGGCCAGGCCGGCGATCGCCACGGCCACGGCGGCGAGGGCGGCGAGGTGCCGACGCTGGGGCACGACGGCCGCGGCGGGGGCGACGATGCCGGCGACGGCGAGGCCCACGGCCAGCAGGGCCCCGGCGGCGGGGGCCAGCCGCAGGTAGAGGGGCAGGTAGTCGGCCAGCCGGCGGGGGGCGAGGAGCGCCCCGGTGCCGGGCCCGGCGGGGAGGACCATGCTCCGGTCGGCCCACCAGGCGCCGGCCATCCACCCGGTCACGGCCCACACCCAGACGCCGTGCCCCGTGGCGGTGCGCCACCCCGTGGCCCCGTCGACCAGGTGGCCGATCAGCACGCCGCCCAGCCCGCCGCTGACCCGCAGCACCACCACCAGCCGGACGAAGTAGCGGACGAAGCCGATGTTCCCGGTGGTCAGGGCCAGCCCGTGGGCCCGGGCCCACGCCACCACCTCCCGCGGGTCGTCGAGGTTGCGGGTGGCGTAGCCGAGGATCGACATCGCCGTCAGCACCGTGATGAACGCCCCGATGGCGACGCTCGCCGCCACACCGTCCCCCTTTCCGCTTCGTCTCAATGAGTTGATACAACGGTACGAAGGCGAGGTCAAGCCAACCGGTCCCGATTGGCCCTCGCCTCGCGGCCCCCGACCGGGCACGGTGGGCGGTCATGTCCGCCGCGCCGTCCGATCCGAGCCCCATCACGCTGTCGGCCCGGGCCCGGGGGGTGCGGTCCTCGGCCATCCGCGACCTGCTCAAGCTGACCGAGCAGCCCCACGTCCTGTCGATGGCCGGCGGTCTCCCCGCCCCCGACACCTTCCCCACCGGCGCCCTGGCCGAGGCCGCCCAGGGCCTCCTCGCCGACCCGGCGACCGTCCAGTACGCCACCACCGAGGGCCTGCCCGCCCTGCGCCACTGGGTGGCGGCGCGGTGCGTCGCCCCCGTCGACCCCGACGACGTCCTCGTCACCACCGGCTCGCAGCAAGGCCTCGACCTGGTCGTCCGGGCCCTGACCGATCCCGGCGACACGGTGGCGGCCGACAGCCCCGGCTACCTCGGCGCCCTCCAGGTCCTCCAGGCCAACGGCTGCCGGGTCCTGCCCGTCCCGGTCGACGAGGCCGGCCTCGACCCCGCCGCCCTCGAGGCCCGGCTGGCCGCCGGCGAGCGCCCCCGCCTCGTCTACACCTGCGCCTCGCTCCAGAACCCGACGGGCACCACCCTCCCGCCCGAACGGCGCCGCCACCTGGCCGCCCTGGCCGACCGCTACGGCTTCGTGATCGTCGAGGACGACCCCTACAGCGCCCTCCGCTGGGCCGGCGAGCAGCCCGACCCGATGATCACCCTGACCGGGCGGGCGGTGTGGCTGTCGACGTTCTCCAAGACCCTCGCCCCCGGGCTCCGGCTGGGGTGGATGGTCGGGCCCACCGACCTGCTGGCCGCCGTCGCCCGGCTCAAGCAGTCCGCCGACCTCCACACCTCGTCGCTCTCGCAGCACCTGGCCGCCGCCGTGGTCACCCGGCCCGGCTGGTTCGACCACCACCTCGCCGGGCTGGTGCCGGTCTACGCCGAGCGGGCCCGGGCCCTGGCCGCCGCCCTCCGGTCCACCCTCGGCGACCGGGTCGCCTTCGCCGAGCCGGCCGGCGGGATGTTCCTGTGGGTCACCCTCGCCGGCGTCGACACCGACGCCCTGCTGCTGCGGGCCGTCGAGGAGGGAATGGCCTTCGTGCCCGGGTCGGTGTTCCACGTCGACGGGGGCGGCACCGACGCCCTCCGCCTGTCGTTCGCCACGCTCGACCCGGCCAGCCTGGCCGACGGCGTCGCCCGCCTCGCCCGCGCCCTCGGCTGAGGTCCCGATGCGACAGGGCTCGACGGCCCCGGCAGGATGACGGCTCATGGGAGGACGGGCACGGCTCCCCGGACCGGGGTTGGTCGAGACGGCACGGCTGCTGCCGGCGGCGGCCCGAGCGCCGTTCGCCACCCTGGAGGAGCTCCACCGCCGCCACGGTGACGTCGTCGCCGTCGGCCTCGGTCCCGTGGCCTACGTCTGCCTGTTCGGCCCCGAGGCCCACCGGCTGGTGATGGCGGATCGGCCCGACGCCTTCCGCTGGGGCGAGGCCTTCGAGCCGCTGGTCGCCGTCAACGGCCGCACCGCCCTGGTCGTCAGCGACGGCCCCGAGCACCGCCGGCGACGCCAGCTCGTCCAGCCCGCCTTCGGCATCAAGCGGATCGAGGGCTACCTGCCGATCGTGCTCGACGAGGCCGGCCGGGTGATCGACGGGTGGGCGCCCGGGCGGGCGACCGACGTCATCGCCGACCTCCGCCACGCCGTGCGCCGCATCGTCGTCCGGGCCCTGTTCGGCGACGGCCTCCGCCACCGGGCCGACGAGGTCGGCGAGCACCTGGAGGTGGCGATCGCCTACGTCAACCGCTCGCCGATCACCCGCTTCGACCACGACTGGCCCGGGCTCCCCTACCGGCGGGCCATGGCGGCTCGGCGCGCCGTCGACGCCATCGTCTACGCCGAGATCGAGGCCCGTCGGGCCCATCCCGCCGACGCCGACGACGTCCTCTCCGCCCTCGTCGCCGCCCAGGAGGACGGCGAGCAGCCCCTCACCGACGAGGAGGTGCGCGACCAGGTCATCAGCCTGATCGCCGCCGGCTACGACACCACCACCGCCGGCGTGGCGTGGACGATCCACGCCGCCTACTCCCACCCCGAGGTGCGCGACCGGGGCCGGGCCGAGGTCCGGGCCGTCGCCGGCGACGGGCCGCTCACCGTCGAGGCGCTGGCGGCCATGCCCTACCTGGCCGGCGTGGTGTCCGAGTCGCTCCGGCTCTGGCCCCCGGCGGCGCTCGGTGGGCGCCTCGTGGTCGAGGACGTCACCTTCGACGGCCACGTGATCCCGGCGGGCACGACCGTCCTGTTCTCGCAGTACGTCACCCACCGCGACCCGGACCACTGGCCCGACCCGCTGCGCTTCGACCCCGAGCGCTGGGTCGAGGGGTCGCCCACGTACCGGCCGCCCGAGCCCCACGCCTACATCCCCTTCGGCGGCGGCTACCGCCGCTGCATCGGCTTCGCCCTGGCGACCATGGAGATCAAGGCGATCCTGGCCGAGCTCCTGCGGCGGGTCGACCTCGCCCTCCTCGACCCCGAGCCCGCGCCCACCGGCGTGGCCACCATGTCCCCGGCCGGCGGCGTGCGGGCCACCGTCCGCCCCTGCGCCTAACCCACCCGGGCCGACTGGCCACCGTCGACCGGGAGCACCACACCGGTGACGAAGGCGGCCTCGTCGGAGGCGAGGAAGAGGGCGGCGTGGGCGACGTCCCAGGCCGTGCCCTGGCGGCCGAGCGGGACGATCGACGCCCGGGCCTCGGCGTAGGACGCCCGGTCGGTGGCGAGGTGGCGGGCCGGCTCGTCGACCCCCATCGGCGTGTCGATGAAGCCGGGCATGATGGCGTTGGCCCGCAGGCCGTGCTTGGCCCCGGTCAGCGCCAGGTTCTGGGTCAGGGCGTTCACCCCGGCCTTGGACAGCTTGTAGGCGGTGAGGTTGCCGGCGGCGGCGATGGCGGCCAGCGAGGACACGTTGACGATGGCGCCGTGGCCGCTGGCCCGCAGGGCCGGGACGGCGGCCCGGCAGGTCCGCCACAGGGCCCGCAGGTTGACGTCCATGATCCGGTCGTAGGCGTCGTCGGCCAGCCGGTGGGGCGGGCCGTCGCCCAGGCCGATGCCGACGTTGTTGTGGAGGACCTCGATCCGCCCGTGGGCGTCGAGGGCGGCGGCCACGATGCGGTCGGGCCCGTCGGCCGAGGCCACATCGACGACCAGCGTGGCCACCTCGACCCCCTCGGCCCGGGCCAGCTCGGCCGTCTCCCCCAGCGACGCCGGGTCCCGGTCGACCAGCAGCAGCGGGGCGCCCTGGCGGGCGAAGGTCACGGCCACGGCCCGCCCGTTGCCGACGGTCTCCCCCGCCGTCTGCCCGGCCCCGACCACGACGGCCACCCGGTCCCGCAACCGGCCCGCCCGCTCCGGCAACCCGGCCGGCATCTCGATGCTCATGCCCCCCGAACCTAGGCCCGGCGGGCGAGGGCCCAGCGCTGGAGGGCGACGAAGCCGGCGACGGCGACGGCCTGGAGCACGACCCAGGCGGTGCCGACCCCGGTGGTGCCGAGGGCGCCGGTGACGGCGACGACCACGCTGGCCAGGACCCACAGGGCGTTGCCGGCCATCAGCTGGCGGACGGCCGGGGCGGGGATCGGGCGACGGGTCGCCACCACGACCAGGACGGCGGCGAAGGCGACGAGGAAGGCGCCGATCGGGCGCAGCGTCGCCGCCGTCGGGCCGAGGAGGCCGTCGAGGGTGGTGGCGCCGGCCAGGTAGGCGACGCCGTTGGCCCCGGTGACGACGGCGTCGGCCAGCAGCACCCGGCGCAGGGCGGTCCCGCCGGCGACGGTGGGGCGGGCAGGGGCGGGTCGGGCGGTGAGCGTGGTGGTCATGGCCCCGACGATCCGCCATCGCGGGAGCGGAGGCGATGACCTCCCGGGTAGGCGTGACGGCGAGGGCACTGCCGACGTGCTGGGATGTCCGGACCCGTGACGCCCGCCACAGGGCGCCCAGACCCCAGGAGACCCCACCGCCATGCCCCCCGCCGCCATCGCCAGCCTCGCCGACATCGTGCGGGTGCACGGAGCCTCGACCCCGGAGAAGACGGCCCTCGAGGTCGGCGATCGCACCGTGACCTTCGGCGAGCTCGACGCCCGCTCCAACCAGGCGGCGCAGGCCTTCCGGGCCGCCGGCGTCGGCTTCGGCGACCGGGTCGCCTTCATCGAGAAGAACGGGGCCGAGTTCTACGAGGTCACCTTCGGGCTCTCGAAGCTGGGGGCGGTGAGCGTGGCCGTGAACTGGCGGCTGGCCGCCCCCGAGATGCAGCAGATCATCGACGACGCCCAGGCCGCCGTCGTGGTCGTCGGCCCCGACTTCTTCGCCCACGTCGAGCAGATCGAGGACCGCCTCGAGCGGGTCCACACCATCGTCGCCATCGGCGCCCACGACCGCTGGCCCGCCTTCGACGACTGGATCGCCGACCACCCCGCCGAGGACCCGGCCGTCGCCACCACCGGTGACGACATCGCCTTCCAGCTCTACACCTCGGGCACCACGGGGCTGCCCAAGGGCGTGATGCTCAAGAACGACAACTTCTTCGGGGCGATCAGCGGCACCGCCGACATGTGGCGGTTCACCCCCGACAGCGTGAACCTGGCGATGATGCCGTCGTTCCACATCGCCGGCGCCGGCTGGGGGATGGTCGGCCTCTACTTCGGCTGCACCAACGTCGTCATGCGCGACATCGACCCCGCCGCCATCCTCCGGGCGATCCCCGAGCACCGGATCACCAACGCCTTCATGGTCCCCGTGGTGATCCAGTTCCTCCTGCTGACCCCGGGCGTGGAGGAGACCGACTTCAGCAGCCTGCGGGCCCTCGTCTACGGCGCCTCGCCCATCACCGACGACGTGCTGACCAAGGGGATGGAGCGCTTCGGCTGCGAGTTCATCCAGGTGTACGGGCTGACCGAGACCACGGGCGCCATCACCCAGCTCGACGGCGTCGACCACGACCCCGAGCACCGGCCCGAGCTGCTCCGGTCGTGCGGCAAGCCGTACCCGTGGGTCGAGATGCGGATCGTCGACGGCGACGGCAACGACGTCCCCACCGGCACCGTCGGCGAGCTGTGGACCCGGTCGGGCCAGAACATGGTCGGCTACTGGAACAACCCGGACGCCACCGCCGACGCCGTCACCGCCGACGGCTGGTTCAAGACCGGCGACGCCGGCTACGTCGACGAGGACGGCTTCGTCTACCTCCACGACCGGGTCAAGGACATGATCGTCTCGGGCGGCGAGAACGTGTACCCGGCCGAGGTCGAGAACGCCCTGATGACCCACCCGGCGGTGGCCGACGTCGCCGTGATCGGCGTCCCCGACGACCGCTGGGGCGAGGCGGTCAAGGCCATCGTCGTCCCCGCCGCCGACAGCGAGCCCACCGAGGACGAGCTGATCGCCCACGCCCGCACCCTGCTGGCCGGGTTCAAGCTGCCCAAGTCGGTCGACTTCGCCACCGACCTGCCCCGCAACCCGAGCGGCAAGCTGCTCAAGCGCGAGCTGCGCGAGCCCTACTGGGAGGGGGTCGACCGCCGGGTCGGCTGACCCCGGTGAGCGGTCCCCGGGGCACTTGCGTAGGGACCACTCAGGACACGTCCACCGGGTCGGGAGACGATGCGCCCAGCGGCCACGGAGGTCGCACCAACACGGGCGAAAGGAACCCCCAACGATGCGACGCGGACTTGCGTGGATGCTGGCTCTCACCTTCCTGGTGGGCGGCGTGGCGGCCTGCAGCGACGACGACGACGGTGGCGACGAGGCCACCTCGGAGGAGAGCGGCGGCGACGACACCGCCGCCGACGAGGGCGGCGACGAGGGCGGCGACTCGGGTGGCAACGAGGCCATCCAGGAGTACTGCGACGCCGTCCAGGAGTTCGTGGCCAAGAGCGAGGAGCTGGTCGACGACCCGACCAACGCCGACCTCCAGGCCGAGGTGACCGAGCTGTCGACGGCGCTGACCGACCAGGCCACCGACCTGGCGGCCGAGGCGCCGAGCTTCACCCCCGAGGACGCCGAGGAGTTCGCGGCCTGCCAGGCCGACTTCGCCGGCTGATCCCCCAAGACGGTCCCCCGGACCGGCGACCCCTCGGGGGCGGTGCCCCGGCACCGCCCCCGAGCCGCGCCCGGATGCACGTCTGTCGCAACCCTCCCTTGCGCACCATCCCCGGGTGCGACGAGGGTGCCGCTGTCTCCTGACCCTGATCCTCGCCATCGGGGCGCTGGCCGCCTGCGGCGACGACAGCGGCTCCTCGTCCGCCCCCACGACCACCGCCTCGACCACCACCGAGGCCGGCTTCCCCGACCCGGGGGCGGCGGTGCCCGAGTTCTGCACCAAGTCCGCCGAGCTCCAGGCGATCAACGAGGCGCCCCGACCGACCACTCCCGAGCAGGGCGTCCGCACGCAGCAGCTGGTCACCGAGCTGGACCTGATGAGCGGCGCCTTCGAGCGCCAGGCCGGCGAGATGCTCCCGGGCGAGGTCGCCCGGTACCGCCAGTGCTCTGCGTCGGCCGAGCTGGAGTCCCACCGGCGCTGACGGCGCTGCACGTCTGTCGCAACCCCCCGTCGCGGAGGATCCCCCGATGCGACGAGGGTGCCGCTGTCTCCTGTCCCTGATCCTCGCCATCGGGGCGCTGGCCGCCTGCGGCGACGACGGCGGCTCCTCGTCCGCCCCCACGACCACGACCACGGCCTCCACGACGACCGGGCCGACCACCACCGGGCTCGACGACCCGGGCGCCGCCGTCGACGAGTTCTGCGCCAAGGCCGAGGAGATCGAGTCCTTCGCCCGCAACACCCCGCAGCCGACGACCCCCCAGCAGGGCCAGGAGTGGCAGGGACTCCTCAACGAGGTCCTCCAGATGATGCAGGTCCTCCAGTCGCAGACCGCGGCGATGGTCCCCGGCGACGTCACCCGGTTCCAGGAGTGCTCCTCGATGTTCAACATCCAGCAGGAGTAGGCCGTACCCTCCGGCGCGATGGACGAGGAGGCGCGGCGGATCGTCGGGGAGATGACCGACGAGGAGGTGCTGTGGTGCCTCGACGGGGACTGGCCGTTCTGGGCCGGGCTCGGCCACCTCACCCGGGGCGGGTACCACCGGTCGCCGTTCCCGGCGGCGCGGGTCGAGCGGCTCGGGTTCCCCGGGTTCCGGTTCGCCGACGGTCCCCGGGGCGTGGTGGTCGACCAGGCCACGTGCTTCCCGGTCTCGATGGCCCGGGGGGCCACCTGGGACCCGGACCTCGAGGAGCGGATCGGTGACGCCATCGGCCGCGAGCTGCGGGCCGTCGGGGCCGACCTCTACGGCGGTGTCTGCGTCAACGTCCTGCGCCACCCGGCCTGGGGGCGGGCCCAGGAGACCTACGGCGAGGACCCCTTCCACGTGGGCGAGATGGGGGCGGCGCTGACCCGGGGCGTCCAGCGCCACGCCATGGCCTGCGTCAAGCACCTCGCCTGCAACTCGATGGAGGAGGCCCGGTTCCAGGTCGACATCACCGTCGACGACGAGGCCCTCGACGACGTCTACCTCCCCCACTTCCGGCGGGTGGTCGAGGAGGGCGTCGCCTGCGTGATGAGCGCCTACAACGCCGTCAACGGCGAGTGGGCGGGCGAGAGCCACCACCTCCTCACCGAGGTGCTGCGGGAGCGGTGGGGGTTCGCGGGCTTCGTCATCAGCGACTGGATCTTCGGGCTGCGCGACCCGGCCCGGTCGCTGCGGGCCGGGCTCGACGTGGAGATGCCGTACCGGATGCGACGGGCCGAGGGGCTGCGGGCCGCCCTCGACGCCGGCGAGGTCACGTGGGCGGAGGCCCGGCGCGCCGTCGAGCGGGTCGTGGCCACCCGCCTGCGGTTCGCCGACGTGCTCGACCGTCCGGCACCGCCCCGGTCGGTCCTGGCCTGCGCCGAGCACCGGGCGCTGGCCCGGGAGGCCGCGCACCGGTCGGTGGTGCTGCTGCGCAACGCCCCGGTCGACGGTCGCCCGCTCCTGCCGCTGGCGGCCGACGAGCTCGGGGCGGTGGTGGTGGTCGGCGACCTGGCCGATGCCGTCAACCTGGGCGACGGCGGGTCGAGCGACGTGTGGGCCCCCGAGGCGGTGACGGTGTTCGCCGGGCTGCGCGCCGCCCTTCCCGAGTGCGGCGTCCGGGTGGTCGGGAGCGACCCCGAGGAGGCCGTCGACGCCATCTCGGGGGCCGACGTCGTGATCGCCGTCGTCGGCTGCACCCGGCTCGACGAGGGCGAGTACATCGGCGCCACCGGCGACCTGGCCCACCTCTTCCCCGGGCCCGACGACCCCGAGCTGGTCGCCGCCTTCGAGGCCGAGGTGGCCCCGGCCGAGGCCATCGAGCCGCCCGACCACGTGCGGGCCCGGGCCGACGGGGCCGCCGGCGGGGGGCAGGGCGGGTTCGCCACCGGGGGCGATCGGGCGTCGCTGCGGCTGCGCCCCGAGGACGTCGTCCTGGTCAAGGCGCTGGCCGCCGCCCACCCCCGGGTCGTCGTGGTCGTGATGGGCGGGAGCGCGGTGGTGATGTCCGAATGGGACGGGTGGGTGCCCGCCGTGGTCCAGGCCTGGTACCCGGGGATGGAGGGCGGTCACGGGTTGGCCGACGTCCTCCTCGGCACGGTCGACGCCTCGGGCCGGCTGCCGTTCTCGGTGCCCACCGACGAGGCCCACCTGCCACCGTTCGACGCCACCGCCACCGCCTTCACCTACGACCGGTGGCACGGGTGGTGGCACCTGGAGCGCGAGGGCCACCGGCCGGCGTACCCGTTCGGCTTCGGCCTCTCGTACACGACCTTCGCCCTCAGGGCGGCGACCGTCGAGGCCACCGCCGAGCAGGTCCGGGTCACGGCCACGGTCCGCAACACCGGCGCTCGGGACGGGTCCGACGTGGTCGGGCTCTACGCCCGGGCGCCCGGCGACCGGCCCCGGCTGGTCGCCTTCGCCCGGGTCGAGGTCGCCGCCGGCGCCGAGGTCCCGGTCGTGCTGACCGCCCCCGCGGGCCCGTGGTGGACCGGCGACCCCGCCATCCTCCGGGTCGCCCGCCACGCCACCGACCCCGGCCGCACCCCGACCCCCACCTGACCCCAAAACGCGACCCCTGGCTCGCAAGAACGCCTTCCTGTGGCCCACGGGTCGCGGAAGTGCGACGTGGGCGCACAGGAAGGCGTTCTTGTGGGGTCTGGGGCGCGGAGGGGGGTTCTTGTGGGGTGGGGGGCGCGGAAGCGCGACGTGGGGGCACGGGAACGATGGGCCGGTCGATCGCCGTAGCCTTCGGGGATGGACGCGCCCCGGATCGGGCTGGTGCTGGGGGCGGGGGGCACGGTCGGTGGGGCGTTCCACGCCGGGGTGCTGGCCGCCCTGGCCGAGGCCACCGGCTGGGATCCCCGCACCGCCACTGTCGTCGTCGGGACCTCGGCCGGGTCGATCACCGGCACCGGCCTCCGCGTCGGGCTGAGCGCGGCCGACGCCTACGCCCGCAGCCTCGACCTCCCGGCCTCGCCCGAGGGCGCCCGGATCCTCGCCCCGATCGAGGGCACGAGCGCACGACGCGGCTTCACCCGCACCGGGCCCCGCCGGCTGCGACCCCCGACCGCCGTGGCCGCCACCCTCGCGGGGGCGGTCGCCCGCCCGCTCGCCGCCCGGCCCGGCGCCCTGCTGGCCGGCCTGGTGCCCGACGGCGTGGTCAGCACCGACGTCATCGCCGCCGGCGTCACCGCCCTGACCGGCGACGCCTGGCCCGCCGACCCGCTGTGGGTCTGCGCCGTCCGCCAGCGCGACGGCCGCCGGGTCGTGTTCGGCCGGGGCGACCGCCGGCCCCCGCTCGCCGCCGCCGTCGCCGCCTCGTGCGCCATCCCCGCCTTCTTCGCCCCGGTCGAGGTCGACGGTGAGGCCCACGTCGACGGCGGCGCCCACTCGCCCACCAACGCCGACGTGCTGCGGGACGAGCCGCTCGACCTGGTCGTGGTGGTGTCACCGATGTCGATCGCCGGCCGCGGCCTGCGCCTGGCCCCCGACCAGCCGGCCCGCCGGTGGGCCCGGGCCCGGCTCGACGCCGAGGCCCGCCGCCTGCGCCGGGCCGGCCTCCCGGTGCTGGCCTTCCAGCCCACGGCGGCCGACGCCGCGGTGATGGCCGGCAACGCCCTCGACCCGGCCAAGCGGGGCCCGGTCGCCCGCCGGGCCCACGCCTCGACCCGGGCCCGGCTGGAGCGACCCGACGTCGCCGAGCGGGTCGCCCTCCTCCGCCCGGGGGGATGACAACCTCCGCCCGGCCTGCGAACATCTGTTCGTGTCCGGGCGCACGGCCTCCATCCTCCACGCCGACCTCGACGCCTTCTACGCCTCGGTCGAGCAGCGGGACCGACCGGAGCTGCGCGGCCGACCGGTGATCGTCGGCGGCGGCGTGGTGCTGGCCGCCAGCTACGAGGCCAAGGCGTGCGGGGTGCGGACGGCGATGGGGGGCCACCAGGCCCGGCGGCTGTGCCCGTCCGCGGTGGTCGTCGAGCCCCGCTTCACCGCCTACACCGAGGCGTCCAAGGCGGTGTTCGCCGTCTTCGACGACACCACCCCGCTGGTCGAGGCGCTGTCGATCGACGAGGCCTTCCTCGACGTCGGCGGGCTGGGCCGCATCGCTGGGCCGCCGCCCGAGATCGCCGCCCGGCTCCGGGCCGAGGTCCTCGACCGGGTCGGCCTGCGGATCACGGTGGGGGTGGCCCGCACCAAGTTCCTGGCCAAGGTGGCCAGCGGGGTGGCCAAGCCCGACGGCCTGCTCGTCGTCGACCCCGACCGCGAGCGCGAGTTCCTCCACCCGCTCCCGGTGGGACGGCTGTGGGGGGTCGGGCCGATCACCGCCGAGAAGCTGGCCGAGCGGGGCGTCCACACCGTCCGGGACGTGGCCGCCACGGGCGAGCCGGGGCTGGTGGCCATCGTCGGCGGCGCCACCGGTCGCCACCTCCACGCCCTGGCCCACGGGCGCGACCCTCGGCCCGTCGAGCGGGCGCGGCGCCGGCGGTCGATCGGCTCGCAGAGCGCCATCGGGCGGCGCCCGCATACCCCGGCCGAGCTCGACACCCGGCTGGTCGGCCTCGTCGATCGGGTCGCCCGCCGGCTCCGGGCCGCCCACCGGGTCGGGCGCACGGTGACCCTGCGGCTCCGCTTCGGCGACTACACCCGGGCCACCCGGTCCCGCTCGCTCCCGCAGGCCACCGATCGCACCGAGGACCTGCTGGCCACGGCCCGGGCGCTGCTGGCGAAGGCGCAGCCGCTGATCGACGAGAAGGGCATCACGCTGGTGGGGGTGGCCATCGGCGGGTTGGTCGACAACCCCCCGATCCAGCTCCCGCTGCCGTTCGGGCGGGCCGACACCTCCGCCCTCGACACCGCCGTCGACCGGGTGCGGGACGTCTTCGGCAAGGCCGCCGTGACCCGCACCGTCCTGCTCGGTGCCCGCGACCTGGAGATGCCCCGCCTCCCCGACTGAACACCGCCCGAACCCGGGGGGCGTCACCGACCACGACGCCCGCGGCCGACCGCGCCGACGCCCCCGGCACCACGGGGTGCCGGGGGCGGGGACGGGGCGGGTCGATCAGCCCTGGCGGCCGTAGGTCCGCATCGTCAGGGGGGCGAAGACGGCGACGAAGAGGGCGGAGGCGAGGGCGACCCACCCGAGGTCGGCGGTCTGGACGGAGCCGGCCATCAGGCCCCGCACGGCGTCGACCACCAGGGTGATCGGGTTGACCTCGACCACGCCCTGGAGCCAGCCCGGCATCGTCGCCGGGTCGACGTAGATGTTGCTGGCGAAGGTCAACGGCATCAGGAGCATCATCGAGACGCCCATCACCGCCTTCTCGGTCTCGAGCTTCATGCCGAGGAACGTCCAGACCCACGAGAGGCTGAACGAGAAGGCCAGCAGCACGAGGACCCCGGCGACCACGCCGAGCGGCCCGCCGTCGGGGCGGAAGCCGAGGACGGTGCCGAGGGTGAGGATCACCGTCGAGGCGATGGCGTAGCGGATGGCGTCGCCGAGCAGCGCCCCGACCACCGCCGCCGGGCGCCACGAGGGCAGCGACCGGAAGCGGTCCGAGACGCCCTTGGCCATGTCGTTGTTGAGCCCGACGCCGGTGTACATCGTGATCATCACGACGGTCGACACGAGGATGCCGGGGACGAAGGTCTGGACGTACTCCGAGACCGAGCCGCCCAGCGCCCCGCCGAAGAGGTAGGTGAAGAGCAGCAGCATCATCACCGGGAACATGGTGACGTCGAAGAGCTGCTCGGGGACGTGCTTGATCTTGAGGACGGCCCGCCACCCGTGGGTGAGGCTGGCCGAGAGGGGGCCCGGGCGGGCCGGGCGCTCACCGGTGGCGAGCACGGCGAGGACGTTGGCCTCGGCGATCGGCGCGGATGGGGCTTCGATGGTGGTCACGCTGCCTCCTCGGCATCGGTCTGGTCGGTCGCGGGGTGGTCGGTCAGGGCGAGGAAGACCTCGTCCAGGCTGGGCTGGCCCAGGCTCATCTCGGTGACGGCGATGCCGGCCCGGCTGAGGGCGACGAGGCCCTCGGCGACCCGCTCGGGGTCCTCCAGGCGGGCCGACACGGCGGCGGGGTCGGCCTCGACGCCGACCTCGACGCCGAGCGCCTCGGTCAGCACCCGGACGGCGGCGAAGCGCTGGTCGGGGTCGGCGACCCGGACGTGGAGGCTGCCGCCGCCGACGCTGGCCTTGAGCTGGCCGGGGGTGCCCTCGGCGATGACCTTGCCTCGGTCGATCACGGCGATGCGGTCGGCCAGCTGGTCGGCCTCGTCGAGGTACTGGGTGGTGAGGAGCACCGTGGTGCCGCCGGCGACGAGGGCCCGGACGATGTCCCACACCTGGTTGCGGCTGCGGGGGTCGAGGCCGGTGGTGGGCTCGTCGAGGAAGAGGATGTCGGGGGTGACGACCAGGCTGGCGGCGATGTCGAGCCGCCGGCGCATCCCGCCCGAGTAGTGCTTCACCTGCTTGTCGGCCGCCTCGGTGAGGCCGAAGGCCGAGATCAGCTCGTCGGCCCGGACCCGGGCCTGGCGGCGCTTGAGCCCGAGCAGCAGGCCCAGCAGGACCATGTTCTCGAACCCGGTCAGGTCCTCGTCGAGGCTGGCGAACTGGCCGGTCAGGGCGACCCGGCTGCGCACAGCGTCGGCGTCGTGGACCACGTCGTCGCCCATCAGGCGGGCCTCGCCCCCGTCGGGGATCGCCAGCGTGGCCAGCATCCGCAGCGTCGTGGTCTTGCCGGCGCCGTTGGGGCCGAGGACGCCGTAGACGCCGCCGGTGGGGACGGTGAGGTCGAGGCCGTCGACGGCGACCGTGTCGCCGAACCGCTTGACCAGGCCCCGGGCCTCGATGGCGGGGGGAGGAGGGGTGGCCGCCTCGGCGGCCGCCGTGGGGGTCTCGGTGATCGTGCTCATGCCCCGGAGGCGCCAGATCGGATCTGGCACCCGCCAGACACGGCGCCTCCTAGGGCCTGTCCGGCAAGGCGAACCGGGCCGGATCAGCGACCCTGAGCGGGGTCCTCGCCCGCCGAGGGTCGCAGCTTCCCGGTGGTGTCCACGGCGTCGGCACCCGCCAGACACGCGCCTCCTAGGCTCCGGGGGATGGCGAGCCTCGTGGGGCGGGACCGGCCCGCGGCGCTGCTCGACGGCGAGGTGGCCCGCACCCTCACCAGCCACGGCGGGTTGGTGCTGGTCGCGGGCGAGGCCGGGATCGGCAAGTCCTCCCTCGTCGCCGGTGCGGTCGAGGCGGCCCGGGCCGGCGGCGCCCTCGTCGCCGTCGGGACCTGCTGGGACCGGGAGGGGGCGCCGGGCCACTGGCCGTGGGTGCAGGTCCTCCGGTCCCTCGCCCGCCTGGCCCCGCCCGAGGCGTGGGCCGCGGCCCGGGGCGAGGCCGGCGGCGAGCTCGACGCCCTGCTCGGCGGGGACGACGCCGGCCTCGGCGGGGCGGCCGACACCTTCGGGCTCCACGACGCCGTCACCACCCTGCTCGTGGCCCTGGCCCGCGCCCACCCGCTCGTCGTGGTGGTCGAGGACCTCCACTGGGCCGACGAGGCCAGCGTCCGGCTGCTCGAGTTCGTGGCCCGCCACGGGTGGTACGAGCGCCTGCTGCTGGTCGGCACGTACCGCGACGTCGAGGTCGAGGCCGGTGACCACCCGCGGGCCGCGGGCATCGCCGCCCTGGCCGCCAAGGCCACCACCATCGCCCTGACCGGGCTCGACCGCGACCAGGTCGGCACCCTCGTCGCCGCCACGACCGGTCGCACCCCGTCCGCCGAGGTCGTCGCCGACCTCCACCGGCGCACCGGCGGCAACCCCTTCTTCGTCGAGCAGACGGCCCGGCTGTGGCAGAGCCGGGGCGCGGTCGCCGCCGTGCCCCCCGGGGTGCGCGACGTGGTCGAGCACCGGCTGGCGCTGCTCGCCCCGGCCACCCGGGACGCCCTGGTCACCGCCGCCCTGCTCGGCCACGCCGTCACCCGGCCCGTCCTCGCCGCCGCCCTCGACCACGACCCCGACGCCGCCCTGGGCGAGGCGGTCGCCGCCGGGCTGCTGGAGCCGACCGACACCGCCTACGCCTTCGTCCACGACCTGGTGCGCGAGACCCTCGCCGGCGGGCTCGACGCCGACGACGCCCGGGGCCGCCACGCCCGGCTCCTCGACCGGCTCGACGGCACCGGGCTGGTCGGTGCGGCTGACCTCGCCCACCACGCCCACCACGCCGGGGAGGAGGTCGACCTCGACCGTCGCGTCGCGCTCCTCCAGGCCGCGGCCCGCCGGGCCGTCGGGCGGATGGCGGTCGACGAGGCCCTCGTCCACCTCCGCCGAGCCCTCGCCGCCGTCCCCGTCGACCGACCCCGGGAGCGGGCCTTCGCCCTGGTCGAGCTGGGCTGGACGCTCCTGCGCTCGGGCGACGTCGAGGGCTGCCGCCAGGTGTTCGAGGAGGCGACCCGGCTCGCCCTCGACCTCGGCGACCCGGGCCTGCTGACCCGCGCCGCCCTCAGCCTGCGCGCCGCGGTGTGGCTGGTGGCCAGCGAGGACGTGCAGGTGACGGCGGCCGAGATGGTCGACGAGGCCCACCGGCGGCTGCTGGTCGAGGGCGGCCGCCCGACCGCCGCCACCACGCCCTGGGAGCGCGAGCAGGAGCTGACCGCCCTGGCGCTCGCCATGTGCCGGTCCTCGGGTGACGACCAGGCGCTGTGGGACGCCCTCACCGCTCGTCACGACGCCATCTGGGTGCCGGGGACGGTGGCCGAGCGGCTGGCGCTGACCGAGGAGATGCTCGCCGTCGCCCGGCGCAACGACGCCGCCGGCCTGGAGGTCGAGGCCCTCGGCCAGCACCTGCTCGACCTGGTCGAGGCGGGCGACCCCCGGGTGACCGACCAGCACGCCGCCTTCCAGGCCCGGGCCCGCCAGCTCGACTCGGCCTGGTCGCGGTCGCAGGCCCGTTGGACCGGGGCCCTCGTCGCCCTGCTGGAGGGTCGCTTCGACGACGCCCGGAACCTCCTCGACGAGGCGCTGGCCGTCGACGGGCGGTCGAGCCTGGCCAGCGCCGATGCCACCAGCCTCCACCTCCAGGTCCGGTGGGCGATCGAGCTCCAGCAGGGTCGTGACGACGCCGTCGACGCCCTGCTCGACCAGGTCGACGAGGTCCACCCGCGCCCCGAGCTGCTGCGGGCGGGCACGGCGATGGCCCGGGGCGAGGTCGAGCGGGCCGCCCGCTTCGTCGCCGACCGGCGGGCCGCCGGGGACGGGCCCGGGCGCTGGTTCGCGCCGCTGTGGATCCGGCTGCGGGCCGAGGTGGCCGGGGCCACCGGGGATGCCGAGCTGGCCGCCGAGCTGCGGCCGGTCCTCGCCCCGCTGGCCGGGCGGTGGGCGGTGATGGCGCAGGGGGCGGTCGACGGGCCGTTCGACCTGTGGGCCGGGGTGGTCGAGCTCGGCCAGGGGTGCGTCGACGAGGCGGTGGCGCGGTTCACGGCGGCGGTCGCCTCGGCCGATGCGCTCGGGGCCCGGGCCTGGTCGGTCGAGGCGCGGGCCCGGCTGCTGGCGGCCCGGGCCGCCCGGGGCGAGGACGTGGCCCCCGAGGCGACCACCCTGGCCACCGAGGCCCGGGCGCTCGGCCTGTCCCGGGTGGTCGACGCCCTCGGCCACCTGGCCGGCAGCGCGACCCCCAGCCCACAAGAACCGGTTCCTGTGCGCTCCGGGCCCACATCCGCGACCGCCAGCCCACAGGAACCGGTTCCTGTGGGCCCTGGGTCGCGTCCGGGGCCGACGTTCCGGCGGGTGGGCGACGTGTGGGAGGTGGGCCTCGGGGGGACGACGGTCCACGTGCCCGACGCCAAGGGGATCCGTGACATCCACCTCCTCCTCGGCCGGCCCGGCATGGGCGTCCGAGCCGTCGACCTCCTCGACCCCCAGGCCGGCGCCACCGGGCGGGCGGCCCGGTCCCTCGGCGGCGACGACGTCCTCGACGAGCGGGCCAAGGCCGCCTACCGCACCCGCCTGACCCAGCTCGACGAGGAGATCGACACCGCCCTGGCCCGGGGCGCCGACCGCCGCGCCGCCGAGCTCGACCGGGAGCGGGCCGCCCTGATCGAGGAGCTCCGGCGGGCCACCGGGCTCGGGGGCCGGTCGCGCCGGCTGGGCGACGACGCCGAGCGGGCCCGCAAGGCGGTGCGCGAGCGGATCCGGGACACGATCCGCCGGCTCGCCGCCGTCCACCCCGACCTCGCCGACCACCTGCGGGAGACGATCAGGACCGGCGCCACCTGCTCCTACGAGCCGGCCGAACCGCTCGAGTGGGTCCGGTGAGCGCCCTGCGGGTGGTGGTGGTCGGCGGCGGGATCGCCGGGGTGTCGGTGGCGGCCGAGCTGGCCCGCACCGCCACCGTCACGCTGCTCGAGGCCGAGGCGACCCTGGCCCACCACACCACCGGACGGTCGGCGGCGATGTACCTGCCCGGCTACGGCAACGCCGTGGTGCGGGCCCTCACCGCCGCCAGCCGGGCCGACTTCGCCACCCTCTCGGCCGAGGCGGGCACGCCGATCCTCAGCCCCCGGCCCACCGTCTGGGTCGCCGGTCCCGACGAGGTCGCCGACCTCCACGCCCACGCCGACGGGAACGACGCCCTGCGCCCCGTCGGCGGCGACGAGGTCGTGGCCCTGTGCCCACCGCTGCGCCGGGACCGGATCGGCGGCGGGCTGGTCGACGACTCGGGCTCGGACATCGACGTCGGGGTGCTCCACCAGGCCTACGTCCGGCGGCTGACATCGGCGGGCGGGACGATCGAGCGCCACGCCCGGGTCGACCGGATCAGCCGCCGGCCGGGGGGCGGGTGGCACGTCGCCGCCGGTGACCGGGCGTGGGAGGCCGACCTGCTGGTCGACGCCGCCGGGGCCTGGGCCGACGAGGTCGCCGTGCTCGCCGGTGCCCGCCCGGTCGGTCTCCAGCCCCTCCGCCGGACGCTGTTCACCTGCCCGGTCGCCGCCGACGTGGCCCCGGGCCCGATGATCTCCGACGTCCACGACCGCTGGTACTTCCGGGTCGACGCCGGGGTGGCGCTGGTGTCGCCGGCCGACGAGACCCCGTCGCCGCCGTGCGACGCCCGCCCCGAGGAGCTCGACATCGCCCGGGCCCTGGAGGCGGTGAACGAGGTGACGACGCTCGGCCTCCGCTCGGTCCGCACCGCCTGGGCCGGGCTCCGCACCTTCGCCCCCGACCGCTCCCCCGTCGCCGGCCCCGACCCCGACGACCCGACCTTCGCCTGGTCGGCCGGCCAGGGCGGCTACGGCCTCCAGATGGCGCCGGCCCTCGCCCGCACCGCCGCGGCCCTGGCCCTCGGCGCCCCCGTCCCCGCCGACGTGCCCCTCTCCCCCGCCGCCCTCGGCCCCGCCCGCTTCGCCACCTCTTGAGGCAGCTGGCGATCAGATCCGACGGGAACCCGTCGGATCCGATCGCCAGTTCGGGGGCTAGCGCCGGCCCCCTTCGCCACGGGGGCGGCGAGGGCCTTCGGCTAACTGGCCAGAGGGTGGCCACTTCATGGGCGCACCCTGGCGGCATGGACATCACCCTCGAGCTCATCATGGTCCCCGTCACCGACATCGACCGGGCCAAGGCCTTCTACGAGCAGGTCGGCTTCCACACCGACCACGACCAGACCGTCAGCGACGAGATCCGCTTCGTCCAGATGACGCCGCCGGGGTCGGCCTGCTCGATCGCCTTCGGGCGGGGCATCACCGAGATGGAGCCGGGCTCCCTCGACAACCTCCAGGTCTGCGTCGCCGACATCGAGGCCGCCCACGCCGACCTCACCGCCCGGGGCATCGAGGTCAGCCCGATCGCCGACCTGCCGTGGGGCTCGTTCGTCCACCTCGCCGACCCCGACGGCAACCGCTGGGCCGTCCAGCAGAAGGTCCCCCGCACCGCCGCCTGACGACTCGGCCCCCCGGGGCTCGGGGGTACCGTGCCCCGTGGCCGAGCGCAGCACCCGGGACGCCCTGCTGGAGGAGGGGGCGCTGCTGCTGGCCCGGCGGGGGCTGGCCGGGGTCACGGCCAAGGAGCTCCACGCCGCCGCCGGGGCCCGCAACGCCTCGGCCCTCCACTACCACTTCGGCGACCAGGCGGGCCTCGTCGCCGCCATCGTCGGCCTCCACGTCGGCGCCGTCGAGGCCCGGCGGGCCCGGCTGGTGGCGGAGATCGAGGCGGCCGGCGCCACCGCCGACCTCCGCGCCCTGGTGCGGGCCCTGGCCGCCCCGATGGCCGACGACCTGACCACCCCGCTGGGGCGCGCCCACCTGCGGATCGTCGCCCTGGTGAGCCACCCGAGCCTCGCCTACCAGCCCGCCTTCCAGGTGACCGACGCCCCGGCCGGCGCCCGGGTGGTGCGCTGGCTGGCGGCCGCCCTCCCGGCGCTGCCCGAGCCGGTCCGGCGCGAGCGGCTGGTGGCGCTGCGGGCCCAGCTGATCGGGCTGTTCGCCTTCCGGGCCACGCTGCTCGACGCCGCCCCCGAGGCCGAGGTCGTCGGCACCGACGCCCTCTTCCTGGAGAACCTGGTCGACCTGCTGGTGGCCGGGTTGGCGGCGGAGCCGTCGCCCGAGGCGGTGGCCGCGGCCCGCTCCGAGGGGCGTCGCCGTGGGCCTTAATGGTAGACATTAGGCCATGGTCATCGGCCCCCGACGTCTGCTGAGCGCACTCCTCGCCCTGGCGCTCGTGGCCGGCGGGTGCCGCGGCGAAGGAGGCGACGACCGCACCGCGGCCACGACCACCACCACGACCGAGGCCGCCGGCGCGGCGCTGACCCCCGAGGACGTCGAGGCCATGAGCGACACCGAGCTGGCGACCGAGGCCTACGTGGCCGGCTACCCGATGGTGGTGTCGATCCGCACGATGCAGCGCCTCGGCGGCCTGCTCGGCACCAACACGCTCTTCTGGCAGACGGCCCTGTCGGGGCCCGAGAGCCGGATCATCGTCGCGCCCAACCGCGACACCCTCTACTCCGTCGCCGTGCTCGACCTCCGGGCCGGGCCGCTGGCGCTCACCCTCCCGGAGGTCCCCGACCGCTACCACACGTACCAGCTGCTCAGCCCGTGGACGGACTCCTTCGCCTACATCGGCACCCGGGCCACCGGGGGCCGGGCCGGCACCTGGGTCATCGCCCCGCCGGGGTGGGACGGCGAGGCGCCGGCGGGGGCCGAGGTGATCGCCTCGCCGACCCGCCAGGTCTTCCTCCTCGGGCGCTTCCTGGTCGACGACGAGGCCGACGTGGCCGCGGTGCTGGCCATCCGCGACCGCTCCTCGCTGACCCCCCTCGACGCCCCGACCGGCGCCCTGCCCCCGTTGGGCGAGCCGGCGGGCACCGCCCAGGACATCCCCACCGACGCCTCCTTCTTCGCCGAGCTGGCCCCCTCGCTGGCCGCCAACCCGCCGCCCACCGAGGGCCAGGCCGCGCTGTGGGCGGCGGTCGAGGCGCGCCTCGGCGTCGGTCCCGACGGCATCGCCCCCGACGCCGACACCGACCTGCTCGACGCGGCCGCCGCCGCCGGCGACGAGCGGATCACCGCCGAGGTCGCCGGCCGGGCCGAGCTGGTCGACGGCTGGAGCGTCAACCGGGAGATCGGCGTGTACGGCGACGACCTCGACCTGCGAGCCTTCGTCGCCCGCATCGGCTGGGGCGCCAACGTGCCGGAAGAGGCCGTGTACCCCGTGGCCCGGGTCGACGCCGACGGCGCCACCCTCGACGGCCGCCGCACCTACACGATGACCTTCCCGGCCGGGGCCCTCCCGCCGCTCGACCCGCTCGGCTTCTGGTCGCTGTCGGCCTACGGCGACGACATGTTCTTCGCCCCCCACCCTTCGGGGCGCTACACGATCGGCGACCGCACGCCGGGCCTCGCCCCGGCCGCCGACGGCTCGCTCACCCTGACCCTGGCCCACGATGACCCCGGCGTGGAGAGCTGGCTCCCCGTCCCCGACGGCCCCTTCGTCCTCATGCTCCGCCTCTACCTCCCGGCCGCGCCCGTCCTCGACGGCACCTGGACCCCACCGGGGGTCGTCCCCGCCTGACGACAGGTTGCCGTCAGGACGCTCATCGGCGCTGGTGGCGGGCCGACGGGCAGAGGTCATGGACGGGACGCGGGGTGATGCCGAGGCACTGGTCGACCGGCTGGTCGCGCCCGGGGGGCTGGCCGTCGCCTACCAGCCGATCGTCCGGCTCGGCGACGGGGCGGTCGTCGCCTACGAGGCCCTCAGCCGCGACCCGCACGGCGCGGTGGACGCCGAGGGGATGTTCGCCGCCGCCCGCGCCGTCGGGCGCGGGGTCGCGCTGGAGCGGGCCTGCCTGGAGGCGATCGCCGCCGGCGACCCGCCCCCGGCCGAGACCCTGCTCTTCGTCAACGTCAGCCCGGCCCTGCTGGCGACGCCCGGCGGGGCCGACCTGCGCGCCGCCCTGCCGGCCCGCCTCGTCCTCGAGCTGACCGAGCAGGAGGAGATCACCGACCCCGAGGCGCTGCGGACGATCCTCCAGCCCTGGGTGCGCAACGGCGTCCGGCTGGCGATCGACGACGCCGGCGCCGGCTACTCCAGCCTCCGGCAGGTCGTCGACCTCGGGCCCGAGTTCCTCAAGGTCGACCGCTCGCTGGTGGCCGGTGTCGACCGGGACCGGCGCCGCCAGGCCGTCGTGACCGCCCTGGTCGCCTTTGCCGCCGAGATCGGGGCCGACGTGATCGCCGAGGGGGTCGAGCGCCGGTCCGAGCTGGGGTGGCTGCGCAGCGCCGGGGTGACCCTGGCCCAGGGCTTCCTGCTGGCCCGGCCCGGCCCGCCGTGGCCGGCGGTGACGTCGATCCACGGGCTCGAACCGGCCCGGCCCCGCAGCCGCGGCCTGGCCCCGACCCTCGACGCCGCCCGCACCCAGCGGGGCGCCTGCGAGGCCGTCGCCACCCACCTGTTCCGGCGGGGCGGGCTGATGCCGTCGGTCTACCTGGAGCGGGCCGGCCGGCTGCGCTGCCAGGCCCAGCGGGGGCTGTGGCAGGTGCTCGACGGGATGGTGCCGAGCGCCGGCATCACCGGCCGCACCTTCCGCACCGGGATCGAGCACCACGTCGAGGACGTGCGCCACGCCGAGGACTACCTGGAGGCCATCCCCGGTGTCGTCGCCGAGCTGTGCGTCCCCCTGGTGGCCGACGGCGTCGTGGTCGGCGCCCTCAACGTCGAGTCGCTCGTCCCCCTGAGCGGGGAGGTGCAGGACGAGGTCCGCACGTGCGCCCGGCTCCTCGGCGAGCGGCTCGTCGACCTGCCCCCCGAGGAGTCGCGGGGCCCGCTGCGGCGGCTGGCCGAGACCGCCGCCTCGCTGGCCGCCGTCGAGGACGCCGACCGCACGATCGAGGCGGTGCTGCGGGCCGCCACCGACCTGAGCGGGATGGACTCGGCCCTGCTGGTGCTGCACGACGGCGAGCGGCCCCGCACCGCCATCGGCCCGCTGGCCGCCGCCCTGGAGGCGATCACCGCCGCCGAGATCGACCACCTGCGGACGGTGCTCGGCCCGCTGACGTCGTGCTACTCGGCGGGCGAGGCGACGGGCCGGACGGTGACGGCGAGCCAGACCCTGCGCGACGCCGGCGCCCGCTCGCTGGTCGCCCTGCCGATCGCGGCCCGGGGCCGGCGCATCGGCCTGCTGGTCGTCACCCACCGCGACCCGTTCCACCTCGGCCCCGAGCAGGTCGAGCCGTTGGAGCTGCTGGCCGTGCTGGCCGGGTCCTGCCTGGCCACGGCGGCGACGGTCGAGGAGCTGCGCCGTCGGGCCCGCCGCGACCCGCTGACCGGGCTGGGCAACCACTCCTCGTTCCACGAGCGGCTGACCCGGGCCGGCGAGGCGGGGACGGCGACCGTCCTGGTGCTCGACATCGACGACTTCAAGCTGGTCAACGACACCCGCGGCCACCTGGTCGGCGACGAGGTCCTCCGCACCGTCGGGACCGAGCTCCTCGCCGCCCTGCCCGACGTCGACACCGCCTTCCGCATCGGGGGCGACGAGTTCGCCGTGCTGCTGGAGGGCGACGACGCCGCTGCCCCCGAGGTCGTGGCGGCCACGCTCCAGGACGCCGTGGGCGGGGCGCTGCGGGCCCGGGGCGCCGGGTTGTCGATCGGGGCCGCCCGCCGCCGGGGCACCGAGCCGCTGATCGACACCCTCCACCGGGCCGACACCCGGCTCTACCGCAACAAGGCCGAGAAGGCCGCCCGCCCCGTCGCCTGAGGTGTCCTCCCCAACCCGGAGCTGGCGATCGGATCC
>DASTYI010000141.1:0-60340 GCA_035765045.1 Iamia sp. | reverse complement strand
GGTCTCGGCCTTCTTGACGTCGTAGTCGGCGGCCTGGATCAGCTTGAGGAGGATGTTCTCGACGTCCTCGCCCACGTAGCCGGCCTCGGTGAGGGCGGTGGCGTCGGCGATGGCGAAGGGGACGTTGAGCAGCCGGGCCAGCGTCTGGGCCAGCAGGGTCTTGCCGCAGCCGGTGGGGCCGAGCAGGAGGATGTTCGACTTGGCCAGCTCGACATCGTCGCCGTGGGTGCGGGTCGAGCCCAGCTGGACCCGCTTGTAGTGGTTGTAGACGGCGACCGAGAGGATCTTCTTGGCCTGCTCCTGCCCGATGATGAAGTCGTTCAGGAACTCGAAGATCTCACGCGGCTTGGGCAGGTCCTCGAGGGTGAGGTCGGCCCCCTCGGACAGCTCCTCCTCGATGATCTCGTTGCACAGGTCGATGCACTCGTCGCAGATGTAGACGCTTGGCCCCGCGATGAGCTTCTTCACCTGCTTCTGCGACTTGCCGCAGAACGAGCACTTGAGCAGCTCGCCGCCTTCTCCGAACTTGGCCACCGGGTATCCCCTGTCGGTCTGTGGTCGGGTGTCTCGGTCGTTCTCGGGTGATCAGCTCGCCGCGGTGATCGGGCCGCTGCGGTCGACGACCTCGCGGGAGGCGATCACCTCGTCGATGATGCCGTACGCCTGCGCCTCGGGCGCGGACAGCACGAAGTCGCGGTCGGTGTCGCGCTTGATCTTCTCGATGTCCTGGCCGCTGTGGCGGGCGAGGATCTCGTTGAGGAGGTCCCGCATCCGCAGGATCTCGCGGGCCTGGATCTCGATGTCCGAGGCCTGGCCGCCACCCGAGCCCCACGGCTGGTGGAGCAGCACCCGTGCGTGCGGGAGGGCCATGCGCTTGCCCGGCGTGCCCGCCGCCAGCAGCACGGCGGCGGCCGAGGCGGCCTGGCCGTAGCAGATGGTGGCGATGTCGGGCTTGACGTACTGCATCGTGTCGTAGATCGCGAACAGCGCCGTGATGTCGCCACCGGGGCTGTTGATGTAGATGTTGATGTCCTTGTCGGGGTTCTCCGACTCGAGGTGCAGCAGCTGGGCCGAGACGAGGTTGGCGATCGTGTCGTCGATCGGCGTGCCCAGGAAGATGATGTTGTCCTTGAGCAGGCGGGAGTAGAGGTCGAAGGCCCGCTCGCCCCGGTTGGTCTGCTCGACCACCGTGGGCACGAGGTAGCTGTACGCCGGTTCCATCTGCTCAGTCCTGCTCGTCGGTGTCGTCGGCGGGGTCGGCGGAGTCGTCGTCCCCGTGGTGGTGGCCATGGTCGTGGTCGTGCTCGTCCTCGTCGGCGAGGAGGGCGTCGCGGTCGAGGGCGTTGCCGTCGCGGTCGACGACCTCGATGTGCTCCAGCACCCACTCCATGGCCTTGCGGGTGCGCACGTCGGAGCGTACCAACGGCATCTGGGAGTTGCGCTCGAACTGCTGGCGGACCTTCTTGGCCGGCTGGCCGACCCGGGCGGCGACCGCCTCGATCTCGGCGTCGAGGTCGTCGTCGTCGACGTCGATGCCCTCGGCGGCGGCGACGGCGCGCAGGGCCAGGTCGACCCGCACCGAGCGCTGGGCCGCGGTGCGGAGCTCCTCGCGGAAGGCGTCGGGGTCCTGCCCGGTGAGCTGGAGGTACTGGGCCAGCTCGATGCCCTGGGCCCGGAGGCGGAGGGCGAGGTCCTGGAGGCGGGTCTGCATCTCGGTCTCGACGAGGGCCTCGGGCGGCTCCTCCTCGACCAGCTGGGCCAGCTCGTCGGCCGCGCCCTCGCGCACCGCCATCCGGGCCTGCGAGGCCTTGACCCCGGCCAGCCGGGTGCGCAGGTCGGCGCGCAGCTCCTCGACGGTGGCGAACTCCGAGGCCTCGGCGGCGAAGGCGTCGTCGAGGTCGGGCAGGACGGTCTCGCGGACCTCCTTGAGCTCGACGGTGAAGTCGACCGGGTCCTCCCCCTCCTGGGGGTGGTCGGCGGTGAAGGTCAGCG
Organism: Iamia sp.; assembly: GCA_035765045.1. Classification (GTDB taxonomy): domain Bacteria; phylum Actinomycetota; class Acidimicrobiia; order Acidimicrobiales; family Iamiaceae; genus Iamia. The sequence continues at coordinate 58,348 of DASTYI010000141.1, read as the reverse complement.
TGGCGCCGGCCTTGGCGCCCTGGAGGTTCTCGTCGAGCTCGGGGACGATCGACCCGGCGCCGACGCGGTACTGGTAGCCCTCGGCGGTGAGGCCGTCGATCGGCTCGCCGTCGCGGGCGCCGCTGATGTCGATGGTGACCGTGTCGCCCTCGGCCGCCGGGCGGCTGACCTCCGAGAGGCTGGAGAACTGCTCGCGCAGGTGCTCGACCCGCTGGTCGACCTCCTCCTCGGTGGGCTCGGGCGAGTCGATCACGACCCGCAGCGAGGCGTACCCGCCGACCTGGACCTCGGGGCGGACCTCGACGACGGCGTCGAAGGCGACGGGGCCCTCGTCCTCGCCCGCCGTGATCTCGATCTCGGGCGGGGCGATGGCGTCGACCTCGTGCTCGGCGAGGGCGGCGGCGTAGTACTCGGGGAGGGCGTGCTGGAGGGCGTCGTTGCGCGCCGCCTCCACGCCGACCCGGGCCTCGAGCACCTTGCGGGGCACCTTGCCGGGCCGGAACCCGGGGAGCCGCACCTCGCGCGCCATGCGCTTGAAGGCGGCGTCGACCTCTCGCTCGAAGACGTCACCGGGGACCTCGACGCGGAGCTTGACCTTGTTGCCCTCGGCGGGCTCGACGGTGGACTGCATGAGGGCGCCCACTGTACCGGCGCGGCCCTCCGCGCCTGGCATGGTGACCAGCGCCGGGCCGCCGTGGCCCAGGGGCGCCGACCCTCTCCGTTCTGATCAGCCAGGGGCGCGCCCACGCGACGCTCGCCGATCAGAACCGATGGCGGGCTGGCATGGTGGGGGGCGTGGTGCTCGCCTCGCTGTCCCCCGCCCTCGGACCGTTGCTCGTCGCCGGGCTGCTGCTGGTGGCGGCCGGGCTGGCGAAGCTCGACCGGTCGGCCCCGACGGCGCTGGCCCTGGCCCGGGCCGGGCTCCGCGTGCCCGACGGCGCCGTGCGGGCCCTCGGGGTGGTCGAGGTGGCCGCCGGCCTCGCCGCCGGTGGGCTCGGGGGGCCGGCCGGGATCGTCGTCGCCGCCCTCTACCTCGGCTTCGCCTGCTTCACCGCCCGCCAGGTGCTCCAGGCCCGGGGCGGCGAGGCCGCCGACTGCGGGTGCTTCGGCGAGGCCGCCGCCCCCGTCGGGTGGACCCACGTCGTCGTCAACGTCCTGCTGGCCGCCGGCGCCGTCGCCGCCGTCGTGGTCGGGGCCGACGGGGTCGCCGCCGCCACCGGCGACCAGCCCGTCGCCACCCTGGCCGTCCTCGGCCTCGCCGCCGTGGCCGCCGCCGGCGTCCGCGCCCTCCTCACCGACCTGCCCGCCGTCCGGGCCCTCCTCGGCCCCGCCCCCGGATCGTCCAAGCCCTGACCCCCTCCTCCCCCGTTCTGAGGCGCCAGCGATCCATCCACCCTCCGCCCGCGCCTCAGAACCGGATCGCCCCCGTTCTGAGGCGCCAGCGATCCATCCACCCTCCGCCCGCGCCTCAGAACTGGGTCGCCGCCGTTCTGAGGCGCACCGGTCCCACCCGCGCCCTCCTTGCGCCTCAGAACCGGCCGGGTCGGACCGCCCCACCTTCGGGTGAGTGTGCTCACCGAGCGCGGCACATCGCCTACGGTGGCCCGGTCGTGCTGTTCGCCTCCCCCGCGCTGCGCCCCCGGCGGCCCGCTGCGCTCCCCGCCTGATGGCCGCCGTCGTCGTCATCCTCGCCGTCGCCGTGGCGGTGCTCACCCTGCTCGTCCTGGGCCTGCTGCGCAGCCACGCCGACATCCTCCGGCGCCTCCACGACCTCGACGGGGGGCTGGAGGAGGGGGCCACCACCCGGGCCGCGGCGGCCACCGGTGGTCGCTCCGGCGCCCGCGCCGCCGGACCCCGCACCGTCAGCCGCGACGAGGTCCGCACCTTCCCGCAGGTCCAGGCCCCGCCCGAGCGCGAGGGCTTCACCGACAGCCGTGACCTCGTCGGCGTCGGGATCGACGACGACGCCCTCACCATCCGGGTCACCGGGGTCGAGCACCGCACGCTGGTCGCCTTCCTCTCCGGCTCCTGCCTCACCTGCCAGCGCTTCTGGGACGCCTTCCAGAAGCCGCAGAAGCTGGGCCTGCCCCGCGACGTCCGCCCCGTCATCGTCACCAAGGGCCCCGACCAGGAGAGCCCGGCGGCGATCGCCCGGGTCGCCCCCGCCGCCGTCCCCGTGGTCATGGACACCAGCGCCTGGGAGGCCTACGACATCCCCGGCTCGCCCTACTTCGTGCTGGTCGATGGGAAGACCGGGCTGGTCCAGGGCGAGGGCACCGGCATCGACTGGGACCAGGTGAAGGGGCTGCTCACCCAGATCCAGGACGACGCCAGCTACGCCGAGGACCTCGAGAGCCGGCGGGTCGCCAAGTACAAGGCCGACGACGAGCGCGAGCGCCGGGTCGACGAGGAGCTGCTGGCCGCCGGCATCGGGCCCGGCGACCCCAGCCTCTACGGCGACGGGCCCGACGACCCCCGCCTCGCCGCCCACCAGCACGCCCACGACCACCCCCACGATCACGACGAGCCCGACGAGAGGACCCGCGCATGAGGATCGAGGCCCACGGCATCCGGGCCGAGCTGCCCAACGGCTGGGAGGGCCGGATCAGCCGGCGCCAGCCCGGGACCCTGACCGGCCGTCGGGGCGGGGCGTCGGCGTCGACCGCGGTCCTCGGCGAGGACACCGGCCCCGTCCTCCACATGGGCAACTTCGCCCTCCCCGAGGATCGGGGCGACTTCGGCAGCGGCGCCGTCGACCTGATGGGCACCGGCCACCTGCTCGTCGTGCTGGTCGAGTACGGCCCCGACAGCGCCGGCACCGCCCTGTTCCCCACCGTCTCCCAGGTGCCCCGCCTCACCGGGCGGATGTTCAGCAGCCAGGGCCTCCAGCGGGTCCAGCGGGGCCAGGCCGGCGCCCAGCGCTTCTTCACCCTCAACGGCCGGGCCTTCTGCCTCTACACCGTCGTCGGCGACCAGCGCGAGGTCGGCCCGATGGCCACCACCGCCAACGACGTCACCCGTCAGATCCAGGTCACGGCGCCGTGAGCGCCCCCGCCCTCGAGAGGACCCCCGCATGAGCCCGCTCGACCTCGTCCGCCGCCGCGCCACCGCCACCGATACCGCCCCGGCCCCGGCCCCCGCCCCCGGCGCCCCCCGGCCCTCGGTGGCCGAGCGGGTCGTGGCCCGCACCGCCGGCATCCTCTCCGGCGGGCACAGCCGGCGCCGGTTCCTCGCCCGCACCGCCGTGGTCGGCTCGGCCCTGGCCGTCAACCCGGTCAGCTACCTCCTCAAGCCGGGCACCGCCTACGGCGCCGTCTGCGGCACCTGCGGCGACGGCTGGACCGCCTTCTGCTGCACGATCAACAACGGCAGCAACTCGTGCCCGCCGGCCACCTTCGTCGCCGGCTGGTGGAAGGCCGACGGCTCGGCCTACTGCGGGGGCGGCCCCCGCTACATCATCGACTGCAACGCCACCTGCCCGACCCAGTGCTCGTGCCGCTGCTCGGGCGCCGCCTGCGACGGCCGCCGCACCTGCTGCAACCAGTTCCGCTACGGCCAGTGCAACCAGCAGATCAGCTGCTACGGCCCGGTCGCCTGCCGCGTCGCCATCTGCATCACGCCGTGGACCTACGACCCGGCCTGCTCGACCCGCACCCTCACCGACAACCGCACCGCCGACCACGGCGCCGCCTGCCTCACCAACCAGGCGTCGTCCCCGATCGCCCGCAAGTACCAGGCGCTCGGCGGCGCCGGCGGCTTCCTCGGCAAGCAGATCGGCTCCGAGCGCGACACCCCGAACCGCAGCGGCCGGCTGGCCGTCTACGAGGGCGGGCGGATCTACGACAGCCCGAGCACCAACCCGCAGGAGGTCCACGGGTCGATCCTCGACCTGTGGCTCGCCGCCGGCGGCCACGGCAGCGCCTACGGCTACCCGACCACCGACGTGTCCTCGTCGGGCAGCGTCCGCTACTCGCGCTTCCAGCGGGGCGGGATCTACCGCTTCACCGACGGGTCGACCTACGGCGTGCCCGAGCCCTACTACGCCGTCTGGCAGCAGTACGGCGGGCTGGGCGGCGTGCTCGGCCGGCCCACCGGCTCGCCCCGGCGCAGCGCCGACGAGCGGGCGATCTACATCAACTTCGCCACCGGCCGCATCTACCGCCGCAGCCAGGTGACCGTCGAGATCCACGGGGCGATCTTCACCAAGCACGAGGCCCTCGGCGGGATCGCCGGCGCCCTCGGGCACGTCGCCACCAACGTGACCACGCTGTCCGACGGCCGGGGCCGGGCGTCGATCTTCGAGCACGGCGGCGTCATCTACTACTCGGCCGCCACCGGCGCCTTCGGCGTCTGGGGCAGCCTGCTGACCGCCTACCTCGACGACGGCGGGCCGACCGGGCGGATGGGCTACCCCACCAGCGACCGGGGCGCGGTCGGCGACGGCCGGGGCGTGCGCTTCACCACCCAGCACGGCGCCGTCTACGCCACCTCGGAGACCGGGGCCCACGTCGTCCCGCCCGGGATCTTCGCCCGCTACCGCGACGCCGGCGGCCCCGGCGGCAGCTACGGCTACCCGACCGGCGACCCCGAGCGGCTGCCCGGCGCCGGCGTCCGCCAGGCCTTCGAGGGCGGCACGATCACCGTCACCTCGCCCTTCGTCCCCTTCGTCAAGGCGACGTACCAGGACTTCCTCGACCGGGCCCCGAGCGCGCAGGAGATCGACCTCACCGCCACGTCGCTGGCCAACGGTGCCAGCAAGGCCGCCTACGTGCGGGGCCTGGCCCGCTCCGACGAGTACCTCTCGGCGCTCGTCAACGGCTTCTACGACGACACCCTCGGGCGGCCCGGCAGCCAGGCCGACGTCGCCTTCTGGGTCGGCGAGCTCCGCCGGGGCGTCTCGGTGCCCAAGGTGGCGGCCTTCTTCTACGCCAGCAAGGAGTACTACGAGGGCTTCGGCGGGGGCACGGTCCGGGGCTGGATCACCGACCTCTACGGCAAGCTCCTCGGCCGCACCCCGAGCGAGGACGACCTCGTCTTCTGGGAGGGCCAGGTGGCCAGCCGGGGCCGCACCCGCGTGGCGCTCGACCTCTACCAGTCGGCCGAGTCGCGCGGCGCCCGGGTCCAGAAGCTGTACCAGGCCCTGCTCGGCCGGGGCGCCAGCAGCGCCGACGCCACCTACTGGGGCGGGCGCATCCGCACCGAGGGCGACGTCACCCTGGCCAGCACCCTCGCCTCGATGCAGGAGTACTTCGACCGGGCCCAGACCCGCTTCCCGAGCTGACGGCGCTCCCGCTAGGTTCGACCCCGGCCTCCGGGCCCTCGCGGGTGTAGCTCAATGGCTAGAGCCCCTGCCTTCCAAGCAGGCTATGCGGGTTCGATTCCCGTCACCCGCTCCACGCACGGCTGACCGCCGTGGCCTCCGAGGGTGGTCCTCGGAGGGCCACCCTGGCGGGGTCGGGTGCGGGGGGTCGCTGGGTACCGTGCCGTGATGGCCTCCACCCACCTCCGGAACGTCCCCGGGCGGATCGCCGCCGGGGCCTTCACCCTCCACGCCGGGCTCGAGAAGCTGAAGGCCGACCCCGAGCACGCCGCCGGCATCCACGGCATGGCCGCCGGCACCTACCCGGTGCTGAAGGACGTCCCGCCCGAGCGGTTCGTGAAGGGTCTGGCGGTCGGCGAGGTCGTCCTGGGCGGGGCCCTGCTGGCGCCGTTCGTGTCCGACGGGCTGGCCGGCGCCGGGCTCACCGCCTTCAGCGCCGCCCTGATGGGGCTCTACGCCCGCACCCCCGGCATGCGCAAGGAGGGGTCGGTCTGGCCGACCCCGCAGGGGCTGGGCCTCAGCAAGGACGCCTGGCTCCTGGCCATCGGGGCCGGCCTGGTCGTCGACGCCGTCGTCGAGCGCCGCCGGGGCGACTAGGGCGTGTCCTGCGATCGCCTCAAGGTGCCTGGCACCTTGAGGCGGCGCGGCGGCCCCGGGCCAGCTCGGTGCCGAGGGCGGCGAGGCGGCCGGTCCAGAACACGCGGAACTGCTCCAGCCAGGCGTCGACCTCCTGCATCCCGGCCGGGTCGACGGCGTAGAGCCGGCGGGTGCCCTCGGGTCGGACGGTGGCGAAGCCGTGCTCACGCAGCACCCGCAGGTGCTGGGACACCGCCGGCTGGCTGATCCCGAACTCGGCCCGCACGACGTCGGTGAGGGCGCCGGCCGACGCCTCCCCCTCGGCCATCAGCTCGAGGAGGCGGCGGCGCACCGGGTCGCCCAGGACGTCGAAGGCGTGCATCAGCCGGCCGGCTCCTCGGGCGGCGTCGTGTAGAACGACGCCACCTCGTCGGCCCGGCGCCGGGCCACGGCCGGGTCCTCGCCGCCGGCGGCGTCGGCCTCGCCCCACGCCGCCGCGCTGCCGGCCATGAACGCCGCCGCCTCGGGGCTCGTCTCCCAGGCCTGGAAGGCCTCCCGGTCGACGGCCGCCCCGGTGGCGAGGTGGAGCGAGAGGCCGAGCAGCCCCGACTCCCAGCCCACGCCGGTGGCGCCCGGGCCGAACTGGTCCCAGAACGGGTTGGCGACGTTGGCCGTGTGGGCCAGCCGCATCCGGGTGCCGTCGCCCTCGGGGGTCAGGGTGACCTCGACCCAGCTGGTGTGGCCGTCGAACACCCAGGTGACGAGGAACCGCTCCTCGGGCTCGCACTCCAGGACCTCGCCGCCGGCGTTGCCCTCGAGCTGGTACGTCCCGCCGAGGCGCAGGTCGCCGGTGACGGGGAGGAACCAGCGCGACAGCCGGTCGGGGTCGGTGATGGCGTCCCAGACGTCGGCCGGGGGTGACGGGTACAGCTCGGTGGCCACCACCGCCTTGTACGGCCCCTCGTGGCGGGGGTCGGCCTCGACGGAGCGGGTGACGGCGGCGAGACGGGCATCGGTGTCGATCTGGATGTCGGCCATGCCCCCGTTCTATCGTCCTCTGCTTATATAAGCAAGGGGGCGAAGGAGGGATCAGCGCTCGGTGCTGTACGGCTCGCGGCTGCCGCACTTCGCCAGGCCCCGGCTGATGAAGTAGGCCGAGGCGGCGATGGCGGCGTAGAGCCAGCCCTCCTCGGCGTGGAGGCTGTCGTCGCCGTCGATGTAGGTGGCGATGAGCACGCCGGCGATGAAGAGCACCATGAAGACGAACTCGGTCGTCTTCACGCCGGCCTTCGTCTCGGTGAAGGTCCAGACGCGGCGGTCGGCGTCGTGGCCGGCGGTGGTGTGGTCGGAGTATCCGGTGGGGGTCGTCGTTGTCATCGCCGTCGGCTCTCCGGTCCCCCGCGAGCCAAACCGGATCAGGCCGTTCGGGTGAGCCAGCGCTGGCCCTTCTCCAGGCGGGTGCGGAGCTGGGGGACGGTCGCCTCGGTGACCCGGGTGATGCCCGAGAGCCGGTTGAGCTCCTTGTTCACCTGGGCGTGCGACATGCCGGTGGTGCGGACCAGGTCGCGGGCCAGCTGGGCGTTGAGGTCGCGGAGGCGCTTCTTGTCCTCCTTGCGGGTCAGCGCGAGGCCGTCCTCGCCCAGCGCCACCGGCCCCACGCCCCCGACCAGCGGGGGCGGCGGGGCCAGCTCGAGCTCGAAGCCGGGGCCCTCGTCGGCGTCGTCGTCGAAGTCGGCGTCGTCGTCGGGCCCGTCGTGGCCCTCGGAGTCGGTGGCGACGGCCGAGATGACGGCGAACAGCGACATCTGCTCCTCGTCGGGCGGCGCCGCGTCGAGGGCGGCCTCGTCGAGCCCGGCGAGGCCCTCCTCCTTCTCCCGCTTCTGGAGCGAGTGGCGGCGCTGCTCGGCGATGCCGCTGGCCAGCCGGCGGAGCCGGGGGTCGTCGGGGATGAACAGCCACGCCTTCTGCTGGGGCACGCCCCGGGTCCAGCGGACGAGGCGGCCGACGGCCTGGCGGAAGAACAGCTCGGTCGAGGTGGTGGTGGCGTAGACCCCGACCCGCAGCCGGGGGATGTCGACCCCCTCGGACACCATGCGCACCGCCACCAGCCACGGCTCCTTGCCCGCCGCGTACATGGCGATGTGGCTCGACGCCCGGGGGTCGTCGGAGGTGACGACGGTGGCCCGCGTGCCGAAGCGGGTGCGCAGCAGCTCGGCGATGCCGCGGGCGTGGTCCTGGTCGATGGCGATGACGAGGCCGCCGGCGTCGGGCTGGACCATGCGCACGTCGGTGAGCCGGGCGTGGGCGTCGCGCAGCACGGTGGGCAGCCACTCGCCGTCGAGCGAGAGGGCGGTGCGCAGCCGCTGGCTCGACCGGGCGGCGTCGAGGGCGTCGTCGAAGGTGGCCGAGTGCTCGGTGCCGTCGGGCGCCGACCACTCCATCTGCCCGCCGGTGCGGGGGAAGTAGACGGGGCGGACGACCCGGCGGTCGGCCAGGGCGTCGCCGTAGCCGTACTCGTAGTCGGGGCGGGCCTCGTCGAGGTGGTACTCGACGAAGGGGATGGCCCGGGTGTCGGAGCGGAACGGCGTCCCCGAGAGGGCCAGGCGGCGGTCGGCGGGCTCGAAGGCGGCCCGGATCGAGTCGCCCCAGGCCCGGTCGTCGGCGGCGTGGTGGAGCTCGTCGAAGATGACGAAGGCGCCGGGGCTGAGGGCCCGGAGGGCCGCCGCGCTGGTGGCGACCTGCTGGTAGGTGGTGACGATGCCGTGCATGTCGCCGGCCAGGGCGCCGTCGGCGGCCGACCACGAGGGGTCGAGGTGGAGGGCGAAGCGCCCGGCGGCCTGGGCCCACTGGTGCTTGAGGTGGGCGGTCGGGGCGACGACGACGAGCCGCCCGGGCCGCTCGGCCAGCCGGTGGCGGGCGGCGGTGAGGGCGAAGGTCGTCTTGCCGGCGCCGGGGGTGGCCACGGCCAGGAAGTCGGGCCGATCGCTGGCCAGGAACCGGTCGAGGGCGGCCTTCTGCCAGGGGCGGAGTCGGATCGAGCGCGTCATGGGGGACCGACGAGTGTGGCACGCCCGCTCCCCCACCCCGCACACCGTGGCCCGGTCGTCGGGCATCCGCCCGCCCCGCCCCCCACGGCCTTCCTGTGCCCCACCGTCGCGCCTCCGCGCCCCCTGCCCCACAGGAACCCGCCACCCCCGAGAAACGCGACCGTGGGCCCACAGGAACCTGTTCTTGTGGGCTCTGGACCCACCACCTGGACACCTGTCCGCGCTACGGTCCGGCGACCCACCACCCGGAGGTAGCCCCGTGCAGACCGAGACCGCCCGCATCGACATCGCCAAGCCCGCCGACGAGGTGTGGGCCCTGGTGGGAGAGTTCGGTGGGCTCGACACGTGGATGGCCGGGGTCGACTCCTGCACCGTCGAGGGCGACATCCGGACGATCCAGACCATGGGCATGACGCTCACCGAGCAGCTGGTGGGCCGTGACGCCGAGGGCCGCTCGATCACCTACTCGATCGTCGGCGAGGGCGCCCCCGTGGCCAAGCACGAGGCCACGATCACCGTGCGCGACGCCGGCGACGGCGCCAGCGAGGTCACCTGGGACGTCTCGGTCGAGCCCGACGAGGCCGCCCCGATGTTCAAGGACATCTACCAGGGCGCCCTCGGCCAGGTGAAGGCCACCCTCGAGGGGTGACCCTCAGGCCCGGGGGACGCTGGTCAGACTGAAGGTGTCGGCCCGGAACAGACGGCCGGCCCCGAGCGTGGCGTAGACCGAGAACGACAGGGTGTTGCCCGCCTCCTTGGCCGTGTAGACGGCCTCGATCCGGGTCCAGCCGGTCGTCGGCGGGGTGATCGTGACCGACCGGTAGCCGTTGGCCGGCGCCTTGCCGTCGGGCCGCGCCTCGCGCAGCAGGAGGGTGATCGGCGTCCCCGCCACCTCGGGGCGGACGTAGGCCGCGGCCGTGTAGGTCCGCCCGACCTGGGTCGACGACACCGGCCGGGGGTTGAGGTTCAGCCCGTAGGCGCCCGACGCCGTGGTGGTGTTCTTGACCTGCACCGACGCCGTGCCCTGGTGCTTCGCCGAGGTGGTGCGGGTCGGTTTGACCGGGCTGGCGTAGGTGCCGCCGAAGCACGACAGCGCCGCCTCGACCCCGACGTCGCAGGCACCGAGGTGGTCGGTCGGCGTGGGCGGCTCGGGCTCAGGGTCCGGCGGGGGCGTCGTCGGGTCGGAGAACGCCGGCGAGTGGGCGAAGGCGTTGTAGCGCTGCTGCTCGCCCGGGTCGGCGACGCCCCGGGTGTCGTAGCCGACCCGGATGTCGCCGCCGGAGTTGATGGTGTCGAAGATCTCGTAGAGCTTGATCCGTGGGAAGCGCCCGGCCTCGAGCGACCGCTTGGCGTCCTCGTACATCCGGTAGGCGTCGGCCTGCGGGGCCCCTCGCCAGGAGCCGAACTCGGCCAGCCCCCACGGCTTCGACGTGAAGGCGTGGGTGGGGCTGCTCTTGGCCTCCAGGGCCTTGTAGAAGTAGCCGATCTCGGTGTCCCAGCGCATGCCGCTCTGGAGGTACGGGTCCCAGGTGATCCAGTCGACCCGGTCGTTGCCCGGCCACAGCTCGGGGAACAGGCAGTCCCAGCCCTGGTAGCCGAGGTAGTTCATCACCCACACGACGTTGCCGGCGCCGACGGCGGCGAAGCGGTCCTGCACGTTGGCCCACATGGCCCGGTACTCGGCCGGCGAGCCGTGGTCGCCCTTGAGCCCGGGGCAGGCCGAGCTGCCCTTGCTGGCGACCCGCTCGGGCTCGCCGTGGATCGACAGCATCACCCGCCGGCTCCCGAGCGCCTTGATCTCGCGGGCCAGGGTGTCGATCTGGGCGTTGATCGTGGCGTTGCCACCGGTGGCCTGGCCCCAGTACCGGGCCGGCTTCCAGTTGATGTAGAGGATCGTCCCCCGGTTGGCGAAGTACTTCTCGTCCGAGGAGAGGGTGACCTTGCCGACGTCCTTGTAGGTGTGGACGACGTCGACCTGCTTGCCGATGCGGGCCTCGTGGGCCAGCGTCTGGGCCCGCACCGTCTCGGCCACCCCCGGGTAGTGGCCGGCGACGGCGCCGAGCCAGGGCCGGCACGGGTTGACCAGCGTCGCCGTGACCGTGCAGTCCGGCGGGGTGGCGGCCACCACCGGCGACGGCGCCCCCGTCTCGATGCCCACCCCGGCGACCAGCGTTCCCGCCACGGCCACGACCCTGATGATCTTCCCCCACCTGCCCATGCTCACGCACAGTAGCAGACTCTCGGTCGCGACTCCTCTCCGTGGTCGTCGGTCGGCCGCTACGGTGCCCGGGTGACCATCGTGCGGCTGCTGCTGGCGGCGATCTTCCTCGCCCTGGGTGCCTACTGGCTGGGGCTCCACCGGCGGGCGGCGTGGGCCCTCCGCATCCAGCCGACGCCGAGCCGGGTCCCACCGCTCCCCTTCGCCTTCGTCGCCCTCTTCCTCGGGCTGCTCAACGTCGTCCTCGCCCTCGCCTGAGCCCGCTGCTTACGAAGTGTAAGTTGCCGGCCATGGCTGCTGCCGAGGCGTGGGACGCGTTCGTCGACGGGTTGCGGGAGGCGGGCGAGCGGCTGGCGACCGAGGTGGCCGACCTCGACCCCGAGGAGCAGGCCGACGGGTACCGGGCCCTGGTCCGGAGCCTGAACAACCAGCTGGGACGGTTCGAGGTCGACCGCGAGCGCCCCGAGCTGGTCCCCTTCAACGAGCACCGCTCGAAGATGTTCATGGACAACCCGGACGTCCGGTACTGGGTCGCCGACATCCGCGACGACCGCCGCTACCGCATCACCGGGTCGGTCGGCGACGCCGTCTACCAGTCGATCACCGCCTACTCCTCGACCGGCACGCTCGACGCCGCCGCCGGCGCCCGCATCGACAGCGACGACCTCCCCGTCGACGCCGACGGCGGCTTCACCGTCACCGTCTCCCCCGACGCGCCCGGCGACGGCAGCGCCTGGCTGCGGCTCCCGCCGGGGGCCAAGGTCCTGTGGGTGCGCCAGCTCCACCACGACGCCGCCCGCGACCGGCTCGGCTGGTGCCGGATCGACCCGCTCGACCGGCCCGCTCCCCCACCCGCCATCGACGCCGAGCGCTTCGCCCACCACCTCACCCGGCTCGGCCGGGGGGTCGCCGCCGTGCCCGCCCTCCAGGCCGCCGCCACCCGAGACGACCGGGAGGGGCCCAACCAGGTCCGACGATGGACCGAGATGGCCGGCGGCGCCGCCTTCACCGAGCCCGGCATCCACTACCTCCGGGGCTCGTGGGCGCTCGAGCCCGACGAGGCCCTCGTGATCGAGGGCGAGGCCGTCCCCAGCCGCTACTGGAACGTCCTGCTCTACAGCCGCTTCCTCAACTCGCTCGACCACCGCAGCCGACCGGTGTCGCGGACCGACGGCACCGCCCGGCTGGTCGACGGGCGCTACCGGTTCGTCCTCGCGGCGCGGGACCCGGGCCCCGCCGGCGACTGGCTCGACACCGAGGGCCGGCCCTTCGGCCTCGTCGTCCTCCGCTTCCTCCAGCCCGAGCGGGAGCCGGCGCTGCCCACCGTGCGGCGGTGCCGGATCGACGACCTGACGGCCTGGCCGTGACCTGGCGGCCCGCCCCCCGGACGCCGGCGGCCACCGCCGCCCACGAGGCCGCCGAGGCCGACCGCCGGGCCCGGCCCGAGCGCTACCGGCTCGACCCCGACCGCATCGCCGAGGTGGCGGCCCGGGGCGCCGACGCCGACCGCTTCGCCCCCGGCTGGCGCACGGGGCTGGAGCAGTACCTCGGCTCGGCCCGGGAGGACGGCCGGCTGACCGCCCTCGGCCTCGGGATGGTCGCCGCCACCGCCATCGGCCGGCTGCGGGCCGGGGCCGCCCTCGACGCGCTGCGGAGCGCCGAGCCCGACCGCTTCGCCCGGCCCCTGGCCCCGCCGATCGTGATCGTCGGCGGCTGGCGCACGGGCACGACGTTCCTGTTCCGCCTGCTGGCCACCGACCCCCGGCTGCGGGCGCCGCTGCCGGCCGAGCTGACCGACCCCGCCGCCGTGGCCGGGATGGACCCCGCCCGGCGCGAGCGCTTCCTCGACGCCGCCGGCGCCGCCCACGAGCTGCTGCACACCCTCAACCCAGGCCTCCGGGCCGTCCACGACTCCGGCGCCCGCCTGCCCGAGGAGTGCGTGCTCGGCATGGGCACCGACCTCCGCAGCTGGGGGTTCCCCTCGACCGTCCGGCTCGACGGCTACGCCCGCTGGATGGCCGGCGAGGACCTCGGCCCCGGCTACGCCCGCCACCGCCACCTCCTCCAGGCCCTCGACGCCGGCGACGGGCGGCGCTGGGTGCTCAAGGCCCCGGCCCACACCGCCGAGCTGCCCCACCTCGTCGCCGCCTTCCCCGGCGCCACCGTCGTCCACCTCCACCGCGACATCGTCGCCACCGTCGCCTCGGGCGCCAGCCTCTTCGCCGTCTTCCGCTCGACCTACAGCGACGAGGTCGACGCCGCCGACGTCGGACGCTTCCAGGCCGACCAGACCGAGCTCTGGCTCCGCCGGGCCCACGCCTTCCGATCCGACCCCGCCTCGACCGGGGCGACCTTCGTCGACCTCGCCTACGAGGACCTGGTGGCCGACCCGGGGGCCGCCCTCGCCGTCGTGTGCGCCGCCGCCGGCCTCGACCCGCCGGCCGACCCCGACGCCCTCGTCGCCGCCTTCCACCGCGACCAGCCCCGCCACGGCCACGGCACCCACCGCTACACCGCCGCCGACTTCGGCCTCGACGAGGGCGAGCTGCGCGAGCGCTTCGCCTTCCTGGCCGACGGTCCGGGGATGGCGCGGTGAGCGGGGCCCGGCGGCGGATGGCGGCCGAGGAGCGCCGCACCCAGCTGCTCGACGCCTGCGCCGCCATCGTCGACGTCGAGGGCTTCGGCGCCGTCACCATCGACCGGGTCGCCCGCGCCTGCGCCGTCACCCGGCCGGTCGTCTACCAGCACTTCGGCGGGCTCGACGGGCTCCTCGACGCCCTGGTCGAGCGGGCCGCGGGGCGGGCGGCGGCGGCCATCGCCGGGGCACCGCGGCGGCGCGGCCGGTCGTCGCTCCGCGACGTGATGGCCGACGTCCTCGCCGCCGCCGACGCCGACCCCGCCACCTGGCGCATGTTCCTCGTCGCCCCCCGGGCCGGCCCGCCCGCCCTGGCCGCCAGCCTGGCCTGGGGCCGGGCCCTGATCCGCGAGCGCAACGCGGCCGAGATCGCCCATCGCTCCGGCGGCGCCGTGGCCGACCCCGAGCTGGCCGCCCGGATGCTCCAGGTCATCGCCGACGAGCTGGTCCGCCTCCGCCTGGAGGACCCGTCGGCCTACCCGGTCGACCGCCTGCTGGCCCAGCTCGACACCGTCGCCGCCGCCCTCCTCCCCACCGCCACGCCTACGGGACGCCGGCCCGGGCCATGACCACGTCGAGCGGTGGCCACGGGGGGCCGCCGCGCAGGGCGGCGAGCAGCTCGTGGCCGGCCGCGCGCCCGTGCGGGAAGCGGTCATCGGGGTCCCAGCGCCATGCCGCCACCATGGCCAGGACGAGCCCCCGGCAGGTGTCGAGCAGGGCGGCGTCGGCCCCCGGGTAGCGACGGGCGATCGCCACCGGCACGTGGGCCGGTCGAAGGCGACCGGCCCCCGGCAGGCCGTCTCGAGGTCGACGAACCGCAGGCCGTCGGCGGCGCGGACGACGTTGCCCGGGTGGGGCTCGCCGTGGAGGAGCTGCTCGGGGGCGCCGGCTCCGAGCACCGCGTCCCGACCGGTGCGGAGGGCGGCGAGGAGCAGGGCCCGGTCGTCGGCGGCCAGCGCCGGGGAGCGGTCCGGGTGGGCGACGAGGGCCTCGGCCTCCGCCACCCGGCCGGTGAAGTGCGGCGCGGCGACGTCGATCGCCCGGAGGGCGCCGTGGAGCCGGGCCAGGGCGTCGGCCACCTCGGTCGGCGGGGGCGGCCCCGGGGGCCCGGCGTGGAAGGTCCACAGCGTGACGACGAAGCCGTCGGCCTCGTGGGGGCGGGGCGGGACCCGGGGGGCGAGGGCGGCGATCGGCGCCCCGGCGGCGGCGAGACGGCAGGCCAGGTCGACCTCGAAGGCGGCGACCTCCTGGCCCCGGTGGGCGACCCGGGCCACCACGGCGCACGGTTCCAGCCGGACCATCACCTTGTTCGAGTCGCTGAGGACCTCGGTCCGCTCGACCGCCAGACCGCAGCGGGTGGCGACCTCCACCGCCGCCGCCACCGCCCGCACCCTCTCCTCCACCCCGACCCTCCTCCTCCTCGGCGACCGGCGGGATGCGGCCCGGGCCGCCGTCGCCACGCCCGATGTAGCCCACGGCGTGGCTCGCCCCACCACGGTTTTCGGTGACCGCCTGCCGACCGACGGCGGGCTTCCGGGGCCGATCAGCCGCCCGGGCCCGCCGGCGGGCGGGCCCGCGGCCGGGTGGTGGTCGTGGTCGACGTGGGTCCGGGCAGGACCGTGATCGGCGGCGCCGTGGTCGGAGGGGCGGTCGTCGAGGTGTCGGGCTCGCTGGTGGTGGTGGTCGTCGTCGGGGACGACGTCGTCGTGGTCGACTCCTCCTCGGGGGCCTCGATCTCGAAGGTGGCCTCGGCGACGGGCTCCGGTCCGCCGCCCCGGTCGCAGAGGGCGGTGATCCGGGCGGTGCCGGGGCCGAGGCCCTCCGGGACGACGAGGGTGGCGGTGCGGTCGGCCGCGTCGCCGCCGTCGTCGGTGGGCGAGGTCGCCCCACCCGGGTCCATGGCGACCGACCAGCCCGCGACGCACGGGGCGAAGCCGGTGCCGGTGACGGTGACCTCGGTCCCCACCGGCCCGCGGGTGGGGCTGACCTCCAGCTCCGGCTGCTCGTCCTCGGGCGGTTCGAGCAGGTCGTCGGGCGGGGCGGGGAAGTCGGAGGGCTCGACGTCGGCCAGGGCGGCGTCCATGAACCGCTTCCAGATGTCGGCCGGGAGCGAGCCGCCGGTGACGCTCTCGCCGTGGACGTCGGTCATCGCCCGCTGCGGGCCCTCGGGGTAGCCCATCCAGACGGCGGCGGTGAGGTCCGGGGTGTAGCCGGCGAACCAGGCGTCGCCGTTGCCCTGCGTGGTCCCGGTCTTGCCCGCCGCCGGCCGGTCGAGCTGCGCCCGGGTGCCGGTGCCCCCGTCGATCACGCCGCGGAGGGCGTGGGTGACGGCCAGCGCCGGGCCCTCGTCGAGCGCCCGGACCGGTTCGGGCGGTTCGACCTCGAAGATCACGTCGTCGTCGGCGTCCTCGACCCTCTCGATCACGTAGGGGTCGATCCGCTCGCCCTGCCGGGCGAGGGTCGAGTAGCCGCCGGCCAGGTCGAGGACCGACACCTCGCCGGTCCCGAGCACGAGGCTGGGATCCGGCTCCTGGCCGGGGATCCCCAGCGAGTCGGCGACCTCGGCCGCCCGCTCGGGACCGACCTCGAGGACGAGCTGGGCGTACACGGTGTTCACCGATCGGGTCGTCGACTCGTACAGGTCGAGCACGCCGAACCCCTCGCCTCCGTAGTTGCCCACCTCCCACGGTCCCCCGCCGTCGTCGAGGGTGATCGACGCCGGCGCCGGGAACGTCGACCCGAGCGTGGCGGTCCCGTCCTGGAGCGCCGCAGCCAGGACGATCGGCTTGAACGTCGACCCGGGCTGGCGTCCCGAGCCACCGCCCTCGCGCCCCCGGGCCAGGTCGACCTGGAGGGCGGCGTGGTCCCGGCCCCCGACGTGGGCCCGGATCCGACCCTCGGGATCGATGGCGACGAGGGCGGCCTGCGGGTCGTTCGGATCGGTGAGGACCTCGGCCACCGCCTGCTCGGCGGCCCGCTGGTCGTCGATGTCGATCGTCGTGTGGATGGTCAACCCGCCGCCGTACACGGCGTCGGCCCCGAACATCTCGACCGCCTGGGACCGGATCCACTCGACCACGTGCGGCCCGACCCCGGCGGTCAGGGTCACCGGCGAGTCCTGCGGGATGGCGCCGAGGTCGGCGGCCTTGGCCTCGTCGGCCTCGGCCCGGGTGAGGTCGCCGACCTCGACCAGGTCGTCGATGACCGAGTCGCGCCGGCGGGTCGCCGTCTCCGGGTCCTCGCTCGGCTCGGCCGCCTCGGGGGCCCGCAGCAGGCCGACCAGCAGCGCCGCCTGCGGGACGTCCAGCTCGGACGCCGACCGGTCGAAGTAGACGTTGGCGGCCGCCTCGATCCCGTACGCGCCCCGCCCGAAGTAGACCGTGTTGAGGTACCGCTCGAGGATCTCGTCCTTGTCGAGGCGATCGTCGAGCTTGATGGCGAGGATCGCCTCCTTCACCTTGCGGCTGTAGGTCCGCTCCGGCGACAGGTAGCTGTTCTTGACGAGCTGCTGGGTGATCGTCGACCCGCCCTGGGTCTCACCCCCACCGATGTTGTGGGTGACGGCCCGGACGATGCCGACGGGGTCGATGCCGTCGTGGTGGCGGAAGTCCCGGTCCTCCGCCGCGATCAGGGCGTCGACGACCACCGGGGCGACCTCGTCGAGCCCGACCTCGATCCGGTAGCCGTCCCGCTGGAGGACGGCCAGCTCCTCGCCGTCGGCATCGACGATCGTCGAGGACTGGAGCTCGGGCGGGTCCGCCGGCAGCTCGACGGTGGCGTAGAGCCAGACGAGGGCGATCACCCCGCCCAGCCCGACGGCTGCTCCGGCGACGAGCGGCCAGCGACCCCACCTCCACCAGCGCGACCGTCGGAAGGAACCGACAGCGCGACGCCAGCGCGGCGCGTCCGGAGCCACTCAGGCTCGCCGGACGAGGTCGATGATCATGACCAGGGCACTCCGTTCCGACATTGACGGTGTCAGCCGTCGACCTCAGTAGAGGGGACGACGGTCCTCGTAGACGACGGCCGTGCGGCGGTGCGACAGGGTCTGGACGAGACCGACGATCAGCCCGATGGCCCCGGCGATCATCAGGATGAGCCCGATCATCCGGAGGTCGACGCCGTCGACCGAGTCGGCCACGGCGTACCGCAGGATGGCGCCGATGGCACCGATGACGATGGCAGCTCCATAGGTCATGGCGTGGATCCTTCGTGTGGGGGTTGCAGCCGGCCCGGCGCTACCCCGACCACCCGCCCCACAACCGATCGCCGCCCCACCCCTGGTCACGACGGCTTGCCGGTAGCGCCCCCGGTTGGATTCGAACCAACGACCGTCGGATTAGAAGCCTGTTGCTCAATGGGGTCATCCACCCTGGTCAGAGCACTAGTGGCAGCGTCTGCAACGCGCTCCTCCCACACTCCTCCCAATGATCCCGTGCATAAACGGTCGCTGATGGACCCTCCTGGACGGTTCTGACGAGGGTTCGTCGGGTCGGGGTTGACACCGACTGCCCGGGGAACGATCGGCCTCGTGACCGCGCCGAGCCGACGGATCGAACGCCCCCAGGCGGACGTCGCCGTGTTCGGGGTGCAGCGCCGGAAGGGCGAGCGGCACCGGCGCCCGTGGGTCGTCCGGTGGGCGGTCGAGGGTCGCCAACGGAGCCGGTCGTTCCGCATCCGGGTCGAGGCCGATCGCTTCCGGTCGGCGCTCCTCGACGCGCACGCCGCTGGGCACGCCTTCGATCGCGAGACCGGCGAACCGGTCGAGTGGGAGCCGGAGCCGGACGACGTCCAGATGCACGTGTGGGCTCGTGCCTTCCTCGAGGAGCAGTGGCCCGACTGGGCGCCACGCACTCGGACCTCGGCCGTCGAAGCGCTCTCACGGTTCGTCCCGCTCGTCGTCTCCCCGTCCGCCCCTCCCCCGCCGGCGGGCACCCGCGCCCACCTGTCGGCGTGGCTGAAGCCCGATGGCGAGGTCGTGGACGAAGATGCGGCCGCCTGGCTCGACCGGTGGTGCCTCCGGCTGGCACAGCTCGATCGGGCGTCGCTCGCCGAGGCCGATCGGAAGCTCGCACGCAAGGCCGACGGGAGCCCGCTCGCCGCAGCCACGGCTCACCGCCTCCGCACGGCGGCGAAGAGCTGCATCGGTCGAGCGGTCGACCTCGGGATCCTCGACACCAACCCGTGGCCGCCGAGCCCTCGGGGCCGATCGCGAACGAAGGCCGCCCGGGCGAAGCGTCCGGCGATCCGCTCCCTGCCCGACCCGCCGACAATGGCGCGGGTGCTCGAAGCGATGTCGAACCACCAGCCCGCCAGCCGGCTCTACCGAGCGATGACGGCGACATCGTACTACGGCGGACTCCGCCCATCGGAGGTCGTGATGCTCCGGGTCGACGCCCTGACGCTGCCCGAGGACGACTGGGGCCGCATCGAGGTCACCGAGGCCGACGTCGACTTCGACGTCTCCGGCGAGACGAAGACCGGCGACCGCTCGGTCCCGATCCCGCCCGTGCTCGTCCGCATCCTCCGAGCCTGGGTCGACGAACACGACCTCTCCGGCGATGACCTGATCTTCCGCACCCGAGGCGACCGCCGCCCGACCCAGTCGAACTGGGCGAGAGCGCTCAAGCGAGCCCTGGCCGACGTCGGCCACCCGCCGATCCGGGTCTACGACCTCCGCCACTCCGCCGCCACCACCTGGCTCGGCGCCGGCGTCCCCCTCGGCGAGGTCGCCCGCCGCATGGGCCACAGCGTCCAGACCCTCGTCAGCACCTACGTCGGAGCCCTCCAAGGCGACGAAGAAGTCGCCAACCAACGCATCGCCGTAGCACTTCGAGACGCCGACGAGTGACCCGGCTGATCAATCAGTCCGGTCCACTTGTCTTGCCGCCCTGGTCTGCATCTGGCCAGTCGCGGCCCGTCTTCCAAGCGCGGCTCCGGAGGTCAGGGCCGTACAGCCGAGCGAACTCCTCCTTGAACTTCTTGTGCCGTCCGGGACGCTGACGCGCCGAGCCGACGGCGCCCTCGTAGCCGGGTTCCCACGGCCGCCGGCCGTATGCATCGAACGCCTCCGTCGTCCCATCGTCGTAGCCCATGATGACCTCGACGCCCTCGTTGAGCTCTCGAGGATCGGGCATCAGCAGATACCCATCGCCGAAGTCCGCCCAGTCCGACTTGCTGACGAATTCCTCGGGGTACAGCCATTCCGGTTCGCCTGCGGCGATGTGGCGGTAAGCCCGGCTTTTCAGTATGAAGTTGATGATCCGAACCTCGTCCTCAGCGAGACGCCTCCCGCGCTGGACGTCCAGGAAGTTGAAGTAGGTGTCTCGATAGAAGTCCGGGTTCGGACGCATCTCGGTGGCGCGCTGGTACGGGTCCAGCGCCCACGAGAGATTCGTCAGGATCAGGCACCGCTCACGGCTGAGGGGGTACACGGTGTGCGATCCGTGCAGCCTGATGTCAGGATCGTTCGCTCCCCGGCAGCGCGCATGCCGTGGACCGAAGGCCCGGTTGTACACGGTGACGGGGTGATCCGTGACGATGAACTTCGTTGGTGAGTCGGCGGCGTCGGCAATCTGCCAGACGCACTCGGTCCACACCGTGGTGTAGATCGTCCTCAGATCGACCATCGCTCGCAGAACCTCATTCGGAGCGGGGTTGCGAAGTTGCGCCGTCAGCCAGTCGAGGCCCTTGGGCGTCCGCAGCTTCTGTGCGGTCATGAACTCGACCAGGTCACGCAACGCCCGGTCGTACAGCTGCTGGAGACTGTCCGAGTCCCACCATCCCACCGCCCGTGCCCCGCTCGTGTCGATCCGCCCAAAGAAGGCACTCTCGATGTGCCGAGAGACGGCCTCGCCGAAGCGCAACGTGTAGAGGTCCTCTTCGGCGAAGCAGCGGCGGATGGGCCGCCGACGCTGCTGCGGCAGCGGTCGGCGACGTCCGCTCGGGTCCGTCATCGACCGCGGATGGAGGGCGAGTACGTGCAGCTCGTTCTGCGTCGCACCGGGCGCAAGGAACCGCTTCTGGTACCACTCGGGCACGTAGTGCTGGTTGGTGTAGTGCTCAGGCATGAGGGCCGTCAGTGGGGTCAGGAACCGACTAGCGGGACTGACGTTGTAGTTCCTGCAACCGCCCGCCGCCGAGGGCAATCGAGCACAGCCGCAAAGCGCGGGCATGTCGCCGAGCCGGCGGCTAGGACGGGGCAGTGTCTGACGAACCCGAAGACCTCATGGCTCTCATCGAAGCTTCGCCGTTGGGTGACCGCTTACAGGCGGACCTTGAGCGAGTTGGCCAGCCGTACTTCATGGCCATGGTGCACGGCCAGATGCTCGAAGTGTTCTGCAAGCTCGTTGCCCCGACGCTCGCAGGTCCCCGAGACGACGACACCGCGGCGGAGGCATCTGTTGCGACCGCGTTCAAGCGAACGCTGCACCAAGCGATCGAGGAGATCGAGAAGCTCGCAGCGACACACCAGGTGCCGGTTGGCCTCGTGCAAGACCTGCATGCCGCTCGCCACCTGCGAAACGACCTTGCCCACGACGGGCTCTGGTTGGTGTTCCAGCGCTTGTTGGCTGGCGACGCGGACGGAGCAATCGCAGAGCTCGTTGCTGCCGAAGCCGTCTTCGTCGATCTGTTGCAGCGTGTCCGTGACCTCATGACTCAGTGCCTCGAGGAGCGCGGCCTCTCCGCCGAAGACGCTGCGACCGTGTCCGACCGCATCGGCGCGGCCCTCATCGTCGCCCCCGAGCACTTCGATGGGATGCCCCTAAAGCCGCCAGACGGGCGAGCGATCTTTGACCGGATGTCGACGTTGCCGGCTATGGACCCGGCCGAGATCTCACGCCGACTCGGGGTACACAAGGCCAGTGACGACGGGCCTGAAGGCGAGGAGGCCGACTAGGCCAGGCGGCCGGTTGCTCTCGCCCAGGCCTCGACGTCGGGCCAGTTCCAGAGGCGGGTGCGGCCCCACATGCCGAGGGCCTTGGGGAAGTCGGGGTAGCGAACCACGAAGTTGCTGACCGTCTCACGGTGCGAGAGGCCCAGCCGGTCAGCGATGGTCGAGGCGTCGACAAGGTCGTCGACGTAGACCTGACGCCCTCGACCCATGGGCCGACCCTACGCGTCGATCCTTGATGCCATGTGTAGGCGCATGCTGAACAGGGGTAGGCCGCCGCTCCAACGAGAGCGAGTGGCCCCGGCGCAGCGCCAACTGCCCGGGGCCGTGGACGGAACCCCTAGGAGGTCCCGACGATGAGTGACGATACGCGCCCCGACGGAGACGACCCGGCGGACGTCGAGCAGCTGCGGGAGGAGGTGGCGAGCCTCCGGAGGCAGATCGAGGGCGAGGTCCGCACCCGCTCGGTCTTGATCGTGGACGAGGACGGAGCTGATCGGGTTCGGCTCTCGGCTGACGGTGACGCCTGCCGGGTGGTCCTCGTCGACACCGACGGCTTCGAGCGGGTCTCTCTCGAGGCCGACGGGACCCAGGGTGCACTCCGGATTGCTGGTCGGGCCAACGGTCCCGGGCCGAACCGGGTCGACGTGTTCGCCATCGATCCAGAGGACGACGCCGGCATCTACGTCGGCGTCGAGCTCGTCGACGCCGGGACGAGCGTCGCCGGCTTCACGGCGATGGAGGGCCGACGGCCGAGGACGTGGACCCTGCGCGACGTCCACGACTAAGACGCCGGACGCTCCCCGGGCGGCGGCCGGAATCCACGCCGGTTCTGATCGATCCACGCCTTGATCTCCGCCGGGTCGAACCGCAGCAGGTGGCCCCACTTTATGAACGGGATCCGGCGCTCATGCACGAGCCGGCGGACGTGCCTGACCTCGACGCCGAGGATATCGGCGACCTCGCTGATGTTGAGCAACCGGGTGAGCGGGCGGTGGTCGGTGTTGGGCATGACGTCTCCTTGGTCCTACCTACATAGGCCGCGAAAGGGCGTCCAGCACGACACGTCTTCTTCCGAATTTCTGCGCTGGCGACCGATGGCGACTGGCGGTGATGGCGACGGTCCGCCAACACCTCTTGCCCCTCCGGCGACGACCCATCGCCGCAACACCAACGACGCGCACGACCCCACGTACGATCAGGTCAGAACAGTCCGCCATGACCGGTCCTGATCCGGTCAACCGGAACTGCTCGACAGCCCCGTCAGGCAGTGCGACAACGCACCCCGATGAGGAACACGATTGCTACCGGAGGTAGCGGGACCCCAGGCGGTCCGGCCTGATGGCGTGGTTCCGGCCGATGGGCGCCGACGAGGTCGCCTACCACCAGTCGACGGTCGTCGGCCGTGCCGACGACCACCCCGGCGCAGCGCTCGACTACTACGGCTCCCGGGGTGAGACGCCGCTGCGGTGGGGCGGCGCCGGCGCCGCTCGGCTCGGCCTCTACGGCGAGGTCACGGCAGACGCGTACGAAGCCGCGTACGGCCCGGGTGGGTTCCGTGATCCGGCCACCGGTGAACAGCTGGTGTCGACGAAGCGGCCCGGCTTCGAGCTGGTGGTCAGCGCCCAAAAGACCGTCGCCGTGCTCGGCGTGATCGGCCGGGCCGACGCCATGCACCACCTGCTCGATGTGGAGACCGAGGCGACCATGGACTGGCTGGACACCTGGTTCCAACAGCGTGGCGGGCGCCGGGGCCGGGCTCAGGTCCGCACCGCCACCGGCGGGCTGGTCTATACCCGGACCCGCCACGGGACGTCGAGGGCCGGTGATCCGTCGCCGCACGATCACGTGCTGGTGGCCAACGTCGCCGAGATGCTCGATGACGTCGGTGGGTTCAAGGGCCTCGACTCGGCCTCGCTCCGCGACACCGTCGAAGCCGCCACGATGGTCGGACGGCTCCACTCCGCCGCCCGAGCCGTCTCCCTCGGCTACCGCATCGAGCCCGACAACGGACCGTCGGGGAACCTGCGCCACTGGCGCATCGCCGGCATCCCCGCCGAGGTCTGCGACCTGTTCTCCAAGCGTGCAGACGAGATCAGCGCGTACCTGGCCGAGTCGGGCCACGCCGACACCTACCGAGCCCGCCAGGTGGCCGCCCGAGAGTCCCGAGCCGTGAAGCGCCACACCGGCGTCGACGATCTCATGCCCACCTGGCGGGCCGAGCTGGCCGCCATCGGCTGGAGCGTCGACCGGCTGGCCGGTGCGCTGGATGCTGCCCGCACTGGCCCCACGCTCCCGCCGCCGCTCTCTCGGCAGCGGATGGACGAGCTGGCCGCCGAGATCCTCCACATCGACGGCGACCTCATGGCCAACCACAAGGTCTTCACCCGCACCCACCTCGTCGCCGCCGTCGCCCCGCTCCTCTACGGTCACGATCCGACCGACCTCGATCGAATCGTCGACTACATCCTGGGCGGTCGCGCCGTCGTACCGCTGCTCGCCTCCGGGGCAATCCACGAGCGGGCCTACGCCACCGTCGAGGTCCTGGCCACCGAGCAGGCCATCGCCGACAGGATCGACCGCCTGGCCGTCCAGCCGGGACCCGCACTCGCTCCGGCCGAGGTGACCGACGCGGTGCTGGCCAAGGGCGAGGAGATCGGTCGACCGCTGACGCCCGGCCAGTGGGACGTCGTCGAAGCGGTGTGCTCGTCCGGTCGGTCCGCCGAGGTCATCGTCGGCGTGGCCGGCTCCGGCAAGA
The DNA here is from genome assembly GCA_035765045.1 of Iamia sp. Classification (GTDB taxonomy): domain Bacteria; phylum Actinomycetota; class Acidimicrobiia; order Acidimicrobiales; family Iamiaceae; genus Iamia. Next base: position 33,900 of record DASTYI010000141.1, on the reverse strand, counting down.
CCACCGCCCTCGATGCCGCCACAACCGCCCTCAACCGCGGCGGCTACCGCGTCCTCGGTGCCTCAACCTCGGGCCAGGCCGCACGCAACCTGGGCGACGAGGCGCACATCGAGTCCCGCACGATCGCCTCACTGCTCTGGCGCCTCGACCACCAGCGGACGAACCTCGACCACCGCACCGTCGTGATCCTCGACGAGGCGGCCATGACCGCCGACCACGACCTCCACCGGGTCATCGCCCACGTCGAAGCCGCCCAGGCGAAGCTCGTCCTCGTCGGCGACCCCCGGCAGCTCTCGTCCATCGGACCCGGCGGCGCCCTGGCCGCCCTCCTCGAGCGCCGCCCCGAGATCCTGACCACCCTCGACTGGAACGTCCGCCAGCGTGACCCCGCCGAACGCCGGGCGCTGCGCCAGCTGCGCAACGGGGACGTCGACGAGGCGATCGACTGGTACCTCGCCCGAGGCCGCACCGCTCTCAGCCCCGGCCGGACCGATGCGCTCATCCAGATGACGAGCGCCTGGGCCAAGGACGTCGCCGACGGGCACGACACGGCCCTGCTGGCTTGGCGTCGGGACGACGTCCGGGACCTCAACCGCCTCGCCCGGGACCTTTGCCGGGAGCAAGGCCGGGTTACTGGCCCCGACCTGATCGCTCTCGGCGGACGTCCCTACGCCGCCGGGGACCAAGTCGTCCTGCTCGCCCCGAACTCGGAGAGGGGCCTCGTCACGAGCGAACGACTGACGGTGCGCGTTGTCGACGTGGCGGGAGGACACATCCATGCCGTCACCGCCGATCACCGGCCGGTCGTCCTCTCAGGGACGTCGATCGACGCCGAGCACCTCGACCACGGCTACGCCCTCACCGTCCACCGCGCCCAGGGCGCCACCTACGACCGAGCCCACGTCCTCGCCAACGGCGGCGGCCGAGAGCTCGCCTACGTCGCCCTCAGCCGTGCGCGCAGCGGCACCACCCTCCACGCCATTGCCGACGACCTCCCCCAGCTCCGCCACGACCTCGCCCTCGACTGGCGAGCCGACCGAGGCCAACGGTGGGTCGGCCGGCACCGAGCAGGTGAGCTCGCGCCCGTGGAGATGCAGGGCTCGCAGCCACCCAACGTCGAACAGCTCCGGCGCCGACTCGACGCTCTCGGCTCGCGCAGTCGTGGCATCGACGATGACATCGAACTTGGACTGTGAGCGACACCAGAACCCTGAGCGCCCCCCATAGCTGAAGGACGATGATGTCCGCTGCTCAACCACGCTGACAGACCTTCGAGGGACCGAGTGAGTGACTACGGATATGAGCACTACCTCGCCGACCTGGACGAGCGCGATCGACAGGACGCGTTGCTCCGGTTTCAGGTTCTCGATGCTGCAGTCTTCGTCGAGCACGAACTGCTCGCTGTCGCCGCCTGCTACCTCGGTGGCACCGATGGCACAAGACGCGAAGTGGTCGAACGCTTGATCGGCACGTGGGGCGGCATGCGCTCTGCGCTCGGCATCATCCGCACGGCGCTCGAACTCAGCGGGCGACTCGACGCTGATGCTGAGGAAATGCTCAGAAGGGTCAAGGCGCTAGCAACCCTCCGCAACTTGATGGCGCATGGCACGACCGAGTCGTGGCAGCGAAACTCACCTGAGCTTCGGGATGGCCGCCTCGGACGGGAGCTTCGAACGCGATCGAGGACGGGTCAGCTGGAGAACACCTGGATCGACTTTGCGGTGGCCGACCAGCAGATCAGGGGATGGCCGCAGCGCCGCACTCGCGCTCGGCAGGCGCATCGATGACATTCGCTAACGGCGCCCAACTGCGTCATGACCGGCGCAGCGGCGGTGCGGACGAGGTTCTGGCCTGACACACCCCTAGGTCAGTCGGACCAGGTGCTGCTCGAACAGGTTCAGCCATCGGGAAGGCTGCTTGTTCCAACCGCTGCGCCGTCGGCACACGGTGAACACCAGCTCCTCCTTGGCGCGGGAGGCCATGACATGGAGCAACGCAAGCTCTTCCCGAACCCGCGGGTCGTCGTCGGGAAGACCTGCGACGAAGAAGCTGGGGATCTGGTCATCCTCGAACCCGAGGATGATCACCTTGTCGAAGCCCTGTCCCTTCCCGGCATGACCAGTGAGCAGATGCACTCCGGGTCCGACCGGAACGTCGATGTCGCTGCCAACTCGAATCCGCTCGATCAGCTCGCGCAGCTCGGCCTCCCGGATTAGGTCGGCAAGCTCATCGGCTGCATCACGCAGATCGGTCAACGTTGAGGCGTTCTCAGGCGGCACGTCTGAGTAGCAGCGCAGGTACAGCTCCTCCACCTGATCGACTGGATCTGCGACCGTGGCGAGCACACCGTCGAGGTGCGCCCTGAGTAGCTGAACCACCTCGGGACGGTGCAACGGATGGTCCCAGGTCTCGACGGCGAGCCCGACCCTCGCCGCCTCCGCGAGGACGACGTCCCTCCGACCACCAGGCTTCATCCGACTCAGCACGCCGATGGTGACCTCCTCGCCTCGTTCCGCGTACTCGTCGATCCAGCCATTGATAAGGGCAATCAGCCAACGCGCCTCGGTCGCAAGGTCCTCGAACTCGGCCAGACCTGCTCGACCTCTGTTCGCCCAACGGTCTGGATCGGCGGATGTGAGCGCCTCGCCACCCAGCTCGCGAGCGACCGCACTCACAACCTCTAGGACCTCAGGCGAGGATCGGTACGACTTGTCGAGGGTGACCCGAACAGGGTTCCGCTCGCCGATGCGATCGAACACCCAGGCGGGATCCGCGCCGGCGAAGGTGTAGATGCCCTGCGCTCGGTCCCCGGCGAAGACAGTGCAACCCTGTCCGATCGGCTCGACCAGGTCGAACTGGACGCGGGTGAGGTCCTGTGCCTCGTCGACGAGCACATAGTCGTATCTGGCGGCCGCGACACCCGGGTGCCGGATGATCTGTAGCCCGTACCGAAGGACGTCATCGTGGTCGAGGAGGTCCGCCTCCCGCAGGGCGACCTCGTACGTGAGCGCGGCATGGGAACCGCTCGCCGCCAGGCGGTTGAGCACCTCGTCGTCGGAGAAGGCCCCGGCCTTGGCCTGTCGGATCGTTGCGACGACCTCCTGCTGGGCCGCTCGAGGGACGTTGTGCTCGTTGAATGCATGGCGTCGGAGTCGGGCGAGCGCTCGTTCGTCAGGGGTGAGTGCACGTGGTTGGTCGTCGAGCACGTAGCGATGCTTCAGGTACAGGTGCAAGCCGAGCCCGTGGAAGTTCATCACGTCCACATGGCGGCGAAATCCCCGTCCGGAATGGGAGGACAGCCTTTCGGCCAGGTTGTCCCTGGCCTTATTGGTGAACGTCAGAGCCAGGACCTTCCGCCCGGGACGAACTAGTCGCTGGGTGACGCAGGCAGCCGCTCGACGGGCAAGGAGTTCTGTCTTGCCACACCCCGGAGGCGCAATGACGATCGCATCGACTAGCGACTTGCTGGCGAGCCAGTCCTCAGGGGTGAGGTCCGTCACGGGGCCGCAGCGCTTTGCACGAGGTTCACAGCCTTCGTGAGCGCGTTCGCCTGCGCCGGAGCCATCTGCTCGCCGAGCGCCGTGGCCGCCTCGACCTTGTACTTCTTGAGCACCTTCTCTCGGAGCCGCTCTGGCGTGATCGAGGCGACATCGGCCGCACCTGTGGCATGCACCAGGCCGGCCTCTGTGAAGAGGCCTGATCCGGTGAGCATTTGGACTACGCCTGACACACCGATCGCTGCGACGTACTCCTCCTCAAGGTCGGCCACGCACGTGACGAAGCCGTTGCTCGCGAGATCCGCCACGCCGATGTTCAGGGCGTCCGCAGGAATGCTGGCCTCGTTCTCGTCAACGAGGCCGAAGGTCGGGATGCCGAAGCCGGACGGGCCGAACAGCTCGATCGCAGCCTTGAAGCCACCAGCGCCGTGGACGGCGACGACCGAGATGCCCAAACGATCAAGGTCGATCTTCAGGTGACGCGCCACTGTTCGGACCAGGATGCGATCGGAGATGCCCTCGACAAGGATCAGCCGGTCGGCCGTCAGCGGCTCGAGGGCCGAGTCGACCCACCAGTGCTGCAGATTCTTAGGGTTCCCCGCGAAGACAGGCCCTGTGAGCTGACGCGCACCGGCGGAGGCCAGCGCCAAGGTCTGGGACGGCTGGAACTCGGCGAGGACCGCCGGGGCGTGGGTCGCTACCACGCGCTGCCCGGGCGCTGTTGCGAGCAACCGGGCGAGGTTGGCCTGGCCCCGCATGTGGAGGTGGATCTCCGGCTCGTCGATCGCCAGCATCCGGGCTGTGCGAGTCGCGAGCAACTGGACGGCGATGACGGCCAGCGAGCGGAGACCATCGGACTGAGCGGTCAGCGGGCTCTTCACCCCCGCCCGAACCATCTGTATGTCGACATCTCCCAGGGGCTCAGCCGCGGTGCTGGTCGGAAGGTCAACGACGATGTCGTCCTTCGAGACGGCTGACGGGTAGACGCTGGTGAGCTCCCGGGCGAGATCCTCCCGGAGACGGCTGAGCGCCTGGGAGGTGGTCAGCGCGGCTGTGAGCGTCGCCAGCGCCTCATCGATCGACGAGGACTCCGCATCGCTGAGGGCGACGGCCTGAAGCAGCGTGCGAACAGCACTCGCCCGACCGGCTCCCAACTCTCGGTCCGGGGACCGGGTCGCCGGGAGGTAGGCCCAGCCAAGTCGAGCGAGATCGTCTCGGGTGACGGGCGCGTCCTCAACCAGCGGCTTGACGAACGAGCGGGTGATCTCCAGGCGATCCGAGTCGATCGTAGAGACACCAGCAACGAGCCGCACGGTGAGCCAGGTCTCGCCTGTGGCCGGACCCGTGCCGACTTCGGCCTTCGCTGCGAAGTGCGCCTTGTCATCGTCGTCCAGTCCCTCGAGCCGAGCCTCGACCACGAGGGGCGAAGCTGGGTCTCGGAGCTGCGCCTGGTCGAGCGAAGCGAACAACTGACTCCACGACGCGCCAAGGAGCAGGTCCAGCAGGCGAAGGACAGTGGACTTGCCTACGGCATTGGACCCGACGACCACGAGATGGTCTCGGACCTCGATATCCAAGTCCGCCACCCGCGAACTGTTCGAGATCCTGATTCTCATCAACTTCATTGGGCCTCCCCCAAATCGCGACACGAAGGGTAGTTCGCGTCTAGGAGACGTCTCGGCTGACCGGAGGAAGCTCGAAGCGGCCGGTGACGACCCACTCATCGCCGCCCTTGCGACACGTCAGTCGGAGGCCCGACCGGCCGCCGTGGCCCTCTTCCCGCTCGACCACCTGCACGCGGCGGGGCGCGCCGACATCGAATGAACCGAGGCTGCCGGACGCGGCCCACGGATTCCCGAGGCCGACGATGGCGGCCGCGCCTGCGATGAGGGTGCCTTCGGGTACGAGCTCGAAGTAGACCTCGTCGATCGATTCGTTGCTAACCACGGTTATGCGGAGCCATCGCGCCTCGTCGACTTCCAGGTCGAGGCGGGGCCGCCGCTCGTCGTGACGACGTCCCTTCTCCACGTCGGCGACCTGCTTGGCGTACAGGGCACTGGCCCCAGCGGCCAGGAGCGCCAGGATCGCGACAACCAGAGCGGCCACCGCCATCAGCTCGCTCCGTCCGTCTGCGCGGCGAGGAACGAGTGAACGAGGTCCCACCGGTCGACGTAGCCCTCGTAGTCGGGCACCTCTCGTAGCCGAAGGGAGGACGAGGTCTTTCCCACGTGCACGAAGTCCTTCACCACCCCCACGGGCAGGACGAAGAAGTCAGGATCGCGAGTGCCTTCATCTCCCGGCTTCGCCTTGCGGTAACGCACCCCACGGTTGAGTCGGACCAGGACCACGATGTCCGTCTCGAACGTCGAGATGAAGAAATGAAGGTTCGCGTCGGTCGCCCACCGGCTCTTCACCTGGACCCGGCAGGAGGTGTTCGCCTCAGGGTTGGTGGCGATGATGTCGTAGTCCCTCTGGCCCACTGGGGCGATGAAGGACTGGATGCCCTCGATCAGCAGATGGCCGAGGACGAGGTGCTCCGCGCCCGTCGCTTCAAGCCTTGAGTTCAGTCGCGGGCGTTTCTGGGCCATCAAGCCTTCCGATCGACGAAGGTGTCGAACCACTGCCACCCGACCGATGACGACCATCGGACACCCTGAGGCACGCTCCACGTCGTGGCGATCCAGACGTCGGTCACCTCCATCGGAAGCACTGGGTCAGTGATGGGGAGGTATGAGCCATCCCACAGGAGGTTCACCACGCCGAAGGGCGCAGTGGAGAAGCCTGGCACCACGACAAATGCGTGTCGCTCGTCCACCTCCGCTCGCGCCAGCTTTGAGCGCACGTCGGCGAGCTTCGGTTCAGCTAAGAACTCGCCGATCCACCTCGACAGATCTGCGCCGGTCTGGTCTACGACGCCGCCGGACCGTTCCGAGGGCTGCTCCAGCGTCACGTAGATCGAGCCTGCGAACGCTGTTTCGTGCTGGCTCGCCGATGCCACCCCGAGCTGAAAAAGTTGCTGGGACCACGCAGGCGCGAAGTCGTCGTCGTCGGGCTCGACACGCCGCACCCCCATACCCTCCAGCAACCTCAAGATGATCGGCACGAACCGTTGTACCGCGGTCCCCTGTGCCTCTGGTCTCAAAGACAACGCCCATCCACCCTCGAGGTTCGGGTCGATCCATCGATCGCCGGAGTTGATGTGCTTCCAAAGGGCCACGCTCGCGCCGTCAGTGTTCGAAGTGACCTCGCCCACGGCGAGACGCCCGTCGGGATACGCGATCTCCAAGTCATGCATCGACGGCTGGCTGTTGTCGTCGTGGATCTCCACCGTCGCATCCAGGGCCGCCGACATGGTGAGGCAGGCCCACTCCTCCCACTCCTTCGATCCCATGGTGCGCAGTCTGCACTAGCGGTGTGACACCGAGCCCTGGACTATGAGCGCGGTCAACTAAGCAGCTTCGCCGCCATCGTCACCACGTCATCCTCGTAGCCCTCCTTCGAGACAGCCTGGAGCGAGGCCCGGATCCACTCCCGATCGATCAGCCGCCATCCATTGGCGGCAAGGTGGTCAGCGACTGGCGTGGCGGACTTGTGCGCAATCTTGCCGGCAACCAACCAGTGCTCGACCGAGGCCCCCGATAGCGCGCAGCCCTCCTCGATGAGTTGTTCTACCAAGCGGCCCGTGACGATCTCCCGGAAGGTCTGGTCGGTAAAGATCCTGAACCGCTTGGCGAACTTGGAGTTCGAGCCGTCGAAGGCCGCCATCTGAACCCCGTGCGAGTCGAGGTAGCTCTTGCACTCGACCCACACCACGGTGTTCGTTGCCGGCCGATAGGCGACGATGTCGACCTCTGGCCGGGGCATAGAAGGCAGACCGATCGCCACCTTGTCTGCCTTCGAGATGTTGACCATGTAGTTCTGACGAGTCCAGTAGCCCTCTCGCCGGACAAGACGGGCGACAAGGTCCTCGAAGGCGTCCACACCTAATCCTGGCAGCCGCCGCGGCCACCCGTGGGCGTAGGCCCGGGGCTGCTCCGACCCTCAGCGAGCAAGGACACCGATCGATAGCGACACCAAGAAGTGTCGTCCGGCCTCAGTTCGCCGGTCTGCGAAGAGTGCGAGTGATCCAGAGGGCGACGAGGAGCACGGTGACGATGATCAGGCCCACGCCGACGAGGAAGGCATCTCGGCTGAGCGGCTCGCTCACCCCTTGGTCTGTCGTAACACCGGTCTGGCTGAGCGCCACGCCCGTCGTGGTCGTGTAGGCGGCGGGATCATCACGCCGGTAGCACGCTCCCCCAGCGGGAACCTCGCCCGGGCCGCAGAACCCAATGACGGCTCCTTCGGGCGAGGTGACGGGCACGCACGCGTCACCGAGATGCGGTGGGCACTCGTCCTCTTCGGCCGACTGCGTCGGGTCGACCGAATTGCAGCTGCCGTCGGCGAGCGAAGCGGCATCGCAGATTCCGTCCCACTCGGTGGTCGGCGTGCCCGAAGCGCCCGGCGCCGCAGACCACAAGTAGCTCCCCATATCCCACCCCATACCGCCACAGCGTAGATCTGCACAGAGACGTGCAAGCGAACGCCCGACCATTCATCGATTGCCCATACTGGGTGAATAGGCATGCACGATCCGGTATGGCGAGATCGCTCTCCTCCCAATCTCCTCCCAATCAGGGTTGAGAATGAGCGGGAATGGCGGACATCGGTGGTCGACACCGGCAAGTCGCTGACCTGGCCTAACGACCTGGTCGGAGCGCATTTTTGCTGGCGCCTCCGGCAGGGGTCGAACCTGCGACCGTCGGATTAGAAGTCCGGTGCTCTATCCAGCTGAGCTACGGAGGCGAGGGGCAGATCGTACGGCGCGCACCCGCCCGGGGCCGCAGCTCCCCAGGCGGGCGCGCTCCATCGGCTCACACGGGTGGCGTGACGGGTTCCCCCGGCGCACCCCCCGGTACGCCAGGGGCTGACCTTAGCCGGCGCCGTGGAACGGGTTCTCGGCGGCGGCGAGCCGTGAGGCCCGACCGGGTCAGGCCGGGGCGACCAGGCGGCGCCGGCGGCTGAACCGGACGGCCTCCTGGGCCACGAGGACGACGAAGAACTGGGCCACGGCGATGCCGGCGATGGTGGCGCCGCCGGCGGTGCCCTGGTGGTACGAGGTGGCGAGGCCGAGGACCACGCTGCTGGCGCCGAGGCCGATGGCGACCAGCATCATCAGCGGCACCCGGCGGACGAGCAGCCCGGCGGTGGCGGGCGGGCCGATCAGGAGGCCGAACACCAGCAGGGTGCCGATGGCGTCGAAGCTGGCCACGATCGAGACGGCCAGCAGGGCCAGCAGGACGGTGTGGGCCAGCGCCGGCCGCATCCCGAGGGTGCGGGCCTTGTCCTGGTTGATGGCGAGGGCGAGGAAGGGACGGTGGAGGGCGAGCGAGGCCCCGACCACCAGCACGGCCCCGACGAGCTGGCCCCGGATGTCGGCCGGGGTGACGCCGAGGACGTCGCCGAACAGCAGCGAGGTGACGTCGGAGGTGAACGTCGCCGAGCGCGACACGATGACGATGCCGAGGGCCAGCATCCCGACGAACAGCAGGCCGATGCCGACGTCCTCCCGCACCTGGGTGCGCCGTCCGACCACGGTGACCGCACCGCCCATGACGAGCGCCGAGACCAGCGCCCCGACCGTCGGGCTGGTGCCCCACAGCACGGCCAGGGCCAGGCCCGGGATGATGCCGTGGGCCAGGGCGTCGCCCAGGAAGGTGAGGCCCCGCAGCACGATCCAGGTGCCGACGACGGCGGTGGCGACGCTGGCGATCAGGCCCGAGACGAGGGCCCGCTGCATGAAGTCGGGCTCGAAGGCGGTCGTGAGCCACTCGATCGGGGTCACGCCAGGGCCTCGGCGATCCGCTCGGCGTTGGTGCGGACGAGGTCGAGGTAGGTCTCGGCGCCCGAGCCCTCGTCGCCCAGCGCCTCGGTGAAGAGCGGGACGACGACGACCTCGCCCCCGACCTCCTCGGCCAGGGTCTCGGCCAGCCGGGCCGGCGAGGCGGCGTCGGCGAAGATGGCGGGGACGCCCTCCTCCTCGATCACGTGGGCCAGCTCGGCCAGCTCGCCGGCGCTGGGCTCGGCCCCGGTGCCGCCGCCGGGGACGACGGCGCCGACGACCTCGAAGTCGTAGCGGTCGGCGAAGTAGCCGAAGACCTCGTGGTTGGTGATGATCACCCGGCGCTCGGCCGGGATCGGCGCCAGCGTCGCCTCGACCTCGGTGGCCAGGGCCCGCAGCTCGGCGACGTACGCCTCGGCCGTCGCCGCCACCTCGGCGGTGGCGAGCGCCGGGATCTCCTCGGCCAGGAAGGCGGCGATGCCCTCGGCGGCGTCGGCGACGCGGTCGGGATCGGTGAAGAAGTGCGGGTCGTCGCCCTCGTGCTCGTGGTCGTGCCCGTCCTCGGCCTCCTCCTCGTGGCCGGCCTCGTCCTCCTCGTGGTCGTGGCCGTGGTCGTCGAAGGCGAGGACGTCGACGAGGTCGAGGGCGTGGACGGTGGGGACGTCGGCCTCGGCCGCCTCGATGGTCGCCGCCAGCCCGGCCTCGAAGCCGCCGCCGTTGGTGACCAGGGCGTCGGCCTCGCGCATGGCCGCCACCTGCTGGGCCGAGGCCTGGAAGTCGTGGGGGTCGACGCCGGCCGGCATGACCACCTCGACCGCCGCCGCATCCCCGACCAGCTCCTCGACCACGTCCCCCAGGATGCTCGTGGTGACGACGACGGTGGGACGCCCGTCGTCGGCCCCGGCATCGTCGGATCCGCACCCGGCCAGGACGACGACCAGGGCGAGGAGGAGGGCGGGCACGGCGAGGGGGCGAGCGGAGCGGGGCACGGCGGTCGACCATACCGAGAACGGTTCTCATTCCGCAACCGGGTAGCCTGCCCACCGCCCATGCCGCCCGCCGTCACCGCCACCGACCTCACCCTCGCCCACGGGCCCCGCGTCGCCCTGGCCGACGCCACCTTCACGCTGCCCGAGGGGCGCTCGATCGCCCTCATCGGACCCAACGGGTCGGGCAAGTCGACCCTGCTGCGGGCCATCGCCGGGCTGCTGGCCCCCCGCTCGGGGGTGTTGGAGGTGCCGGCGGCGCGGCGACGAGGGGGTGTGAGCCTCGTCCTCCAGACCACCGAGGTCGACCGCTCGCTCCCCCTCACGGTGGGCGAGGCGGTGGCCATGGCCCGCTACCCGCACCGGGGCGTCCTCGGGCGGATGACCCGGGCCGACCGTGACGCCGTCGACACCGCCCTCGAACGGCTGGAGGTCGCCGACCTGCGGCGCCGCCAGCTGTCGGAGCTCTCGGGCGGCCAGCGCCAGCGGGTCCTCGTCGCCCAGGGGCTGGCTCAGGAGGCCGACCTGGTGCTGCTCGACGAGCCCGTCACGGCCCTCGACGCCGTCTCCCACACGCTGATCGACGCCGCCATCGACGCCGAGCGCGACGCCGGTCGCACCGTCGTGACCTCGACCCACGACCTGGCCGACGCCCGGCGGGCCGACCTGGTGCTGCTGCTGGCCGGCCGCGTGGTGGCCGCCGGCCCGCCCGACGAGGTGCTCACCGAGGTCGGGCTGGGCGACGCCTACGGCGGGCGGCTGGTCGCCATGGGTGACAACATCCTCCTGCTCGACGACCCCCACCACCACCACGACCATGGCTGAACCCGACCCCCTCGCCGCCGCCCGCCACATGTGGGGCACCGTCGGCTCGTACCCGACGATGGGCGACGTCTTCGCCGCCGCCGGGCAGGACGTCGTCGCCCTGGTCGGGGTCGAGGGCCTCGACGTGCTCGACGTCGCCTGCGGCACCGGCAACACCGCCCTCGCCGCCGCCCGGGCCGGGGCCGACCGGGTCACCGGGGTCGACCTCACCCCCGAGCTGCTGGCCGAGGCGGAGCGCCGGGCCACGGCCGCCGGGCTGGCCGACCGGGTGACCTGGCACGAGTCCGACATGGCCGCCCTCCCGGTGCCCGACGCCGGCTTCGACCGGGTGCTGTCGACCTTCGGCGCCATGTTCGCCACCGACCAGGAGCGGGTGGCCGCCGAGCTGCGCCGGGCCTGCCGTCCCGGTGGCACCGTCGCCGTCACCGCCTGGGCCATCGACGGGCTGTTCGACCGGATGACCGAGATCCTCCGGGGCCACGCCCCGTCGCCCCCACCCGGCGGCCCCGGCCCCCGGGACTGGGCCCGGCCCGCGGAGCTGGCCCGGATCTTCGGCGTCGCCCCCGGGGCCATCGACGTGGTCGAGCGGACCGTCGTGTGGGAGGTGGCCGACGCCGACGCCGCCGTCACCGTGCTGGAGGAGAACGCCGCCCCGGTGATCATGCTCCGCCGGGCCCTCGGCGACGCCTGGCCGGCGGCCCGGTCCGACCTCGTCGCCCTCTACGACGCCGCCGGCACCGCCCACGGCGACGGGATCGCCCTCCCGCTGGCCTACACCGTCGCCACCCTCCCCGGCTGAGCCGGAGCATCCGCGGGCCGCGCCGCGCCCGGTGGCACCCTCGGGGGAGGAGGTGTTGCGCCGATGATGAAGTTTGTTACAGTCTCGTGACCGTACGGCGCTGTCCGTGCGACCGTGACCTGTCCCTGCACCCGTCCACGGAGCCTCTCCCTGTGTCCACGCGCCGTCTGCCGATCGTCCTCCTGGTCCTGGCCGCGATCGTGAGCACGGTGCTGCTCCCCCACTCGGCGAGCGCCGAAACCGAGGCCGAGCGCGAGCGCGAGCGGGTCCGCCAGCAGCAGGCCGAGGCAGCCGCCAACGTCGACGCCCTCGAGGCCGACCAGGACGAGGTCCTCGCCGCCCTCGCCGACCTCGACGCCCAGGTCTCCGCCGAGGAGGACGCCCTCGCCAACGCCGAGCGCGAGGTCGACGAGGCCGAGGCCGCCGAGGCCCGGGCCCAGGAGGGCATCACCGCCGCCGAGGAGAACCTGGCCGCCCTCGAGGACCGGCTCCGGGCCCAGATGGTCGAGCACTACACCGCCCCCGACGGCGGGTCGGTCGCCATCCTCGACGCCGCCTCGGCCACCGACATGGTCAAGCGCCGGGCGATCATCGACGGGCGCGCCGCCGACGACGAGGACCTCGTCGACCAGGTCCGGGCGGCCCAGGCCGAGCTCCGGGTCCAGCGCCGGGAGGCCGTCGCCGCCGGCGAGCGGGCCGAGGCCCAGCGCCAGGAGGTCGAGGCCCGCCTCGTCAGCCTCGAGGCCGCCCGGGGCCAGCAGCAGGACTTCGCCGCCCAGGTCGAGGAGCGGCTCAACGCCAAGCTGGCCGAGGCCCTCCGGCTCGACCAGCGGGAGAAGGACCTCTCGGCCCAGATCATCCGCGAGGCCGCCGAGCTCCAGGCCCAGCTCGTCGCCATCGCCCAGGCCCAGGAGCGCCAGCGGGCCGAGGCCGAGCAGGCCGCCGCCGCGGCCGCCGCGGCCCAGCCCTCGACCCCCGCCTACTCCGACGACGGCGGCGAGCCCAGCGGCCCGGTGGCGGCCCCGCCCAGCGGCGGCCCGGTCGGGGGCGGCTCGGGTGGCATCCAGATCTGCAACGCCGCCGGCATCACCGTCAACTGCCAGATCGCGGACCAGGTCACCGCCCTGGTCAACGCGGCGGCGGCCGACGGCCTCTCGCTCTCGGGCGGCGGTTACCGCGACCCGGCCCAGCAGATCGCCCTGCGCAAGCAGCACTGCGGGTCGAGCACGTACGCCATCTACCACATGCCGTCGTCGCAGTGCCGCCCGCCGACCGCCAAGCCCGGCTCGTCGCAGCACGAGGTCGGCCTGGCCATCGACTTCTCCAACTGCTCGAGCCGGGGCACCCGCTGCTTCCAGTGGCTCAACGCCAACGCCTCCCGCTTCGGCCTCTACAACCTCCCGGTCGAGCCCTGGCACTGGAGCGTCAACGGCAACTAGCGCCTGTCCGGCCACCGCCTCAAGGTGCCTGGCACCTTGAGGCGGTGGCGGACACGGCCTAGCCGAGGCGGCGGACGGGGGGTGCGGTCTCCCAGGGGGCGAGGGTGAGGCGGACGTCGGTGACGGCGGCGCGGGTGTCGCTGACGATCACGGGGCCGACCCGCAGCTTGGCCAGCTCGGGGACGGCGTCGGCCAGGGCCGAGAGGCGCAGCAGCAGCTCGACCAGGGCGGCCCGGCCGGTGGGGGCGACGTCGGCCAGCTCGGCGGCCAGCGGGCCTCGGGCCACCAGGTCGAGGGCGTCGTCGTCGGTCAGGGGGAGGATGCGGTGGGCCAGGGTGCCGGCCAGCGCCGGGCCGAACCCGATCACCGAGCCGAGCACCGGGTGCTGGTCGACGGCGATGCGGCAGTCGACCCCGGTCGCCGCCATCTCCTGGACGACCATGGCGGGGCCGTGGAGGGCCGCCATCCGGCCGTAGGAGCGGCGCAGGTCGTCCTCGTCGAAGAGGTCGACGGCGACACCCCCCTCCTCGGTCCGCGACGGCCGCTCGACCCCCAGGGCCTTGAGCGCCACCGGCCAGCCGATCGTCCCGGCGGCGGCGACGGCCTCGTCGGCCGAGCCCACCACCTCCTGGCGCACCGGCGTCACCCCGACACAGGCCAGCAGGTCGAGGGCGGCGTCGAGCGGCTGCGGGCCGGGGGACGACCCGACGAGCGCCATCGCCCGCTCCCGGGCGCCCTCGCCGTCGACGCCCTCGACGGCGGGCACCGAGCCGGTCTGGCGGGCGCACCACTCGGCGTAGCGGGCGACCCGGCCGAGGGCGTGGGCGGCGGCCTCGGGGAAGCCGAAGACGGGGACGTCGCCGGCGGGGCGGTCGCCCGGCGGGAGCGCCCCGAGGAAGGAGGCGACGACGGGCTTGGGCGACGCCGCGGCCACCGCTCCGAGGGCCTCGGCCATCGGGGCGACCTCGCCGTCGAGCGAGGGGGCGTGCAGCACCAGCAGGGCGTCGACGCCGGGCTCGTCGAGCAGGGCCCCGGCCGCGGCGGTCAGCTGGTGGGGGCCGGCGTCGGACGTCAGCTCGAAGGGGTTGCCGATGCGGGCACCCGGGAGCAGCTGGCCCTCCAGGCGGTCGGCCAGCCCGGCGGGGACGTCGGCGAGGGTCAGCCCGGCGGCCACGCAGGCGTCGGCGGCCAGCACCGCCGGACCCCAGAAGTTGGAGAGGACGGCGACCCGGCGGCCGGCCGGGAGGGGCTGGTCGACCAGCACCCGGGTGACGTCGAAGAGCTGGTCGAGGGTGTCGACCCGGATCACCCCGGTCTGGGCCAGCAGGGCGTCGGACACCTCCTCGCTGCGGATCCCGGCCCGGCTGCCGGCCCGAGTGGGCCCGGCGAAGCCGTCGCCCTCGCCGTCGATCCCCCGCTCGGGGCCCCGGGCGGCGAGGGCGCTCCCGGCCTTGACGGCCACGATGGGCTTGGCCTGCCCGACCCGCCGGGCGATGCGGGCGAAGTTGCGGGGGTTGCCGAAGCTCTCCAGGTAGAGGAGGACGACGTCGGTGGCGTCGTCGGTCTCCCAGTACTGGAGGAGGTCGTTGCCCGAGACGTCGGCCTTGTTGCCGGTGGCGACGAACGACGACACGCCCAGGCCGAGCTGGTCGAGCCGGCGGAGCAGGGCGGCGCCGATCGTCCCCGACTGCGACGACACCGCCACCCGCCCCGGTCGGGGGGCCACGTCGGCGAAGGTGGCGAGGAGCCGCACGTCGGGGGCGGTGTTGACCACGCCCATCGTGTTGGGGCCGATCAGCCGGATGCCCAGCCGGCGGGCCTGCTCGACCAGGGCCTGCTCCCGGCGGGCGCCCTCGGCCCCCGTCTCGGCGAAGCCGGCGGAGATGACGACCAGCCCCTGGACCCGCTTGCGGCCGCACTGCTCGACCACCTCGGGCACCTGGTCGGCGGGGACGACGACGACGGCCAGGTCGATCTCGTCGGGGACGTCGAGGATCGTCGGGTGGGCCCGGACGCTGGCCACGACGTCGGCCTCGGGGTTGACCGGGTAGACGGGGCCGTCGAGCTCGCCGGCCAGCAGCCGCCGGAACACGGCCTGGCCCAGGCTGTCGGGCCGGCGGGAGGCACCGATCACGGCCACCGAGCGGGGGGCGAGGATGCGGGCGACCGACTGGGCCTCGGCCCGCTGGGCCCGCTCGGCCATCTTGGCCATGGCCTCCTCGGTCGGCTCGATCGGGAACTCGACCTCGATCACGCCGTCGCTGAACCGGGTGGTGACGCTGAAGCCGACCTGCTTGAAGACGCCGAGCATCCGCCGGTTGGTCGGCAGCACCTGGGCGGTGAAGCCGGTGATCCCCGCCTCCCGGGCGGCGGCGGCCAGGTACTCGAGCAGGACGGTGGCCATGCCCCGGCCGGCGTGGAGGTCGTCGGTGAAGAAGGCGACCTCGGCCACCGTCTGGGCCGGGTAGCGGTCGTAGCGGGCGACGCCGACCATCTCGTCGTTGATCAGCCCGACGAAGGCCATGCGGTCGATGCCGTCCACGCTGACCAGCCGCTCGACGTCGGTCGTGCTCAACCGGGGCCGGGGGCTGAAGTAGCGGAAGTAGATGCTCTCGGGCGACTGGCGCTCGTGGAACCGGAGCAGCCGCTCGCCGTCGTCGGGCCCGATGGGCCGGACGTGCATGGTGCCGCCGTCGGAGAGGACGACATCGGCCTCCCACTGCGCCACGTCACCGGCCACGCCATCGAGGGTAGGCGCTCGGCCGTCCCCGCCCGACCGGGGCGCGGCGACGGGGGTGGCGACCCCGGGCCGGGGTGCCGGACCGGGGCGGGTGCCGTCGGTAGCCTCGCTCCGTGCTCGACCTGCTCGTCCTCGTCGCCGGGTTCGCCGTCGGCGCCCTGGCGATCGTGGGCATCAACGGCATCCGCCGGGGGTCCCGGCCGGTGCCGGTCGTCGACCCCGGGGCCCGCAGCCGCCCGACGCCCCCCTCGCGCCCCTACCAGGGCACCCCGGCGGCGCCGGCGGCCCGCTCCACCCCCGCCGACCACGGCATCCGGGTCAACCACCCCCAGGCCCCGCCCGCCGCTCCCCCGGCCGCCGCCGGGGCCACCGCCGTCGCCGCCGGGCCGAGCCTGGCCAAGTCCCGGGGCACCGGCGCCCGGCTCACCGTCGAGGGCAGCACCGACGGGGTCGACCTGCGCGACCAGCCCGTCACCCTCGGCCGCGGCGCCGACCAGGTCCTGCGGATCAAGGACACCCGGGCCAGCCGGGCCCACGCCGTCGTCCGCCGCCGGTCCAAGGGCCGCGACGGCTGGGAGCTGGAGGACCAGGGCTCCGCCAACGGCACCGAGCTCAACGGCCACCGCATCCCCGACGGGCGGGTCGCACCGCTGCGGGACGGCGACCGCATCGGCATCGGCGGCACCGTCGTCGTCTACACCGAGGGCGGCGCCCCACCGCCGTCGGCCGGTCCGTCCGACCCCGAGGCGACCCGGGTCGCGGGCCGATGAGCGAGCGCCGATGAACCCGACCATGCTGGTGATCCTCTTCGTCCTGGGGCTGGCGACGGGGCTGGCCTTCGCCACGACGCTGTCGCTGTTCGCCGGGCGTCGGGTCGTGCGCCCCGACGGCCGGCCCGGGCGCAAGCGGGGCCCCGTCCGCATCCTGCTCGGGCTGGTCGGCCTGGGCCTGGTGGCGGTGCTGGTCGGCGTCGAGCTCGGCTGGTTCTACGCCAACGCCCAGTTCGACAAGATCGAGCGGATCGACGTCGACAGCGACGGCCGCAGCGTCCTCGCCGGCTCCGAGGGCGGCACCAACTACCTCCTGATCGGCACCGACAAGCGGGAGGGCACCGAGGGCAACCGGGCCGACTCGATCCTCGTCCTCCGCACCGGCGATGGCCCCGCCCGCCTGCTCTCGATCCCCCGTGACCTGGTCGTCCCCCGCCCCGACCTCGGCGGCGACCGGGCCCGGATCAACGCCGCCTACAACCAGGGCGCGGTCAACCTGATCCGCACGGTGCAGGAGAGCGTCGGCATCCCGATCGACCGCTACATCGAGATCAACTTCACCGCCTTCGCCGACCTGGTCGACGCCCTCGGCGGGGTCACCATCGACTTCCCCACGCCGGCCATCGACGTCGGCTCGGGGCTCAACATCGAGCAGGCCGGCCCCAACGAGCTGGACGGCGAGCAGGCCCTGGCGTTCGTCCGCAGCCGCAAGTACCAGGAGGTCATCGACGGGGTCCCGCAGGCCACCTCGGGATCGGACCTCGACCGGATCGTCCGCCAGCAGCAGTTCCTGCGGGAGGTGCTCGGCGAGGCCGGCTCCAGCCGCAACCCGTTCCACCTGGCCCGGATCGGCACCGCCCTCAGCGGGGGCCTGAGCATCGACAACCACATGGAGCTGTTCGACGCCCTGGTCTTCGCCTGGAACATGGGCCAGCTCGACCCGGTCCAGACCGAGCTCCCGGTGCTCCCCTCGGGCGACGGCGCCACCGTGGTGCTCGCCCCCGAGGCCGACGCCGTCGTCACCGACTTCGCCACGGGCGGCTGACCGGCGCCGTGCCTCGCATCTGCGAGGTAGGGTCGGCCGATGCCCTCGCTGACGCCCACCCAGGTCGCCGAGCTGGCCGGTGTGAGCGCCGACACGGTGCGCCGCTGGACCGACGGCGGCCGGCTCCCCACCACCCGCGACGAGCGGGGCCACCGGTCGATCGACGGCGCCGACCTGGCCGCCTTCCTCGTCGAGCTGGCCGGTGAGCAGCAGGGCCGCTCGGGGCTCTCGGCCCGCAACCGCTTCCGGGGCATCGTCACCCGGGTCGAGCGCGACGGCGTGGCCGCCACCGTCGAGATCCAGGCCGGGCCCCACCGCATCGTCTCGCTGATCACCGCCGAGGCCGTCGAGGAGCTGGGCCTCGCCCCCGGGGTCCTGGCCGACGCCGCCGTCAAGGCCACCGACGTCCTCGTCGACGTGGCCCGATGAGGCGCCTCGGGCTCGTCCTCCTGGTGGCCGCGGCCACCCTCGTGGGGTGCGGGGACGACGGCGGCACCGAGGGCACGATCACCGTCTTCGCCGCCGCCTCGCTCACCGACGTCTTCGAGGAGCTGGCCGACGCCTTCGAGGAGGCCAACCCGGGCACCACCGTCGAGCTCAGCTTCGGGCCGTCGTCGGGCCTGGTCACCCAGATCACCGAGGGCGCCCCGGCCGACGTGATCGCCACCGCGGCCACGTCGAACATGGAGGACCTGGCCGAGGCCGACGCCCTCGAGGGCGAGCCGGTCGACTTCGCCACCAACCGCCTCGAGCTGGCCGTGCCCGCCGGCAACCCGGGCGGCGTCGACGGCCTCGACGACCTGGCGGACGAGGAGCTGGTCGTCGGGTTGTGCAACGAGGAGGTCCCCTGCGGCCGCTTCGCCCGCGAGGCGCTGGACGCGGCCGGGGTCGAGGCCTCGATCGACACCGACGAGGAGGACGTGCGGGCGCTGCTGACCAAGGTCGAGGCCGGCGAGGTCGACGTCGGCGTCGTCTACCGCACCGACGTCCAGGCCGCCGGCGACGCCGTCGAGGGGGTCGTCATCCCCGACGACGAGAACGTCGTGGCCACCTACCCGATCGCCACGGTGGAGGGCGCCGCCAACGGCGAGGGGGCCGAGGCCTTCATCGCCTTCGTGCTCTCGGCGGCGGGCCAGGCGGCGCTGGCCCAGGCCGGGTTCGAGCCCGCCCCCTGATGGGGCCGGGCCGGTGAGACGGCGCGACCAGGCGCCCGCCGCCGGGCGGGTCCCGCTGGCCCTGCTGCCGGCCGCCCTGGTGGCGATCGCCTTCCTCGTCCTGCCCCTCCTCGGGCTGCTCCAGCGGGCGCCGTGGTCCGACCTCGACGAGGTCCTCCGGGCCCCGGCCGTCGGCGACGCCCTGCGCCTGTCGCTGGTCACGTCGACCCTCAGCACCCTGCTGTGCCTGGCGCTGGGGGTGCCGCTGGCCTGGCTGCTGGCCCGCTCGCCGTTCCCGGGGCGGGCGCTGGTGCGGGCGCTGGTGACGCTGCCGATGGTGCTGCCCCCGGTCGTCGGCGGCGCCGCCCTCCTCTACTCGCTGGGGCGCCGCTCCCCCGTCGGGTCGTGGCTGGAGGACGCCCTCGACGTCCGCCTGGCGTTCTCCACCCCCGGTGTCGTCCTGGCCCAGAGCTTCGTGGCCCTGCCCTTCCTCGTGATCACCGTCCAGGGGGCGCTGGAGGCCGGCGACCGGGGGCTGGAGGAGGCGGCCACGACGC
This sequence comes from Iamia sp., assembly GCA_035765045.1. Lineage (GTDB taxonomy): Bacteria > Actinomycetota > Acidimicrobiia > Acidimicrobiales > Iamiaceae > Iamia. The sequence goes on along the minus strand of DASTYI010000141.1, from coordinate 14,207 downwards.
TCGGGGCGGGGCGCTGGACCGTGCTGCGACGGGTGACGCTCCCCCGCATCGCCCCCTCGGTGCTGGCCGGGGCGGTGCTGGCGTGGGCCCGGGCGCTGGGCGAGTTCGGCGCCACCATCACCTTCAACGGCAGCCTCCAGGGCCGCACCCAGACGATGCCGTTGGCCGTCTACCAGGCCCTCAACCGCGACCCGGGGGCGGCCGTGGCCCTCAGCCTGGTGCTGGTGGCGGTGTCGCTCGTCGTGCTCGTGGCCCTGCGGGGCCGGTGGACGTCGGCCCTGTGAGCGGGTCCGGCCTGCGGGCCGAGGTCGGGGTGGCGCTGGGGGCGCTCGACCTCGACGTCGCCCTCGCCGTGGCGCCCGGTGAGGTCGTCGGGCTGCTGGGGCCCAACGGGGCCGGCAAGACGACGCTGCTGCGGGCCCTGGCCGGGCTGCGCCCGCTCGGCGCCGGGCGGGTCGTGCTCGACGACGTGGTGCTCGACGCCCCGGGCGAGCGGCGCTTCGTCCCCCCCGAGCGCCGGCCGATCGGGATGGTGTTCCAGGACCTGCGGCTGTTCCCCCACCTCACCGCCCGTGACGACGTCGCCTTCGGGCTGCGGGCCCGCGGCGTCGCCCGGGGCCCGGCCCACGCCACCGCCCTCGACTGGCTCGACCGGGTCGGCCTGGCCGACCACGCCGGCACCCGCACCCCGTCGCTGTCGGGCGGCCAGGCCCAGCGGGTCGCCCTGGCCCGGGCCCTCGCCCCCGACCCCGCCCTGCTGCTGCTCGACGAGCCGCTCTCCGCTCTCGACGCCGCCACCCGGGCCGACGTCCGCCGGGTGCTGCGGGCCCACCTCACGGCCTTCGCCGGGCCCGCCGTCGTCGTCACCCACGACGCCGTCGACGCCCTCACGCTGGCCGACCGGCTCGTCGTGGTCGACGAGGGGCGGGTCGTGCAGGAGGGCCCGCCGGGCGAGGTGGCCCGCCGCCCGCTGTCGCCCTGGGTGGCCGACCTGGTCGGGCTAGCCCTCGTGCCCGGGACGGCGCACCCCGACGGGGCGGTCACCGCCGAGGGCGGGCACGTCCTCGCCGTCGGGCCCGGCGACGGCACCGTGGCGCCGGGCCAGGCCGTCCACGTCGCCATCCGCCCGAGCGCCGTGGCCCTGTTCCGCTCCCGCCCCGACGGCAGCCCCCGCAACGTGTGGCCCGCGGTGGTCACCGGGGTGGAGGCGGCCGCCGACCGGGTCCGGGTCCAGACCGCCGGCCCCGTCGCCGTCGCCGCCGACATCACCCACGCCGCCCTGGCCGACCTGGCCCTCGTCCCCGGCGACCCCGTCTGGGTCAGCGTCAAGGCCACCGAGCTCGACGTCTACCCCCGCTGACGCGCCGAGCTCGGTGGGATCGGTGACACCGGGGTGTCACGGATCCCACCGAGTTCGGGTGGGGGGTCAGCCGTCGGCGGGGATGCAGTCGGCGCCGCCACCGAAGCCGGGGCCACCCCGGCCGGGGCCGCCGAAGCCGGGCCCGAAGCGGCCGGCCTCGAGGTCGCCGCGGATGATCACGTCGGCGGCGACGGTGCCCTCGCCGTCGGTCTCGCCCCGGGCGGCGATCGTGTCGCCCTCGGCCAGGTCGGCGACGGCGATCTCGGTCACGGCCGAGACCGCGGTGTCCTCGTCGGTGGTGACGACGACGTCACCGTCCTCGGTGGTGACGGTGACGGTGGCGCCGTCGACGGCGGCGACGGTGCCGACGGTCGGGCCGAAGCGACCCATGGCCGGCGCCCCCTCGGGCGGCTCGGGGCGGTCGCCGGCACCCGGGTGGAGGACATCGGGGTCGAGGGTGCCGAGGTCGACGATGCGCCGGGCGGTGACGGCGTCGCCCTCCTCGTCGGCGGGCGGGGCCATGACGACGACCGAGTCGCCCTCGGCCAGGTCGGACACCGCCCCCTCGGCCACGTCGAGCACCGAGGTCTCGTCGTCGGTGGTGACCGTCGTGGCCGTGCCCTCGTCGTCCTCGACGGTGACGGTGGAGCCGTCGACCCCCGTGACGGTGCCGTGGGCGCCGGGGCGCCGCATCGGGCGGTCGCCCTCGGTCGGGCGCTCGTCGGTGGTGGCGGCGCCGTCGTCGGCGGGGGCGGTGCCCTCGTCCTCGGCGGCCGCCGCGGTGACGGCGATCCGGTCCGGCTCGTCGCCGGCGGTCAGGGCCACGGCGGCGGCGCCCCCACCGGCCACGCCGAGGGCCAGGACGCCGAGGGCGACCCAGGCCAGCGGGCGGCGGGACGGGGTGGCGATCGGCGGGGTGGGTTCATCGGACATGTCTGCTGCTCCTGGTCGATGGGTGGACGTCGACCAGGGTCGCCCCCGAACCTCAGAGCTCCCGGGGCCCCCACCTGGGGACCACCCGAGAGGAGACAGCCTCTGTCAGAGCCAGCCGGCGCGCCGGAAGTAGGCGATCAGCGACCCGGCCACCACCGCCATCAGCCCCACCGCCAGCGGGTAGCCGAGCCGCCAGTCGAGCTCGGGCATGTGGCGGAAGTTCATCCCCCAGATCCCGGCCAGCAGCGTGGGCGTGGCGATGACGGCGGCCCAGGCCGAGATCTTGCGCATGTCCTCGTTCTGCTGGACGCCCTGCTGGGCCAGGTTGGCGTTGAGGGCGTCGGTCAGCAGCTCGCGGGCCACCTCGACCCGGCCCGTGACCCGCTGGGCGTGGTCGCACACGTCGCGGAAGTACTCCTGGAGCGGCGCGGGCACGATGTGGGCGTCGGGCTCGCACAGGTCGGAGAGCATCTCCCCCACCGGCACGATGTTGCGACGCAGCTCCAGCACCTGGCGCTTGAGGTGGTACACCCGGGGCCCCTGGTTGGAGCGGACGTTGCTGAACACCGCCTCCTCGGCCTCGTCGATGTCGGTCTCCAGCTCCGACAGCACCGGGGCGTAGGCGTCGACCACGGCGTCGGCCAGGGCGTAGAGCACCGCCATCGGGCCGTGGCGGAGCAGGTCGGGGTTGCGCTCCAGCCGGCGGCGGACGGGGCGCAGGTCCGGGGTCGAGCCGTGGCGCACCGTCATCACGAAGCGATCGCCCACGACGACCTGGATCTCGCCGATGCACACGGCGTCGGGCGGCTCGTAGACGGCGGTCTTGAGCACGAACAGCGAGGCCTCGTCGAAGGAGTCCCACTTCGCCCGCTGGTGGGCCTTGTGGACGTCCTCCATCAGCAGCTCGTGGAGCCCGCACTGCTTGCCGACCTGGTCGATCTCCTCGGGCGTCGGCTCGCGCAGCCCGATCCAGCTGAACCCCTTCGGCGGGCGCCCGAAGTCCTCGTCGACCTCGATGTCGGTGCGCTTGCCCTCGTGGTACACGGCGCGGTCGACGATCATCGCCGGCCAGCCTAGGTTCGGGTCATGAGCGACGACCCGACGCAGCTGGTGAAGGAGCGCATCGAGCGGCTCCTGGACGAGGGCGACACCACCGATCCCCTGGCCTTCCGGGGCCTCCAGTACGACCTCGGCCTGGCCTGGGTCCACTTCCCCGAGGGCTGGGGCGGCCTGGGCGTCGCCCCGGTCCACCAGCGCACCGTCGACGCCGCCCTGCGCGACGCCAAGGCCCCCGGCCCGAGCACCGAGCACTTCTTCGGGCTGACGATGGCTGGTCCGACGATCGTCACCCACGGCTCCGACGAGCTCCGCCAGCGGCTGCTCCGCCCGCTGTTCACCGGCGAGGACTCCTGGTGCCAGCTCTTCAGCGAGCCCGGCGCCGGCTCGGACCTGGCCGGGCTCGCCTGCCGGGCGGTGCGCGACGGCGACGAGTGGGTCATCACCGGCCAGAAGGTGTGGAACACCCTCGCCCACCTGTCGAACCGGGGGATGCTGGTCGCCCGGACCGACCCCGACGCCCCCAAGCACAAGGGCCTCACCTACTTCGCCCTCGACATGCACGCCCCCGGCGTCGAGGTCCGGCCGCTCCGCCAGATCACCGGCGAGGCCGAGTTCAACGAGGTCTACATGACCGAGGTGCGGGTGCCCGACAGCGACCGCATCGGCGACGTGGGCGAGGGCTGGCGGGTCGCCATGACCACGCTGTCCAACGAGCGCACCACCATCGGCGGGGGCGGCGGCACCCCGGCCCGGGGCTCGGGGGCCATCGCCGAGGCGGTGCGCATCTGGCAGTCCGACGAGGTCGTCGACCGCTCCCCCGCGGCCCGCGACCGGCTGATGCAGCTGTGGTCGAAGGCCGAGGCCCTCCGGCTGACCAACATCCGGGCCGGCCAGAACCGCAAGCTCGGCAACCCGGGCCCCGAGGGCTCGATCGCCAAGCTGATGTTCGCCCAGGTCAACATGGACGTCTACGAGCTGTGCGTCGACCTCCTCGGCCCCGCCGGGCTGGTCGACTACGACTACACGATGCGGCGCTCGGAGAACCTCGGCCTCACCGGTCCCCCCGGGTCGAGCCGCAAGATGTTCCTCCGGGCCCGGGCCAACTCGATCGAGGGCGGCACCTCGGAGATCCAGCGCAACATCATCGGCGAGCGGGTCCTCGGCCTCCCCGGCGAGCCCCGCACCGACAAGGACGTCGCCTGGAAGGACGTCCCCCGCAGCTGACCTCCCCCCGCTTCTTGCGACCCTGATCCACCTTCTGAGTGGATGAGGGTCGCAAGAAGTCGTCGATGGTTGGGGGGCGGGCCGGCGGGGCATGGTGTCGCCCCTTCCCCTCCTCAGCCGTCGACCGGGCGCGCTCGCGCCCCGAGGGGATCGTGGACCTCTACGACTTGGCCGCCCGTCAACACGCGGCCATCAGCCGAGCCCAGCTCCGGGAGCTCGGCCACACCGATCGCCAGATCGACCACCTGGTGCGGGCCCGACAGATCGAACGAGCCGCCCCCGCTGTGTTCGTCGTCCGGGGCGCCCCGCCGACCTGGCGTCAGCGGTTGGCCGTCGCCACGCTGAGCATCCCGGGATCGATGGCCTCGCACCGAGCCGCCGCTCGCCTCCGTGGGGTCGACGGCTTCGACCGCGCCCCGATCGAGCTGCTCGTCGAGAGAGGCGGCAAGCGCCGGCGCCAGCCCCGCCACGCCCTCCTGCACGAGACGCTCGACCTCAAGGCACCCGACATCGAGGAGGTCGAGGGGATCCCGTGCACGTCCCTCGTGCGCACGCTCGTCGATCTTCCGGCGGTCGTCCACGAGTTCCGGGCCGGTGTCGCGCTCGACCAGGCGATGCGCCGTGACCCGGACATCCTGGCCCGCGTCGCCACCCGACACCGCGAGGTGGCGAGACGAGGCCGTGCGGGCACCGTCGCCCTGCGGGCACTGCTCGCCGAGCGAGGGGAGGGCCACCTGGTCGACAGTGGCTTCGAGCGCCGCGCCCTCCGCCTGATCCGGGCCAGCACCCTCCCCACCCCGGTCACGCAGCACCACGTCACCGACGGCACCGACGAGTGCTGGCTCGACATCGCCTGGCCCGCCCACCTCGTCGCCATGGAGTGCGATTCGCTCCGCCATCACCTGGGCGAGCGCGCCTTCCGATGGGAGCGACGCCGTCGACGCCTGCTGGCGGCCCAGGGCTGGACGGTGCTCGAGTTCACCTACGTCGAGGTGACCCGGCACGGCCCGATGGTGGTGCGAGAGCTGGCCCGCCACCTTCTGCCCACCTGACCTGGTTCTTGCGACCCTCGTCCACGCTGGAGGTGGACCAAGGTCGCGGGTTCGGATTGGGGTTCCGGAGTGGGCCGTGAGGGATTCGAACCCCCGACCCCCTGCGCGTCATGCAGGTGCTCTAGCCAACTGAGCTAACGGCCCCGGAGCAGGTGACCCTAGCAGCGCGCCCCCACCCCGCCGCCAACCCGATGCTCAGGCCGGGGCGGGCTGGCGCACGCCGTCGAGGCGGGTGCCGGAGGGGACGGTCTCGCCGTCGCCGATCACGCAGTCGGTCAGGGCCGTGCCCCGCTCGACGGTGGCGTCGAAGGCCAGCACCGTGCGCTCGACCACGGCGCCCTCGCCGACGGTGGCGCCGGGCAGCAGGACCGAGTCGCGCACGACGGCACCGGCGGCGACGGTGCACCCGGCGCCCACCACCGAGCGCTGGACCTCGGCCCCGGCGTCGATCACGGCAGCCGGGTCGATGCCGTCGACCGGCTCGCCCCGGATCCCGTCGAGCAGGTCGAGCTGGGCCCGGATGTAGAGGGCGGGCGTGCCGGCGTCGATCCAGTAGGCGTCGTCGGGGGTGGCGTAGAGGGTGCCATCGGCGACCATGGCCGGGAACACCTCCCGCTCGATCGAGACCTTGCGGTCATCGGCGATGCGGTCGAGCACCGAGGGCTCGAGCACGTAGATGCCGGCGTTGATCAGGTCGGTCGGGGCCTCGTCGCGCGGGGGCTTCTCGACGAAGGCCTCGACCTTGCCCCGGGCGTCGGTGGGCACCACGCCGAAGGCGGAGGGGTCCTCGACCTTGTGGAGGGCGATGGTGGCCTCGGCCCCCCGCTCCTCGTGGAAGGCGATCAGGGCGCTGACGTCGATGTCGGTGAGGACGTCGGCGTTCATGACGACGAAGCGCTCGTCGATGCCGGCGTCGCGGGCGGCGAAGCGGATGGCGCCGGCGGTGTCGAGCGGCTCGGGCTCGACGGCGAAGTGGAGCGTCACCCCGGCGACCTCACCCGAGGGGTACTCGGCGGTGAAGGCATCGGGGCGGTAGCCCATCGAGAGGACGACGTCGTCGATCCCGTGGCGGGCGAGGTGGCGCACGACCGGCTCGATCATCGGCCGCCCGACGATGGGCAGCATCTGCTTGGGACGGTCGAGCGTGAGCGGCCGGAGCCGCGTGCCGAAGCCGCCGACGAGGACGACCGCCCTCATCCGCCCGGGGCGGTGGTGGTGGCGCCGTCGTCGGCCGGGGCGGTGGTGGTGGCACCGTCGTCGGCCGGGGCCGTCGTCGTGGCGCCGTCCTCGGCCGGGGCCGTCGTGGTGGCCCCGTCGTCGGCGGGCACCGAGTCGCCGGCGCCCTCCTGGAACTGCTCCTCGAGCTCCTCGGGGGTGAGGTCCTCGTCGGCCTGAGTGTCGATCGGGCCGTCGGCGGTGGCGGCCTGGAGGATGCCGGGGGCGCTCGGCGGCGGTGGGATCGTGTTCTCGCCCTTGGGGAGGAAGGCGATGGTGATGGCGCCGAGGTCCTGCTCGAAGTGCTCGCCGGCGATGTTCGAGGTGCGGACGTCGTCGGGCTTGCCGGTGGCGTTCTGGGCGTCCTCCCAGTAGGCCATGATCACCCGGCCCTCCTCGTCACCGCACTTGGTCTCGCCGTTCTTGTAGGTGCGCTCGCCGAACTGGTCGCCCGGCGGGAGCGTGATCGACGAGTCAGTGACCTTCATGCCGACCTGGTCGAAGAACTTGCCGAGCGTGGCCGACCGGCCGGCGGCACCGGCGAGGAAGGGGTGGATGTGGATCAGGCCGTCGGCGTGGGTGTGGATGCCGAGAGTGTCCTGGCCCCGGTCGGAGAGGTCGGCGACCCAGCGGTCGCACACGTAGACCCCGTAGGCGGCGTGCCAGTGCTCGCCGAGGGCCGGGCTGCCGCCCCCCGGCTGGTCGGAGCGGGCGAAGGCGATCAGGCCCACACCGAGCACCACGATGGCGACGATGGCGGCCGGGAAGCCGAGGTTGCGACGCTGCCCGGTGGTGGTGCCGCCAGCGCGGGCTGCACGTGCCACCTTCTTGGCTGAGGATGCCTTTCCCATGGGCCGGTCACCCTACTTGGCCGGGACCCCCGGATCGGAGTCGCCCGCGGCCCGCAGCCCGGCCGCCAGCGCCTCGGCCGCCGCCCGGTCGGTGAAGCGCGCCGCGTGGACCCGCCCGGCGGCGCCCAGCCGGCGGGCCAGGGCCTCGTCGTCGAGCACCCGGGAGAGGGCGTCGGCCCAGGCCCCGACGGCGCCCGGCGGCACCAGCAGCCCGCCGTCGCCCACCACCTCGGGGAGCGACGTGACGTCGGACGCCACCACCGGGACGCCCCGGGCCAGCGCCTCCAGGGCGCCGTTGCCGAAGCCTTCGTAGCGCGAGGGGAAGGCGACGGCGGCGGCCCCGGCGAGCAGGGCGTCGACGTCGGCCCGGGGCACCCGGCCGGTGCGGCGGATCCGGTCGGCGACCCCGCTGGCGGCGATGGCCCGGCGGACCTCGTCCTCGGCCGGCCCCTCGCCCCCGGTGAGCACGAGGTCGACGTCGGGGTGGGCGGCCGCCAGCTGGGCGAAGGCGGCCACGAGCGTGGCGTGGTCCTTGTGGGGGTGGGTGATCACCGGGTACAGCAGCCAGCGCCCGGCCAGCCGGTGGGCGGCGCGCACCCGGTCGACCTCGGCCGCCGGCACCGGGGCGAACAGCTCGGGCCCGATCCCGTGGGGCAGCACCCGGGCCCGGTCCGGGGGCACGGCGAAGCGGGCGACGATCTGGTCGACCACCTGCTGGGACGGGGCGGTGACCAGCGCCGCCCGCCGCACCGACCGGGGCAGCACGGCCCGCAGGTAGGCGACCTTGGTGCGGGAGAAGCCGGCGGGGAGGTCGAGCGGGCGCAGGTCGTGGACGGTGAGCAGCGGCGCGGCGCCGCCGGTCAACGGGGGGACGACGCCGCCGGGGTGCCAGATCACGTCGAGGTGGTCCCGCCGCACCCGGCCGGCCAGCCAGGTCGTCTCGGCCGCCACCCGCAGTCCCTTGAGCCGGCCCCGGAGGGCGACGGTGCGGAGCGGGAACCGCTCGGCCAGGTCGGCGTGCGCCCGGGGCAGCTCGTCGAGCCCGTAGAGCCGGACGTCGAGGTCGGCGGGGTCGAGGTCGGACAGCCCCCGCAGCATCCGGGTGACGTACTCCTCGCTCCCGCCGACGACCCCCGGCACCAGCCACAGCAGGTTCACCCCGACGGCCAGCCGCCTCACGAGAGGGCCTCGTGGTAGGCGGAGAGGGTGAGGTCGGCCGTGCGGTCCCACGTGTAGAGGGCGGCGCGGGCGCGGGCCCGCGCCCCCCGGTCGGCGGCGCCGGCGGGGTCGGACAGGGCCCGGTCGAGGCCGGCGGCGATGTCCTCGACCGAGGTCGGGTCGACCAGCACGGCGGCGTCGCCCACCACCTCCTCGGTGGCGGTGCCCCGCGACGTCACGACCGTCGCCCCCTGGGCCATCGCCTCCAGCGGCGGGAGGCCGAAGCCCTCGCGCAGGCTCGGGTAGGCGACGACGGCGGCCCCGGCGTAGAGCGGCCCGAGGTCGGCGGGGTCGACGAAGCCGAGGCTCCGGGCCCGGCCCGGCAGGGCGGCGAGCAGGGCGCCCAGGTCCTCGTTCCAGCCCTCGGCGCCGACGAGGACCAGCTCGACGTCGTCGCGGTCGAGCCGGGCCAGGGCCCGCACCAGGCGGGGCAGGTTCTTGCGGGGCTCGACCGTCCCGACGAACAGAACGTAGGGCCGGTCGAGCCGGTGGGCGGCGCGGGCCCGCTCGACGTCGGCGGCGCCCGCGAGGGCGGCGTCCACCCCCCAGGGCACGACCCGGATCCGACCGGGGTCGAAGCCGGCGGCGCGGCACTCGGCCGCCGTGGCCTCGGAGGGGACGAGGACGAGCCGGGCGTGGCGCCGGGCCAGCTCGGTGCCCCGGCGGAAGAAGCGGAGGCCGTGCTTGGTCGCCTGCTCGGGGGCGACGAGGAAGGCCAGGTCGTGGACGGTCACGACCAGCGGGGCCCGGGTGCCGGGGACGGCGACGGCGGTGGCGTGGACCAGGTCGACCGGCCCCGTCGCCCGCTCGACCCGGGGCCGGCGGACGGCGTGCCACGTCTCGTAGAGGAGCGGCCGGGGCAGCGGCAGGTGGCGGACCGGCACCGGCGGCACCCACGGCGCCGGGGGCGGGCCGTCGTGGCGGGCGGCCACCCCGACCAGCTCGACCTCGGGGCGGGCGGCCAGGGCGCCGGCCACGGCCAGGATCGACGTCGCCGTCCCGCCGGGGACCCGGTGCCAGCACTGCTCCAGGGTCATGGCCACGCGCAGCCGTGCCTCCGCCGCGGAGGGGGACGGGGCCGGGCGCATGGTGGCCGGTAGCATCGCAGATCGTGCCCGCTGCCCGTCACACCCCCGCGTCCCACCGGTGAAGGTGCTCGTCACCGGGTCGGCCGGGTTGATCGGGTCCGAGGCGGTCACGTTCTTCGACGGGCTCGGCTTCGCCGTCGACGGGATCGACGCCAACACCCGCGCCGACTTCTTCGGCCCCGGCGGCGACACGACGTGGAACCGTCAGCGGCTCGAGGCCACCTGCGCCCGCTACACCCACATCGACCTCGACATCCGCGACCGCGAGGGCGTCGAGGACGTGATGCGCAAGGGCCGCTACGAGCTGGTGATCCACGCCGCCGCCCAGCCCAGCCACGACCTGGCCGCCAGCCGCCCCTTCGACGACTTCGACACCAACGCCGTCGGCACCCTCAACCTGCTGGAGGCGAGCCGCCGCCACTCCCCCGAGGCCGTCTTCATCACCGTCAGCACCAACAAGGTCTACGGCGACACCCCGAACCGGCTGCCGCTGGTCGAGCTGGAGACCCGCTACGACTACGCCGACCCGGCCGACGCCGAGGGCATCGACGAGACGATGTCGCTCGACCACACCACCCACTCGCTGTTCGGGGTGTCGAAGGTGGCCGCCGACGTGCTGACCCAGGAGTACGGCCGCTACTTCGGGATGCCGACGGCGGCGTTCCGGGGCGGCTGCCTGACCGGCCCCCACCACTCGGGGGTCGAGCTCCACGGCTTCCTCTCCTACCTGGTCACCCAGGCCGTGCGGGAGGGGCCGTACACGATCTTCGGCTACAAGGGGAAGCAGGTCCGCGACCAGATCCACTCGGCCGACGTCGTCTCCGCCTTCTGGGCCTTCGCCCAGGACCCGCGCCCGGGCGAGGCCTACAACCTCGGGGGCGGGAAGGCCAACGCCGCCAGCCTGCTCGAGTGCGTCGAGCTGATCGCCGCCCGCAGCGGCACCCGCCCGGTGCTCACCTACGACGAGCAGAACCGGGTCGGCGACCACATCTGCTACTACACCGACATGGCCAAGTTCCGGGGCCACTACCCGGGCTGGCGCCAGGGGTGGACGCTCGACGCCATCGTCGACGAGATGGTCGGTGCGGTCACCGCCGCCGAGCGCCGGTGAGCCGGGACCGACGGCGGCGCCCCCTCCGCATCACCCTCGTCAACCAGTTCTACCCGCCGGACCTGGCGCCGACGGCCCACCTGACCGCCTCGCTGGCCGGCCACCTGGCCGCCGCCGGCCACCGGGTCACGGTGATCACCGGGGGCGAGGGCTACGTCGGCGAGCGCTCGGGGCGCGACACCACGTCGGCCGACGGCGTCCGGGTCGTCCACCTGTGGACCCCGGCCCTCGGCAAGGGCTCGGTGGCCAAGCGGCTCTCGGACTACGCCTCCTTCCTCGTCGGCGCCACCGCCCGGCTGGCGGTGCTGCGCCGCCAGGACGTGGTCGTCTCGCTCACCACGCCGCCCTTCGTCGTCGTCAGCGCCATGGCCCACAAGCTGCTGCACCGGCGCACCCGGGTCGTCCTGTGGTCGATGGACTGCTACCCCGACGTGATCGAGCGGCTGGGGTCGCGCACCGGGGGCGGCCCGGTCGTCCACGTCGAGCGGCCCACGCTCCGGGTCCGGGTGGCGACGACCGCCCGGCAGGCCCTGCGGCCGATCGCCAGCCTCCGCCGGGGCGGGCCGGTGTCGAAGGTCCTCCGGGCCGTCAACCGGGCCGTGTTCCGGCGGCTCGACCACGTGGTGGCGCTGGACGAGCCCATGCGCGAGCTGCTGCTCGACGGCTACGGCGCCGGGCCCGGGCGACCGCCGGCGACCGTGATCCCCAACTGGGAGGCTCGCGCCGAGTTCCCCGCCGCCCCGCCCCGGGCCGCCGACGGGCGCTGGCCCGACGACGGCGACGCCGAGCTGGCCGGCCGCTTCGTCGTCGTCTACCTCGGCAACCTCGGCTACGGCCACCGGGCCGGCACGCCGGTCACCGCCGCCGGCCTCATCCCGGCCGACGAGGACGTCCGCTGGCTCTTCCAGGGCGGCGGCGCCCGCTGGGAGCAGCTGGCCGGGCTGGCCGCCACCGAGGGCGCCGCCGACCGCATCGTCCAGCGTGACTACGTCCCCAAGGAGCGCACCCGCGAGGTGATGGCCGGCGCCGGCGCCGCCCTGATCCTCCTCGGCGACGACGCCCTCGGGCTGATGAGCCCGTCGAAGCTCCACGCCAACCTGGCCTCCGGGCTGCCGGTGCTCTACGTCGGGCCCGAGGGCTCGAACGTCGACGAGGCGATCACCCGGTTCGGCTGCGGGGTGAGCATCCGCAACGGCGACGCCGAGGGGCTGGCCGCCGCCGTGCGCCGGCTGCGCGACGACCACGCCTGGCGGGCCGAGCTGTCGGCCAACGCCCGCCGCGCCTTCGACGAGGCCTACTGCGACGCCGCCACCCTCCCCCGCTGGGACACCGTCCTCGGCCTCTGACCCAGGGGCATCGCCTCAAGGTGCCAGGCACCTTGAGGCGGTCACCGGACACGTCCTAGGCGGGGCGCAGCTCGTTGAGCTCGGCGACGTTCGTCCGGAGGACCATCCTCCGGGCGTCGTCGTCGAGGTGGGCGACGTCGCGGACGTAGTCGAGCGGGCGGGGCAGGGCCTCGATGTGGGGCCAGTCGCTCCCGAACAGCACCCGGTCGGCGCCCATCAGCTCGATGACGTCGTCGACCCGGTCCTCCCAGAAGGGGTTGATCCAGATGTGGCGGCGGAAGGTCTCGACCGGGTCCTCGGGCCACCACCCGGCGATCTTCCGCCCGGTGATGCGGAGCCGGGCGAAGAGGCCGGGCAGGAAGCCCGAGCCGTTCTCGACCGAGGCGATCCGCAGGTTCGGGAAGCGGTGGAAGAGGTTCTCGCAGATCAGCGAGGCGAGGAAGTCCTCGATCGGGCGCTCGAGCTGGAGCATCCGGATCGGCGTGGTCATCTGCCCGAAGTCGGTGCTGAAGCCGTCGCCGGCGTAGCCGTGGGCGGTGTAGCCCGAGTCGCCGGCGTGGACGACGACGGTGATGCCGGCCTCGTCCACCCGGGCCCAGAAGGGGTCGTTGCGGCGGTCGGCGGGCGAGACCGGGCCGAGCCGGGTGAGGGGGGCGGCGGGGCGCATCACCACGGTGCGGGCGCCGCGGTCGAGGGCCCGCTCCAGCTCGGCCACCGCCCAGTCGACGTCGACCAGGGTGATGTAGGGGGCGGCGAAGAGGCGGTCGCGGTAGGCGAAGCCCCAGTCCTCGTCGACCCAGCGGTTGAACGCGCTGAACAAGGCGCAGACGGCGTCGACGTCGTGCCTGAGCGGCTCCTCGTAGATCATCCCGAGGGTCGGGAAGAGCCAGGCGGCGTCGAGCCCGTGGGCGTCGAGCTGGTCGATGCGGGCGTCGCGGTCGCGGTAGGTCGGGCGGATCGGCTCGTGCTGGCGGAGCAGGGTCAGCGGGTCGTCGCCGTGGGGGTTGCCCCGGAAGTAGTCGGCCAGGACACCGGGCTTGGCCACCGGGTCGAAGGTGGCGTTGCGGACGCCCCGGAAGACCTTCCCGCCCAGCACCGGGTAGGTGCGACCGTCGATCTGCGCCCACTGGAAGACCCGGGTGGCGAGGGCCGGGTCGAGATGGCGGCTGAAGGCGTCGAGGGCCTCGTAGTAGTGGTTGTCGGCGTCGAAGGGGCGGTAGCCGAGGGCCTCGGCCACGGCCGCGCCGTCGTCGGTGGCGGCCGTCGCCGCGGGGGTCGGATCCTCGATGGTCGTCACGCCCGCCATCTTCCCAGACAGGTGTCCAGCCCGCCGCCCCGGCCGCGGGTTGGTGCGACCTGTCTGCAACTTGTATGGTCCAGGTCGGGTCGAGCCGCTCCGGGCGGAGAGTAGGTTCGGAACCCGGACGAGCCGGAACGAGCGAAGGGATCCACCCCATGGCCAGCGACAGCTTCGGAGCACGACGCTCCCTCTCCGTCGGAGACCAGAGCGTCGACATCTTCGCCCTCGACGCCGCCACCGACGACGTCGGTCGGCTCCCCTACGGCCTCAAGGTCCTGCTGGAGAACCTCCTGCGCACCGAGGACGGCGTCAAGGTCACCGCCGACGACGTCCGGGGCCTGGCCGACTGGCAGCCCGGCCAGGACAGCGACGCCGAGGTGTCGTTCTCCCCCGCCCGGGTGCTGATGCAGGACTTCACCGGCGTCCCCGCCGTCGTCGACCTGGCCGCCA
>DASTYI010000140.1:0-41107 GCA_035765045.1 Iamia sp. | reverse complement strand
GAGATGGCCATGCCGGGCGACAACACGTCGATGACCGTGGAGCTGATCGCTCCCATCGCCATGGACGAGGGCCTGCGCTTCGCCATCCGCGAGGGTGGCCGCACCGTCGGCGCCGGCCGCGTCACCAAGATCCTCAAGTAGAAGCCGAGAAGAGAAGCCAATGGCCCGGAACGACAAGCGCATCGCCGTCACCCTCGAGTGCACGTCGTGCAAGCGCCGCAACTACATCACGACGAAGAACAAGATCAACGATCGTGAGCGGATCGAGATGAAGAAGTACTGCCAGTGGGAGCGGTCGCACACCGTCCACAAGGAGACGAGGTAGTCCCATCGTGTCGGACCCGGATCGAGGAGGGGTAACGAGCCCCTCCTCGGCCGGGTCTGAACCCTCGATGCTGTCCGCCGCCGCCGTCCCCCGGCTCGGCCCCGACCGCGACCCTCGCTCCGACCCGGAGGCGATGGCCGCCCTCGTGGCCCGGGCCCAGGCCGGCGACGACAAGGCCTTCGAGGAGCTCGTGACCGCCACCCACGCCGAGACCTACACGCTGGCCCGGCGGCTGACGGGCAGCGACGACGACGCCCGTGACGTCGTCCAGGAGGCCTACCTCCGCGCCTACCGGTCGATCGGCCGGTTCCGGGGCGAGGCCCGCTTCACCACGTGGATGTACCGGATCACGGCGAACTGCGCGTCCACCTACGTCGGCAAGCGGCGCAAGCACCGCCACGACGAGCTGGTCGACGACCTGACGGTCATCGACACCCGGCCCGACCTCGACCCGGTCGCCCAGGCCGACGCCGCCGACCTGCGGGGCCGGGTCGTCGCCGCCCTCGACCTGCTGCCGCCCAAGCTGCGGGCCGTCGTGGTGCTGCGCGACGTCTACGACCTGTCCCACGAGGCCATCGCCGCCGAGCTGGGGATCTCCGAGTCGGCGGCCAAGGTGCGCCTGCACCGGGCCCGCCGCAAGCTCAAGGACCACCTGTTCCCGGCCCGCGAGGGCGGGGGTGCGGGCGACGAGGGGGAGGACCCGTCATGAGCACGAGCTGTCTCGACCTGGGCGACCAGCTGGCCGCCTCCGGGGGCGACCCCGGCGCCCTCGACCGCGCCGCCCGGCGCCACGTCCAGGGCTGCCTGCGCTGCCAGGCCGACCTCGTCCAGCACCGGCGGGTCCTGCGGGCTCTCCGTTCGCTGCGCGAGGACGTGCTGGTGCCCGCTCCGGGCCTGGTCACCGAGGTGCTGGCCCACATCGAGGAGGCGGGCGAGCGCCACGCCATCCGCTCGCTGCTGACGGGCCGCCGGGCGGCCTACATCGGCGGGCTGGCCGCCGCCACCGCCGCCGCCGGGGCCGCCGGGGCCGTCGTCCTCGTCACCCGCACCCGATCGCGCCGGCTCCCCCTCGCCGGCTGAGGCCCGGCCGGGGGCGAGTGGGACTTCGCCGGACCGGTTGCTAGTCTCGACCGGTCCCTGCTCCCGCGAGCCGGAACGCCGAGGGCAGTAGCTCAACTGGCAGAGCACCGGTCTCCAAAACCGGCGGTTGGGGGTTCGACTCCCTCCTGCCCTGCTCCATCCATCCCCGTTCGTCAGGTACCACCGATGGCGATGAACCGTGAACAGAAGCGCCTGCTCCAGAAGCAGGGGACGCTCGACTCCGAGGGTCAGCCGAAGGCCGAGCGCCGCGCCCCCTCCGCCCCCCGCCCGAAGGAGCAGCGCACCAAGCCGCGCCAGTTCCTCCGTGAGGTCCGGGCCGAGATGCGCAAGGTCAACTGGCCGACGCGCGCCGAGACCACCAACTACTCGATCATCGTGTTCATCACCGTCGTGGTGCTGACCGCCCTGATCGCCGGTGTCGACTTCGGGCTGGCCAAGGCCGTCCTCTGGATCTACGACGCGTGACCCCAACGAAGAACGACGCATGACCTTCCTGGAACCCGATCCCCCCACCACCACCGAGGACGAGGAGTCCATCGAGGCCACCGACGCGGTGGCCGACGCCGACTCCGACGTCGACGAGGGCTCCGCCGCCGAGGCCCCGACCACCGTCGACCCCGAGACCGGCGAGGTCATCGCGGCCGAGGTCGTCGACGCCGAGGACCTCGTCGAGGAGGCCGCCACCCCGGTCGAGAGCCCCTACGACCGTCCCGGCCGCTGGTTCGTCGTCCACACCCAGTCGGGCTACGAGAAGAAGGTCAAGCAGAACCTGGAGGCCCGCACCTCCTCGATGAACATGGAGGGGCGGATCCACGAGGTCGTCATCCCCATGGAGGACGTCGTCGAGATCCGGGGCGGGAAGAAGCAGGTCGTCCAGAAGAAGATGTTCCCCGGCTACCTGCTGGTGCGCTGCTTCCTCGACGACGACTCCTGGTACGTGATCCGCAACACCCCCGGTGTCACCGGCTTCGTCGGGGCTGGCAACAAGCCGTCGCCGCTGCCCCGCCGGGACGTCGAGACCTTCCTCGCCGTCAAGGACGAGGACGTCGAGGTCCAGACCAAGAAGGGCCGGGCCCGCCTCGAGCACGAGCTGGGCGAGACCGTGCGGGTCAAGGAAGGCCCGTTCGCCAACTTCTCGGGCGAGATCGTCGAGATCAACGAGGACCAGCTCAAGGTCAAGGTCCTCGTCGACATCTTCGGCCGCGAGACCCCGGTCGAGCTGGACTTCTCGCAGGTCGCCAAGTTCTAGGTGCGGGGCGCCGTCTGGCGCTCCGTCCTCCCTCCCCCGTACGCTGTCCCGTCCCCCTCGCGCCGTCGCGAGGCTGCTGAACGAAGAAGGAAGTGCCCGTCGTGGCCAAGAAGAAGGTCCTGGCCGTCGTCAAGATCCAGATCCCCGCCGGCCAGGCCAACCCGGCGCCCCCCGTGGGCACCGCCCTCGGCCCCCACGGCGTGGCCATCATGGACTTCTGCAAGGCGTACAACGCCCAGACCGAGTCGCAGCGGGGCACCATCATCCCCGTCGAGATCACGGTCTTCGAGGACCGCACCTTCACCTTCATCACCAAGACCCCGCCGACGCCGGTCCTCCTCCGCGAGGCCGCCGGCATCCAGAAGGGCTCGCAGAACCCCGGCAAGGAGGGGGCGGGCTCGGTCACCTCCGACCAGATCCGCTCGATCGCCGAGACCAAGATGCCCGACCTGAACGCCCACGACATCGACGCGGCGATCAAGCAGGTCGAGGGCACGGCCCGCTCGATGGGCCTCGAGGTCGTCTGAACTCCGGCCTCCGGGCCACCACCTGCGGCACCGTCGCAGGGTCGACAACCTGCCACCGGGGAGGACCTCGCCCCGGGGCCGAACAGACGAGGGAGCCACCATGGCGAAGGGCAAGCGCTACACCGACGCGACGAAGCGCTACGACCGCGACCACCTGCACACCGCCGACGAGGCCGTCGACCTGGTCAAGACGCTGGCGACCGCCGGCTTCGACGAGACCGTCGAGCTGATCGTCCGCCTCGGCGTCGACCCCCGCAAGGCCGACCAGATGGTGCGCGGCACCGTCGCCCTCCCGGCCGGCACCGGCAAGGACGTGCGCATCGCCGTCTTCGCCGCCGGTGACGCCGCCGAGGAGGCCCGGGCCGCCGGCGCCGACATCGTCGGCAGCGACGACCTGGCCGCCGAGGTCGAGGGCGGGATGCTCGACTTCGACCTGGCCATCGCCACCCCGGACATGATGCCGACGGTGGGTCGCCTGGGCCGCGTGCTCGGCCCCCGGGGCCTGATGCCCAACCCGAAGACCGGCACCGTCACCACCGACGTGGGCAAGGCCGTGGCCGACTTCAAGGGCGGCAAGGTCGAGTACCGCACCGACCGCTACGGCAACGTCCACGTCCCGGTGGGCAAGGCCAGCTTCGCCGCCGGCGACCTGGCCACCAACCTGCGGGCCGTCATCGACGAGCTGCACCGGGCCAAGCCGGCCTCGGCCAAGGGCCGCTACCTGCGCAAGGTCGGCCTCAGCTCGACCATGGGTCCCGGCATCAAGATCGACCCCAACCGCATCAAGGCCGTCGAAGAGGTCTGAGCCGTTCTGTCCATCCCCATGTACCTCCACGGTGCATGCGGGTGGACAGAACAGTCGGTTTGGCCCGGTCGGGCCCAGCCGGTACGGTTGCACGGTTCACATCCGAGCTCTGCTCGCCGGAGACAGCTGGTTCGCCCCCGGGCGACGAAGGGCCCGAGGGTCGCCAGTCGAGGCGGGGACCACGTTCCCTCTCTCTCGTCTGCGCGCGAACCAGCGCACCACGATCGAGAGAGGAGAGCCATGGGAGAGCCCCGAGCCGACAAGGCCGCCGTCGTCACCGAGGTCGGTGAGCGACTGGATGCCGCCGAAGCCGCCGTGCTCACCGAGTACCGCGGTCTCGACGTCCCCGCCATGGCCGAGCTCCGCTCCGCCCTGCGGGCGTCGGGCGGCACCTACAAGATCTACAAGAACACGCTGGTGCGGATCGCCGCCCGCGAGCGTGGCCTCGACATCGACGACCTGCTCGTCGGGCCGACGGCCATCGCCTTCGTGGAGGGCGACGTCGCCGGTGTGGCCAAGGCGCTGCGCGACTACGCCCGGGGCAACCCGGCGCTGGTCGTCAAGGGCGGCCTGCTGGGCACCTCGGTGCTCGGTGCCGACGACGTCAAGGCCCTCGCCGACCTCCCCAGCCGCGAGCAGCTGCTGGCCGAGATCGCCGGCCTGTTCGCCGCCCCGGCGCAGCAGTTCGCCAGCCTGCTCGATGCCGTGCCCCGGTCGTTCGGCTACGCCCTGAACGCCCTGATCGAGGCGGGTGGTGCCCCCGGCGCCCCCGCCGACGCCCCGGCGGCCGATGCCGCCACCGAGTCGGCCCCGGCCGACGAGTCGGCTGCGGCCGACGCCCCCGAGACCCCGGCCGACGAGGCCACCGAGACCCCGGCCGAGTCGGCCGCTACCGAGGAGAGCTGAACATGGCCACCCTTTCCACCGACGAGATCCTCGACGCCATCGCGGGCATGACCGTGCTGGAGCTGTCGGAGCTGAAGAAGGCGTTCGAGGAGCGCTTCGACGTCACTGCGGCCGCCCCGGTCGCCGTGGCGGCCGCCGGTCCCGCCGCCGGTGGTGGCGATGCCGCCGCCGCCGAGGAGGAGCAGGACGAGTTCGACGTCATCCTGGCCTCGGCCGGTGACCAGAAGGTCAAGGTCATCAAGGCCGTCCGGGCCCTCAGCGGCCTCGGCCTCAAGGAGGCCAAGGACCTCGTGGACAACGCTCCGAAGCCCGTCCTCGAGAAGGCCTCCAAGGAGGACGCCCAGAAGGCCAAGGAGGCCCTCGAGGCCGAGGGTGCCACCGTCGAGCTCAAGTAGCCCGTCCCGGTCCCGCGAGGAGGGCGCGCGACCGTGACCAGCACCGACCACGAACCGGCCGCCGATCCCGGCGGCCGGTTCGTCGCGTCGGGGGGCTGGTGGGGGATCGTCCTCCCGCTGGTGGCGGCGCTGCCGGCGGCGATCGCCGCGGCCCGGGCCATCGGCGACGGGTGGGTGCCGCTGAGCGACGACGCCGTGATCGCTACCCGGGCCCACGACGTGCTCTCGGCGCGCACCCCGGTGCTGGGCCAGATGAGCACGGTGACCTTCGGGGCGGGGGCGTCGGCCCGCAGCCCCGGCCCGCTGCCGTACTGGCTCTTCGCCCTGACCTCCCGGGTCGGGCCGATGTGGCTGAGCGCGGTGGCGGCCGCCGGCTGGGCCTCGGCGGCGATCGTCGCCTCGGTCCGCCTCGCCCACCGCCGGGGCGGGCTCCCGCTGATGGCGGCCACGGCGGTGGGCTTCGTGTTCTGCGCCCGGGCCTTCGACCCGGTCAACCTGGCCGAGGTCTGGAACCCGTCGATCGGGCTGGCCCCGATGGTGCTGCTGTTCTTCCTGTGCTGGTCGGTGGCCGTCGGCGAGCGGAGGCTGCTCCCGGTGGCCGTGGTGGTGGCCTCGGTCGTCGGCCAGGCCCACCTCACCTACCTGCTCGCCGGGGTCTCGGCCCTGGTCGTGGCGGTGGGCGTGGCCTACGGCCCCGACGCCGTGGCCCGGGTGCGCCGGCGCTCGGAGCCTCGGGCGGCGCCGTCGTGGTGGCCGCTGGCGGTCGCCGCCGGGGTCGGGGGGCTGGCCTGGGCGCTGCCGCTGGGCCAGCAGATCGCCGGCGACACCGGCAACATCACCCTCCTGTTCCGGGCGGCCGACTCCGAGACCCACGGCTGGGGCCTGGCCGGCCGGGTCCTCGGGTGGGCGATCGGCGTGGTGCCCGCCTTCACCCGGGCGCCGGGACGGGAGTCGATCTTCGACCGGCTCCCCGATGCCGTGGCCTCGGTGCCCGGGATCACCGCCCTCCTGGTCCTGGCCGGGCTGGCCGCCCTCGTGGGCTGGGCGATCCGCCACCGGCGGCGCGACGTCGGCGTCCCCGCCGGGCTCGTCCTCGCCCTCGCCGCGGCGGCCGCCTTCGTGGCCCGCAGCACGCCCACCGACGTGCGCGGGTTGAGCCTCGTCTACACCACCTGGTGGATGGTCTCGCTCGGCTACCTGGCCTGGCTGGTGCTGGTGCTCGGCGTGGTCCGGGTCGTCCGGGCCCGGCGGGGCGACGCCCCCGTGGCGCTGCCCCCGGCGCTGGCCCACGGGGCGCTCGCCGTGGTGGCGGTGGCCGCCGTGACCGTCGCCGCCCTGACCCCGAGCCACGACCGCGAGGCCCACGTCTTCGAGCCCGCCGGCCGGATGGGCGACGTCGTGGCCGCCCGGGTCGAGCCCGGCCGGCACTACCTGGTCCAGGTCGACGGGCTCCTCGCCGTCCAGATGGGGGCCGGGCTCGGCTACCGGGTGCGGCGGGCCGGGGCCGAGCCCGTCGTCGCCGGCACCGACGGGCGCAACATGGGCCGCTGGTACGAGCCGACCGGGGCCCGCTGCGACGGCGGGGTGATCCGGCTGGTCGGCGACCCGACGGGGCCGGTGGCGCCCGGGCCCGGCGAGGAGGCCCTCGTCACCGTGACGGTGCCCCCCGGCGACGCCGTCGACGACCGCTTCGTCACCGTGCTCCTCGGCCCCGACGAGGGCGAGCCGTCCTGCTGAGCGCCTCGTCTGCCGCCCGTGGGGTACGGTCCTGGCGAGGGAGGTCCGCAGTGGCGAGGACGGCGATCTCCGTCCCCCCTGGCGGGCGCCGGGTGGGGCGGTGGGGATGGGTGTGCACCACGGTGGCCGTGCTGCCGGCCGTCGTCGCGGTCGTGCAGATGCTGCGTCGGGACTGGGCGCCGATCGCGGACGACGGGATCATCCTGCTGCGGGCCCACGACGTCCTCAGCGGCGACACCCCGGCCCTCGGCCAGCTGAGCATCGCCTCCTTCGCCACTGGAGCCGACACCCGCTCGATGGGTCCCGCCGCCTACTGGCCCTTCGCCCTGACCGCCCGGTTCGGGCCGATGTGGCTGACGCCGGTGCTCGCCGGCGTCCTGTCGGCCCTCGGGCTGGCGCTGATCGTGCACCTCGCCGGCCGTCGGGGCGGGCTCCCGCTGATGGCGTCGACCACGGTCGGCCTGGTGCTGGTGCTCCGGGCCGTCGGCACCGTCAACCTGGCCGAGGTCTGGAACCCGTCGGTGGCCCTGGTCCCGATGGTGCTGCTGCTCTTCCTCGGCTGGTCGCTCGGGAGCGGGGAGCGGGGTTGGCTGCCCCTCACCGTGCTGGTGGCGTCGTTCGTCGCCCAGGCCCACATCACCTACGTCGTCGCCGCCCTCGGGATGCTCGTCGTGTCCGTCGCCGCCGGCTACGGGCCGCTGGCGCTCGCCCTCTGGCGCCGCCGGCGGGGCGGGGAGGACGACGACGCCCCCGTCCTCGACACCCGGGTCGAGGTGCGGCGGCTGGGGCTGGCCGTCGCCGTCGCCGGCGTGCTCTGGGCCCTGCCGCTGGCGCAGCAGCTGCGGGGCGACCCGGGCAACATCACCCTGCTGTCGCGGTCCACGAGCGACGGCGCCGCCGGGTGGTGGTTCTCGGCCCGGGTGATCGCCCGGTCGGTGGGCGTCATCCCCGTCTTCCTCCGGGACATGCCCGACAGCTGGGGCTTCTACGAGCACCTCCCGGGCGAGGGCTGGTCGCTCGCCACGGCCACCACGCTGCTGGTCGTGCTGGCCCTCGGCGCCGTCGTGGTGGTCGCCGGGCGGCGCCGGTCGGACCTGGCCGTGGCCGCCGCCCTCGTGCTCGTCGCCCTGGCCGGCGCCCTGGTGACCCTCCGGTCCACTCCGTCCGACCACCGCATCTTCAGCGTCCTCTACACCGGCTGGTGGGTCGTCGCCTACGGCATGCTCGCCTGGCTGGTGCTGCTGGCCGTCGGGCTCCGCATCGGGGCGCGGGCGGGGGCGGCGCGCACCGTCCCGGCGTGGGTCCGCCCCGCCGGCGCCGGGCTGGCCGTGGCCGTCGCCGCCGCCGTCGCCCTCAGCACCCCGGTCCACGACCGGGAGGCGATGCTCTACCCGCTGGGCGACGAGGTGGCCGACGCCGTCGTGGCCGAGGGGGTCGACGGGCAGGCGGTGATGATCGAGGGCGGGGGCGGGGCCGGGGTCCAGATGGGCCCGGCGATCGCCTACCGGGTGCACCGGGCCGGCGGTCGCCCCGTCCTCGCCGGCTACGACGGCCGCAGCGCCGGGCCCGACCACGTGGGCGCCGGCCGGCGCTGCGACGCCGTGATCCGGATCGCCGCCGACCACCCGCCCGAGCCGGCGGTGGCGGGGGAGCGCACCCTGCTCGTCGCCCCGGTGCCGCCCAACCCCGAGATCGAGGCCGAGCGGCTCTACGTCACCATCGCCCCCGACACGGCGGCGCCGTCGTGCTGACCGGCGGGCGCTAGCCCAGGACGGGGACGGCGGGGGCGTTGGCCTCGCGCCACGCCCGCAGGAGCCGGCTCAGGCCCTCGTCGACGATCGGGTGGGGGCGGTCGACGCAGATGCGGAGGTGGGGGTCGGGCCCGCCGCCGGGCCGGGCCACCGCGCCGGGGGCGACCAGCACGCCGTGGCGCCGGGCCGCCTGGACCAGCGGCGCGGCGTCGGGCACGGGCAGCGTCACCCACAGCGCCGAGCCGCCCCGGGGCCGGCCGACCTCCCAGTCGGGCGCCTCCTCGGCCAGCCGGTCGATCGCCCGGTCCCGGGCCTCGCGCAGGGTGGCCCGACGCCCGGCGGCCAGGTCGTCGATGGCGGGGAGCAGCCGGCGGGTGATGATCTGGCTCGGGGCCGAGGTGCCGAGGTCGGTCACGGTGCGGAGCCGGACCGTCCGCTCCACCAGCGGGTGCGGGCCGATCAGCCAGCCGATCCGCAGGCCGCCCCAGGCCACCTTGCCGAGCGACCCGAGGGTGACCACCGTGGCCGTGCGGCACAGGGCGGCCAGCGGCTCGGGCCGGTCCTCGGGCTCGGTCATCGGGACCAGGGCCCGGTCCTCGACCACGGTGGCGGCGTGGTCGTCGAGCACGGCGGCCAGCGCCCGCCAGCGGCCCTTGGCCGGGGCCCGGCCCAGCGGGTTGTGGATCCCGCCCTGGAGGTAGACGAGCGTGGGGCGGTGCTCGGCGAGGACGGCGTCGAGCTGGTGGGGGTCGACGCCGTCGGGCGGACGGGGGATGCCGACGGCCCGGGCGCCCAGGTGGTCGATCACGTCGAAGGTGCCGGGGTACGACGGGTCCTCGACGACGATGGCGTCGCCGGGGGAGACGAGCGCCTCGGCCACCAGGGCCAGGGCGTGGTGCGAGCCGTTGGTGACGTGGACCTGGTCGGGGCTGGCCAGGATGCCCGAGCGGGCCGCCTCCTCGGCCAGGGCCACCATCAGCGACGGGAGGCCCTGGGGGGAGAGGCCGTGGCCGCCGCCCTCGACGGTGAGGTCGTCGGGGGTGAGGCTGAACATCGGCAGGTGGGTGGCGTCGGGCGGGTTGCCGGTCGAGAGGTTGATCGCCGCCGCCGAGTCGAGGAAGTGGGCGCTGATCCGGTGCGGGACCTCGGGGCGGGGGCCGCCCCCGGCCACCTCCGAGCCGCGACCGGTGCGGGACTCGATCCGGCCCTCGGCCCGCAGCTCGTCGAGGGCGGCGGTCACCGTGCCCCGGCTGACCGAGAGCATCTGGGCCAGGGCCCGCTCGGGGGGCAGGCGGGTGCCGGGGGCGAGCAGCCCGGCGTCGAGCAGGGTGCGGAGGGCCTGGGCCAGCCGGCGGGGGAGCGAACCGCTGCCGCGCTCCGACCACCCGGCCAGCAGGCCCGGGAGGTCGATCGGGGGCGGGGTCGTGCGCATCGGTCTCTCGGTGTCCGGGGATTGCCTTCGATTGGCCCACGTGATCGTGTACCAATCGGGAGGATATGGCTCGTGAGCGGGCCGTGTCCATGGCTCATGCTCGGGTGGTCCCGCCCACCCCGAGGAGACCGCCGTGTTCGACCCCTGGTGCCCCACCTGCTCCGCCCGCGTCCTCCTCACCGCCCGTCGCCTCCTCACCCTGGCCCCGACGCCGACCGGCCACCGGGCCACCCTCCGCTGCTGGTGCGACACCCTCGTCACCATGGACATCGACCGGATCACGCCCGCCGGGCCGGTCCGGCCCCCGGTCGTCGGGGATGCGCCGCCTGTCCCCGGCGCATCCCCGACCGCGGCCTGAGCCGGGGGGCGGTGACGGGCGGGCGAATCGTGCGACGATGGCGGGATGCGTCCCCTGACCCGCACGCTGCTGCGCGCCGGTGCCCTGGCCGGTGCCGGGTTCGCCAGTGAGAAGGCCCTGGCCCGGAGGGTGCGGAACCGCCGGCGCACCGACGACGACCTGCTCGTCCCGCCCGCCGACGTCCGCCACCTGACCGTGCCCGCCCACGACGGCGGCTCGCTCCACCTGCTGGAGCGGGGCGAGGGCCGGCCCGTCCTGCTGATCCACGGCATCACCCTCAACGCCGAGCTGTGGTCACCCCAGCTCCACGAGCTGGCCGGCGACCTCCGCGTCCTGGCGCTCGACCAGCGGGGCCACGGCCGCTCGGTCGCCGGCGACGACGGCTACTCCTTCGACACCCTCGGGCGCGACGTCGCCACCGTCCTCACCCGGCTCGACCTGCGCGACGCCCTGGTCGTCGGCCACTCGATGGGCGGGATGGCGGCGCTCAACTTCGCCGTCGACCACCCCGACGTCCTGCGCGAGCGGGTCAGCGGGCTCGGCCTGGTCGCCACCGCCGCGGCCCGGCCCGTCGTCCCCCTCCTCGTGCCCCGGGCCACCGCCCTCGGCGCCCTGATCATCGACCGGCTCGACGCCGGCAAGTCGGTCCGGAGCTTCCGGTTCTCGGGCAACGACCTCTCGCTGTTCCTGATCCGCACCGTCTTCGGCAAGGACCCGTCGGCGGCGGCCATCGAGCAGGTCCGAGCCTCGATCGAGGCCACCGACGAGGAGGCGATCCAGCGGCTGCTCGCCGGGATCCTCCACGACCACGACACCACCGACCGGCTGGGCGAGGTCCACGTCCCCGCCTTCGTCGTGGTCGGCAGCCGTGACGTCCTCACCCCGCCGCTGTTCGCCCGCCAGATGGTCGACAACCTGCCCGACGCCGAGCTGACCGTCCTCCCCCAGGCCGGGCACCAGCTCATGCAGGAGCGCCCCGACGACATCGCCCGGCTGATCCGGGACCTGGCCGAGCGGACCGAGGGGGCGAGCGGCGTGCTCGCCGCCACCGGGTCGTAGGACACCGGTCGTGCGGGTCCTGCTGGTCGAGCCCTGGCTCACCGGTTCGCACCAGGCGTGGGCCGAGGGCTTCGCCGGGCGCAGCGCCCACGACGTGCACGTCGTCGCCCACGACGGGGCCTACTGGCGCTGGCGGCTGCGGGGCGGCGCCGTCACGCTGGCCGAGCGGGCCGCCGAGGTGGTGGCCGATCACGGGCCCCCCGATGTGGTGCTGGCCAGCTCGATGCTCGACGTGCCCGCCTTCTGCGGCCACGCCCGGGCGTGGATGGGATCGACGCCGGTCGCCCTCTACCTGCACGAGACCCAGCCGGCCCGCGCCGCCCTGACCGGTGAGCCGCTCGACGACGACATGGCCTACCGGAACTGGACGTCGATGCTGGCCGCCGATCACGTCTTCGTGAACTCGGCGTTCCACCGCGACGCCCTGTTCGGCGCCCTGCCCGAGCTGCTCGAGCGCCCGCCCGACCAGCGCCACGACCACCTCCTCGACAGCGTGCGGGCCCGGACGTCGCTCCTGCCCGTCGGGGTCGACGTCCGCCTGGTGGCCGGGCACCGGGCCGCCGACGACGGCGCCCCCATCGTGCTGTGGAGCCACCGCTGGGACCACGACAAGGCGCCCGAGCTGTTCTTCCGGGCCCTGCGCCGGCTCGACCACGAGGGCCTGGCCTTCCGGGTCGCCCTGGCCGGCGCCAACGCCCGGGCCGATCCCCGGGAGTTCATCGAGGCCGAGGAGCGGTTCGGGTCGAAGCTGGTGCACGCCGGCCACCTGCCCCGCGACGGCTACGTCGACCTGCTGGGCCGCTCGGCGGTGGTGGTGTCGACCGCCGTCCACGAGTTCTTCGGCGTCGCCATGGTCGAGGCCATGGCCGCCGGGGCGGTGCCGCTGCTGCCCCGGTCGCTGTCGTACCCCGAGATCGTCCCCGACCGCTTCCACGAGGCCGTCCTCTACGACGCCTACGGCGACATGGTGCGGCGGCTGCGGGCGGTGCTGGAGGACCTGCCGGCGGCGCAGGCCGCGGTCGACGGGCTGGCCGCCACCATGGACCGCTTCGACTGGGCGACGCTGGCCCCCGCCTACGACGCCGCCCTGGAGGCCGTCGCCGCCGGCAAGTGCCCCGACGACGTCCCCCTGGCCCAGCCCGGCCCGTGAGCGGCGGGTGATCACCGACGTCCCGGGCATCGAGGTCGGGCACTGGACCGATGCGGTGGCCCGGACCGGGTGCACGGTCGTGCTCGTGCCCGAGGGGACCACGGCGTCGGCCGAGGTGCGGGGCGGGGCGCCGGCCAGCCGCGAGCTCGACCTGCTGGTGCCCGACCGCCTGGTCGACCGGATCGACGCCGTCGTCCTCACCGGCGGGTCGGCCTTCGGGCTGGCCGCCGCCGACGGGGTGATGGCCTGGCTGGAGGAGCGGGGTCGGGGCTTCGCCACGCCGGCCGGCCCGGTGCCGATCGTGCCCACGCTGGCCCTGTTCGACCTCGCCGTCGGGTCCCCGGCGGTCCGGCCCGGGCCGGGCGAGGGGCGGGCGGCCTGCGACGCGGCGACGCCGGGGCCGGTCGCTCACGGGGCCGTCGGGGCGGGCACCGGGGCCACGACGGGCAAGTGGCGGGGGCCCGACCACGTCGCCCCCGGCGGGCTCGGCGGCGCCACCGTCCGCACCGGCGACCTGGTGGTCAGCGCCCTGGTCGCGGTCAACGCCTACGGGTCGATCGACGCCGACGGCCGCGGGCTCGACGGGGTCGAGGCGGCCCTGCCGACTGCGCCCCCGGCCCCGATGGGCAACACGACGATCGGGGTGATCGCCACCAACGCCCGGCTCGACAAGGGCGGCTGCCTGGTGGCGGCCCAGGGCGGGCACGACGGCCTGGGCCGGGCGATCGTCCCGGCCCACACCCGGGTCGACGGCGACGCCCTCGTCGCCCTGGCCACCGGCGCGGTCGACGCCCCGCTCGACCACGTCCGCCTGCTGGCCGTCGCCGCCGTCGAGCGCGCCGTCCGCTCCCTCCCCCCGCACGGCGAACTCGGTGGGATCGGTGACAACCGGGTGTCACCGATCCCACCGAGTTCGGGCTAGAGGCCGAGGCCGAGGGGGAGCTGGTTGCCGTTGAAGGGGAGGTCGCCGAGGACGAGGGTGGCGTTGGGGCCGCCGTGGCTGCGCATGTACTCGAGGCCCTTGTTGAGGTCCGAGACGTTGTTGCTCAACGGGGTGGGGGCGATCGACAGCGTGCTCAGGACGCCGAGGGCCCGGCCCTGGGCGTCGAGGAAGGCGCTGCCCGAGTCGCCGGGGATGCCTGGGGTGACCGTGTAGAGCGGGTGGGTCCAGCCGCCGCCGGTGGTGCCGAGGCTCACGCCCGTCTTGGGGCTGAGGAGGGCGATGCCCTGGCGCAGCGACGAGTTGCCGTAGCTGTAGACCCGGCTCAGGGCCGAGACGCCGGTCGTGTTCAGGCCGGTCGGGCCACCCCAGTGGGGGATCGACGGGTTGACCTTGTCGTGGTCGGCGGGGTCGATCCGGACCAGGGCGAGGTCGTTGTAGGCGCAGGCGTCGGCATCGGTCTCGCCGACCGCCTGCATCGTCGCCCAGGAGCTGTAGGCCAGGGTGCCGGGCCGCGAGGCGCCGTCGATCTCGACCGGCGTGCCGACGGGGAGGGTGCCGGCCTGGCAGCCGTTGGTGTCGGTGGCCTCGCCCAGCCCGGCGCAGTGGGCGGCGTAGCCGATGTAGAGGTTCGACCCGTCGGTGAAGACGAAGTTGGCCGTGCACTGGGCGCCGTCGGTGAACATCTGGACACCGGGGTGGATGGTCGCCTGGCCGGCGGGGGCGTAGGCGGCGGCCGGCGAGGGGGCGCCGGCCAGCACGGCGACCAGGGAGAGCACGAGGGCGGCCAGGGCCGCCAGCAGACGTCGATGATGGGCTCGGGGGGTCATGGGGGCCAGGTTCGACGCCTGCCCCCGGCGCCCTCCCGGCGATCCGTCAGGTGATCGTCACGACGGGGTCACATCCTGTCCAGGACCGTCTCGACCGGGGTCCGGCGGTACGCTCACCGACGCCTCCGCCCCACCGCCCACCCCCGCCCGGACCGTGCTGGCTCGCACCACCTCCGCCCCCGACACCCGCGCCCTCGCTGCGGCCCTCGCCGACCTCGTGCGGCCCGGTGACGTCGTGCTCCTGTCGGGGGAGATGGGCGCCGGCAAGACCGCCTTCACCCAGGGCCTGGGCGCGGCCCTCGGCGTGACCGAGCGGATCACCAGCCCCACCTTCACCATCGCCCAGACCTACGAGGGCCGGCTCCGGATCCACCACCTCGACGTCTACCGGCTCGAGCACCTCCACGAGGCGCTCGACGTCGGGCTGGCCGAGATGGTCGACGACGGCGCCGTCGTGGTGATCGAGTGGGGCGACGCCGTGGTGCCGGTGCTGCCGGCCGACTTCCTGGAGATCCGCATCGGCTTCGCCCCGCTCGACGACGACCCGGCCTCGGCCGACGTCCGCACCTGGCAGCTGCGCCCGGTCGGCGACCGCTGGAAGGCACGGGCCGACGGGCTGCGGGCCACCCTGGCGCCGTGGGAGGTCCAGACGTGATCGGGGTCCCGTCGTGCTGATCCTCGGCATCGAGTCCTCGACCGCCCAGGTGGGCTGCGCCGTGGGCGGCCACGAGGGCGTGCTCGCCTCGGCGCACTCGTCGCGCAGCCGGCGCCACGCCGAGTCGCTGACCCCGGCGATCGAGTTCGTCTGCCGCCAGGCTCGGATCGAGCTGTCCGACGTCGGGGCCGTCGCCGTCGACATCGGGCCCGGCCTCTTCACCGGGCTGCGGGTGGGCGTGGCCACGGCCAAGGCGGTGGCCCAGGCGCTGCGGGTGCCGGTGATCCCCATCTCCAGCCTCGACCTGCTGGCGTTCCCGGCCCGCTTCACCGACCGGCTGATCGCCGCGGTCATCGACGCCCGCCGGGGCGAGCTGTTCTCGGCGCTGTACCGATCGGTGCCCGGGGGCGTGCAGCGGATCACCGAGCCCCGGGTGACCACGCCCGACGGCCTGCGGGCCGAGCTCCAGACCCACCGCGGCGACCTGCTGGTCGTGGGCGACGGCGCCGTGCGGTACCAGGACACCTTCCGCTCGCTGGTGCGGGCCGAGGTCGTCACCCACGGGCTGACGGCCCCCTCGGCGCGGGACCTCGTCCTGCTGGCCCACCACCTCGCCCTGCGCGAGGAGTGGGTGCAGCCGTGGGACGTCACGCCCACCTACCTGCGCAAGCCCGACGCCGAGATCAGCTGGGCCACCCGTGCCGGCGTCCCCGGGCCGCGGTCGGGGCCGGGCTGATGGCCGCCGCCCCCGAGACCCTGGCCGCCACCGCTCCGGTGGTCGTCACGCCGATGCGCCGCCGCCACCTGCGCCAGGTGCTGCGGATCGACCACCAGGTCTACCCCCGGCCGTGGTCGCTCGGCCTCTACCTGGGCGAGCTGTCGACCACCGAGGGCCGGAGCTACCTCGTCGCCCGCCAGGGCACCCAGGTGGTCGGGTACGCCGGGCTGATGGTCATCGCCGGTGACGCCCACGTCACCACCGTGGCGGTGGCGCCGGCCCACCAGCACCGGGGCCTGGCCACCCGGCTGCTCCTCGTGCTGATGCGTGACGCCGTCGCCCTCGGGGCCGACCGGGTGACGCTCGAGGTGCGGGCCTCGAACCAGGGCGCCCAGCGCCTCTACAGCCGCTTCGGCTTCGCCCCCGCCGGGGTGCGCAAGGCGTACTACGTCGACAACCGGGAGGATGCCGTGATCATGTGGGCCATCGACGTCGGCACCGACGACTTCGCCGGGCGGCTGGCCCGGATCGAGGCGACGCTGCCCACGCCGAGCGTGCTCCAGGGCGTGTGGTCGGAGCCCTCGTCGTGAGCACCTGGACGCCCGAGGCGGTCGACCTCGACGCCCTGCCGGTCCTCGGCATAGAGACGTCGTGCGACGAGACGGCGGCGGCGGTGGTCGTCGGCGGGCGCCGGGTGCGGTCGTCGGTCGTGTCGAGCCAGGTCGACTTGCACGCCCGCTACGGCGGGGTCGTGCCCGAGGTGGCCAGCCGGGCCCACGTCGAGCTGCTCACCCCGGTGATCGCCGAGTCGCTGGTCGAGGCCGGGCTGGCCGACCGCGAGGTCGGGGCGGTGGCCGCCACCTACGGGCCCGGGCTGGTCGGCGCCCTGCTGGTCGGGGTGGCCACGGCCAAGGCCCTGGCGCTGGTGTGGGACGTCCCGTTCGTGGCCGTCAACCACCTGGAGGCCCACCTCCACGCCGCCCTGCTCGACGACCCCGAGCTCGACCTGCCCGTGGTCGTCCTCCTCGTCTCGGGGGGCCACACCCTCGTGATCGCCATGGACGCCCCCGGCTCCTACGAGGTCCTGGGCGGCACCCTCGACGACGCCGCCGGGGAGGCCTTCGACAAGGTCGCCCGCTACCTCGGCCTCGGCTACCCGGGCGGCCCGGCCATCGACAAGATCGCCACCGAGGGCGACCCCGAGGCCATCGCCTTCCCCCGGGCCCTGCTCGACGAGGGCCTCGACCTGTCGTTCTCGGGGCTCAAGACGGCGGTGATCAACCACGTCCGCCGCCACCCCGACGTCGCCACCGCCGACGTCGCCGCCTCCTTCCAGGCCGCAGTGGTCGACGTGCTGGTGGCCAAGGCGCTGCGGGCCGCCGAGCAGACGGGGGCCCGGGGCCTCTGCCTGGGCGGGGGCGTGGCCGCCAACTCGCTGCTCCGGGCCGAGGCCGTGCGCCGGGGCGAGGCCGCCGGGCTGCGGGTGTCGCTGCCGTCGCCCGCCATGTGCACCGACAACGCCGCCATGGTGGCCGCCGCCGGCTGGCACCGCCTGGTCACCGACGGCCCCAGCCCGCTCGACACCGGCGCCGTCCCCGGCCTCTCGCTCTAGGTGCCGGATCGCCTCAAGGTGCCTGGCACCTTGAGGCGATCGCAGGACACGCTCGAGCGCCGGGCCCTCACGGGCGGCGGAGTCGGGCGTAGAGGCGCCGGGGCCGGTCGGCCAGCCGCCAGAGCCGGGTGGCCCGGATGGCGGCCAGGTGCTCCTCGGCGTCGGTGGCGCGGTGCTCGGCCGCCTCGGCCCGGCGCCGGGCGTCCTCGGCGTCGGCCCGGGCCGCGGCGGCGGCCGCCTCGACCGCGGCCAGGTGCTCCTCGGTGCGCGCCGCCAGGGCCCGGGCGTCGTGCTCGCGGACCTCGGCGGCCAGCGCCTCGTGGGCCCGCCGGTGGCCCTCGGCCCGGGCGGCGACGTGGCGGGCGAGGACGTCACGCTCGTAGGCGGCGAGCGCCGCCGGGTCGGGCGGGGCCGGGGCGGTCAGGGCGGCGCCGAGGTCGACGAAGCCGAGGGTGCGGTGCTCGGTGGTGACGGCCAGCACGCACCCCGAGGGGTCGACGTCGATGCCCTTGGGCCCGCCCTCGTCGGGGCGCCGGTGGCCGGCCGCGAAGGTCTCGTCGGCGAGGACCCGGATGGCGGCGTCCGGGTAGGCGGCGGTGCGCCAGCCGTCGGGGCCCGGCCGGTAGGCGAGCACGACGGGGGACCCGGCGTCGGCCACCAGCAGGCGGCCGTCGCCGGTGAACCGCAGCCCGTGCGGGTAGCGGGCGCCCCGCAGGACACCGGCCGGCCGGTGCTCGTCGGGGTCCGCGTCCTCGGCCCCGTCGTGGACCAGCACCACCTGCTCGTTGTGGTTGCTGACCGCCACCCAGCGGCCGTCGGGGCTGACGGCGACGCCGTCGGGCAGGTCGAGGCCGTGGCGGAGCCAGACCTCCTCGGCGACGACGGTCGTGGGGTCGCCGGGGGCGAGGTGGTGACGGGTGACGACGTCGGCCCAGTTGCCGGCGACGAGGACCTCGCCCCGCCCGGCCACGGCGACCGAACCGGGGCCCTGGAGCAGGCCGGGTGCGGTGGCCACCGGCCGGGTGGCGACGTCGAGGGCTCGCACGCCGCGACCGGCCGGGGGTGCGTCCAGCAGGGCCAGGCCGCCGGCCCGGTCGCCGACGACCAGCGTGGCCGGGTCGAGCCAGTCGAGCCCGTGGGGCTGGCGCAGGTCGGTGGTGGCGACGACCGCCCCGGTGATCACGACCGACGGGCCCTCCCCGACCACGAGGTCGACGAGCACCACCGTCCGGTGGGCGAAGCCGGCGATGGCCAGTCGCCGCCCGTCGGGCGAGAAGCGCAGGTCCTCGGTGCGGCCGACGGCGGCGAGGGCGGCGGCCACCTCGGTGGGGACCACGGGGTCGATCTGGTGGGGGAGGGCGCCCATGCGGGGCGGCACCGTAGCGGGCGGCGCACCTGCGTCAGCGGGCTGGCGGGGGTGAGTGACGGACCCATGAGCGATGTGACACCACCCGCCGAGGACGACGAGGACCGGACGCTGATCGACCGGATGCGGGGCACCGGCGTCGGCGTCGAGGACGAGACCATCGTCGGCGACGTCGGCCCCACCGACGTGGCCCCCGGCCAGGACCCCGACGGCGGTGGCCTCCTCGTCGAGGGCGACGACCCCGGCGAGGTCTGAGCGGCCGCCGGCCTCAGCCGTCGAGCGGGAGGGGGAGGTCGGGGAGCGTGGCGACCACGCCGCGCATGCCGTCGGCCCACGTCGTGCGGAGGTCGTCGAGGTAGGCGCTCACGCCCTCGATGCGGTGCTCCACGAGGCGGCGGTCCTCGGCCCGGTACACGGTCAGGTCGAACGGGGGCCCGACCGAGAGGTGGGCCTCGTCGGAGGCGAGCATCGAGGCCAGGCCCACCTTGGCGGCCAGGCCGAGCCCGGTGCCGGCGTGGACCCCGAGGTCGAGGGTCGGCTTGCCGTAGGCGCCGTCGCCCACCTGGAGGAAGGGGTGGGCGTCGGAGGGGTGGGTGTAGGACCCGTCGGGGCGGATCTCGATGATCCCCGGCGGCTCGTCGCCCACCTGGCCCCCGAGGATGAACGCCGCCGTCCCGTCGACGCCCGTGGCCGACCGGCCGTGGCGGTGGTCGTCGGTGATCCGCCGGCTGATGGCGCCGATCAGCAGCGCCGCCTCGAAGAGGTGGTCGACGGTGGCCAGCGTCGAGCCGTCGGGGCGGCCGCCTGGGGCCAGGTCTCGGTCGACGAGGTCGAGCAGCTGCTGGGTCGTCGCCAGGTTGCCCGCCGAGAGGAGGACGAACGTGCGGTCCTCGGCCGGCCGGCGGACGTGGGTCTTCCGGTAGGTGCCGACGACGTCGAGGCCCTCGTGGGTGAGCGAGTCGCTCAGGAGGACGAGGCCGGCGTCGAGGCGGAGGGCGAGGCAGTAGGTCATGCCCGGCGACCCTGACCGATCGTCGCCCCCACCACCACGTAGCCCGGGTCGGAGGCGACGACGCGGACGTGGGCGGTGCCGAACAGCCGGGCCAGCTTGGCGTGGTGGGCGAGGTGGCGGTTGCCCACGACGAGCAGGGTGCCGCCGGGCGGGAGGACCTGGCGGGCCTCGACGAACATCCGCCAGGCGGTCTGGTCGCCGACGCTGTGGTCGCGGTGGAACGGCGGGTTGACGACGACGAGGTCGGCGGCGAGCGGGACCGGGTCGAGGAGGGCGTCGCCGACGACGAAGGCGGCGTCCCGATCGCCCTGGTCGCCGGCCCAGGTGGCCCGGGCCGAGGCGACGGCGAGCGAGGAGTCGTCGACGAAGGTGACGTGGAGGTCGGGGTCGCGCCGGGCCAGGACGGTGCCGACCACGCCGGTGCCGCAGCCGAGGTCGACGGCCCGGTCGTGGGCGCCGGGCTCGGGCAGGTGGGCGAGGAGCAGGGCCGTGCCCGGGTCGAGGCGGGTGGCCGAGAACACCCCGGCGTGGGCGACGAGCGCCAGGGGCCCGCCGCCCGGCGGCAGGACCTCGACCGTGCGGGGCCAGGGGCTCGGCCGGTGGGCGCGGCCGGGGTCGACGGTGGCGTGGAGGAGGCGGGCCTTCCGCTCGGCCCGGGAGGTGGTCGTCGGGCCGACCAGCCGCTCGAACAGGGCGATGGTCGAGGTGTGGACGTGGCGGGTCATCCCGGCGCCCACCACGATCGAGCCCTCGTGGAGCGACGGGGCCAGGCGGTGCAGGACGTGCTCGAGGAGGGCGGTGGCCTTGGGCACCTTGACCACGGCGACGTCGACCCGGTCGGGCAGCGGCCCCAGCGGGTCGACCAGCGCGACCTGAGCCGACAAGAACCCGTTCTTGTCGAGGTTGGTCGCGACCGCCCGCCGGCCCACGTGGGAGTCGAGGACCACCGTCGGCCCCGCCGGGGCCAGGGCGCAGGCCAGCGCCCCCCAGGCGTCACCGACGAGCACGGTCGTGCCGCTCGCCCCCACGGCGTCGAGGTGGCGGAGCGCCAGCTCGTCGGCCGCGTCCCACGCCCGCAGCGGCGACCGCCCCCCGCCGTCCGGTCGCTCCAGGGCGAACGCCCCCTGCGGCACCTCCATCACCGTCACCGCCCGAACCTACGCGGCTTTGGACGGAACCCCGTCACGGGCGGGGGGTTTCCGTCCCATGATGGCGGGGGTCAGGTGGTGTGGCCGGCGAACTGGGCGTTGTAGAGGTCGGCGTAGGCGCCGCCGGCGGCGAGGAGGGTGTCGTGGTCGCCCTGCTCGACGATCCGACCGTCACGCATGACCAGGATGATGTCGGCGTCGCGGATCGTCGACAGCCGGTGGGCGATCACGAAGCTGGTGCGGTTCGACCGCAGCGCCGTCATCGCCTCCTGGATCAGCACCTCGGTGCGGGTGTCGACCGAGCTGGTCGCCTCGTCGAGGATGAGGATGGCGGGGTCGGCCAGGAAGGCCCGGGCGATGGTGAGGAGCTGCTTCTCGCCGGCGCTGACCGACGTCCCCTCGTCGTCGAGCACGGTGTCGTAGCCGTCGGGCATCGAGTGGACGAAGCGGTCGACGTAGGTGGCCCGGGCGGCGGCCAGCATCTGCTCCTCGGTGGCGTCGAGGTCGCCGAACATGATGTTCTCCCGGATCGTCCCCTCGAACAGCCAGGTGTCCTGGAGGACCATCCCGATCTGGGCGCGCAGGTCGGCCCGGCGCATCCCGGCGATGTCCTGGCCGTCGAGCCGGATCTGGCCGCCGTCGAGCTCGTAGAACCGCATGATCAGGTTGACCAGCGTGGTCTTGCCGGCGCCGGTCGGGCCGACGATGGCGATGGTCTGGCCCGGCTCGGCCACCAGCGACAGGTCCTGGATCAGCGGCCGGTCGGGCCGGTACGAGAAGTCGACGTGGTCGAACTCGACCCGGCCCCGGACCAGCGTCGGCCGGGGGGCGTCGTCGGGGTCGGGCGTCTGGTCGGGCCAGTCGAGGAGGGCGAAGACCCGTTCCGCCGAGGCGACGCTCGACTGGAAGACGCTGACCATCGACGCCAGCTGGGTGAGCGGCTGGGTGAACTGGCGCGAGTAGGTGATGAAGGCCTGGATGTCGCCGATCGACATCCGCCCCGACGACACCTGGAGGCCGCCGAGCACGGCGATCACCACGTAGTTGAGGTTGCCGAGGAACATCATCCCGGGCTGGACCGTGCCCGACAGGAACTGGGCCTCGTCGGCCGCCTCGAACAGCGCCTGGTTCTCGGCGTCGAAGCGCTCCTCGGCCCGGGCCCGCTGGCCGTAGACCTTCATCAGGGTGTGGCCGGTGAAGGCCTCCTCGACCTGGCCGTTGAGGGCCCCGGTGTGGGCCCACTGGGCGATGAAGCGCTTCTTCGAGCGGTTGGTGATCGCCTTCAGCATCCGCAGCGCCGTCGGGATGGTGATCAGCGCCACCAGGGCCAGCAGCGGCGAGATGGTGAACATCATGATCACGACCCCGACGATCAGCAGCGTCGAGTTGAGGATCTGGCTCAACGTCTGCTGGAGGCCCTGGGCCAGGTTGTCGATGTCGTTGGTGACCCGGCTGAGGACGTCGCCCCGGGGCTGGCTGTCGAGGTGGCTGAGGGGGAGGCGGTTGATCTTGGCCTCGACCTCGTCGCGCAACCGGGCCATCGACCGCTGGACGATGCCGGCCAGCAGGTAGCCCTGGAAGTAGGTCATCACCGCCGAGGACAGGTACAGCCCGAGGGCCAGCAGCAGCGTGCCCCGCAGGGCGGGGACGTCGGTGCCGTCGCCGGAGAGGAGGCCGTCGACGACGATGTTGGTGGCCCGGCCGAGGATCCGGGGGCCGACGGCCTGGAGGGCGACGGCGGCCAACGAGAGGACGACGACGGCGACGGCGACGCGCCGCTCGCCCCGCAGGCGGTGGGCCAGCCGCTGGAGGGTGCCGCCGAAGTCCTCGCTCTTGTCGACCGGCATGCCGATGGCGCCCATGCGGGCCGGGCCGGCGCCCCGCACCTCGTTGTGGGGCGGCCGGTAGGGCTGGGTCGGGGCGACCGGCTGCTCGACGTCGCCCGCCGCCGGCCCCGGCCCGTCCGACGACTCCGGCGTCTTGTCGAGGGTGCTCATCGTTCTGTCCACCCGCGTGCACCGCTGAGGGACATGGGGGTTGACAGAAGCGGGGTCACGCGGCCTCCTCGGCGCGCTGCGAGGCGACGATCTCGGCGTAGGTGGGGCAGGTGCGGACCAGCTCGGCGTGGCGGCCGAGGCCGACCGGGCGCCCGTCCTCGAGGACGAGGATCTGGTCGGCGTCGACGATGGTCGACACCCGCTGGGCCACCACGACGAGGGCGGCGTCGGCCAGGACCGGCTCCAGGGCGGCCCGGAGCCGGGCGTCGGTGGCCAGGTCGAGGGCCGAGAAGGAGTCGTCGAACAGGTAGATCGCCGGCCTCCGCACGACGGCCCGGGCGATCTGGAGGCGCTGGCGCTGGCCCCCCGAGACGTTGGTGCCGCCCTGCTCGATGCGGGCGTCGAGCCCGTCGGGCATGGCCCGGACGAAGTCCTCGGCCTGGGCGACGCGCAAGGCCGCCCACACCTCCTCGTCGGTGGCGTCG
Organism: Iamia sp.; assembly: GCA_035765045.1. GTDB lineage: Bacteria > Actinomycetota > Acidimicrobiia > Acidimicrobiales > Iamiaceae > Iamia. The sequence goes on along the minus strand of DASTYI010000140.1, from coordinate 17,549 downwards.
GGGGCACCGAGGCGGATGTTGGAGCCGACCGTGCCCGAGAACAGGTACGGCTTCTGGGGCACGAGGCCGATGCGGCTCCAGAGCACCTCGGTGTCGATCTGGCGCAGGGGGATGCCGCCGAGGGTGATCGTCCCCTCGGTGGCGTCGAAGAGCCGGGGGATCAGGTTGAGCAGCGTGGTCTTGCCCGACCCGGTGCTGCCGATCACCGCCGTCGTCGTGCCCGGGGCCACGGTGAGGGTCACCCCGCCGAGCACGGGCGCCTCGGCCCCCGGGTAGTGGAAGCCGACGTCGGTGAGATCGAGGACGGGGCGGTCGGGGAGGACGGTGACGGCGTCGGGGGCGTCGACGACGGTCGACTCGGTGCGCAGGACCTCCTCGATGCGCTCGGCGCAGACCTGGGCCCGGGGCGTCATGACGGCGACGAAGGTCCCCATCATCACCGCCATCAGGATCTGGATCAGGTAGGTGAGGAAGGCGATCAGGGCACCGATCTCCATCTCGCCGCTGTCGATCCGCCCGGCGCCGAACCACACCGCGGCCACGCTCGACGTGTTGAGCACGGTGAAGACGATCGGGAACATGAAGGCGGTCAGCCGGCCGGCGTTGAGCGACCGCAGCGTCAGCTCGTCGTTGGCCTGCTTGAAGCGCTGCGCCTCGTGCGGCTCGCGCCCGAAGGCCCGCACCACCCGGATGCCGATGATCTGCTCGCGCAGCACCTCGTTGACCCGGTCGATCTTCTCCTGGATGGCCTGGAACTGCGGGATCATCCGCCACACGACGGTGCCGACGGCCAGCACGAGGGCGGGGATGCTGACGACCAGGAGCAGCGAGAGCGGGCCGTCCTCGCGCAGCGCCATCACCGTGCCCACGACGATCGTGATCGGGGCGGCGGCGAGCAGCGTCAGCGACATGACGACGAGGATCTGCACCTGCTGGACGTCGTTGGTGATCCGGGTGATCAGCGACGGGGCGCCGAGCTCGCCCACCTCGCGGGCCGAGAAGCCGGTGACCGAGTGGAAGATGCTGCGGCGGACGTCGCGCCCGAAGGCGGTGGCGACCCGGGCGCCGACCCGGATGGCGGCCACGTTGAACACGACCTGGACGATGGCGACGGCGAGCATGACGGCGCCGAGCCGGCGGACGTAGCCGTCGTCGCCGGGCACCACGCCCTTGTCGATGATGTCGGCGTTGAGCGTGGGGAGGACGAGGGTGGCCGCCGTCTGGACGACCTGGAGGGCCAGCACCAGCAGCAGCTGCCGCTTGTAGGGCCGGAGGTGGGTGCGGATCAGGTGGGTCAGCATCAGGCCTGGTACCCGGTTGACGCCGATCGGGCCGGGTCGCTGCCGGCCATCTCCTCGGCAGGGCCTCGGAGAGCAAAGCACTGTGCTTCTGGGTCGCCTCGCCTGGCGGCTCGGCTCCGTACCCCGTGGAGGAAGAGGTCGACGATCTCGGCCGACGAGCGGGGCGGGCCGGGGTGGAAGGAGGGGTGGACGTTGGCCACGACCATCCCCCGCAGCAGGTGGGCGGCCTCGGTGGGGGTGACCCGCAGGAGGTCGGCCGCCGGTTCGAGGAGGGCCTCCAGACGGGGGAGCCGGTCGGGGGCGCTGCCGGGCTTGAGCCGCCCGGCGGGCACGGCCCCGATCAGGGCGACGACCCGGTGGTACGTCGTGACCCGCTCGCGCAGGACGTCGACGGCGGCGGCCAGCCGCTCCTCCAGGGCGAGGCCGACGTCGATGGCGGCCAGGGCGTCCTCCAGGGGGGCCGGGTCGAGGGTGGCGGTGACCACCGCCTCGATCAGGTCCTCCTTGTCGGCGAAGGCCCGGAAGAGGGTGCCCTCGGCGATGCCGGCGGCCCGGGCCACCTCGCGGGTGGTGACGGCCAGCCCGCCGTCGAGGAAGAGGGGGACGGCGGCGGCGACGATGGCCGAGCGCCGGTCCTCGACCGACATGGCCGGGGCCCGGGTGCGGGTGGCGGGGGCGGGGGGCACGGCCGGCACGCTATCGGACCGAGTGAGTGAGTCCTCACTCAGTCATCGGCGGCCGAGGTTCGAGCGATCCACCCTGCCTGGCAGGGCGAATCGCTCAGACCTGGCGGGGGTGGGGCGGTACCGTCCGGCGTCGTGCGCGTCTACGTGGAGGTGGCGCGGCGGTCGTTCCGGCGGTTCGCGACCTACCGGGGCGCCACCGGCGCGGCCCTGTTCACCAACACCTTCTTCGGGATCGTCCTCACCGCCGTGGTCGTCGCCGTGTCCCGCGAGCGGGGGAGCGCCATCGGCGGGCTCGACGAGGCCGGCCTCGTCACCCAGGTCTGGCTGGGGCAGGGGATGATCGCCGTGGTCGACGTCTTCGTCCGCCACCCCGAGCTGATGGAGCGGATCCGCAGCGGCGACGTCGTGGTCGACCTCTTCCGCCCGGTCGACCTCCAGGCCTGGTGGGCGGCGGTCGACGGGGGCCGGGCCGCCTACGAGGTGCTGGTCCGCTTCCTCCCCCCGGTGACGATCGGGGTCGTCCTCTTCGGGGCCCGCCTGCCCGCCGGGCGCGACGTGCCCGCCGTGGTCGCCGCCCTCGTGCTGGCCGTGGCCGTGAGCTTCGGCATCCGCTTCCTGGCCTACTGCTCCGGCTTCTGGCTGCTCGACGCCAAGGGTGCGGTGCGGATGCTGATGACGGTGTGGATCGTCGGCGCCGGCATGACCATCCCCCTGCCGCTGCTGCCCGACGCCGTCGAGGTGCCGTTGCGGGCCCTCCCGTTCGCCTCGACCATCCAGCTCGTCTCCGACGTGTGGACGGGGACGGCCCGGCCCTCGCTGCCCGGCTCGCTCGGGCTCCAGGCGGCGTGGGCGGTGGCGCTGATCGGGGCGGGCCGGGTCGTGCAGGCCCGGGCCACCCGCAAGGTGGTGGTCCAGGGTGGCTGAGGCGACGGCCGACCGGCGGCTGGGGCCGGGCCGCGTCTACGCCCGGCTGGTCGGGGCCGAGGTGCGCTCGGCGATGGAGTACCCGGCGTCGTTCGCCCTCGGCGTCGTCTCCAGCCTGCTGCTGACGGGCCTGAGCCTGGTGGGCGTGGCCGCCGTCTTCACCAACGTCGACGAGCTGTCGGGCTGGACCGCGGAGGAGGTGGTGCTGCTCTACGGCCTGGCCTCGACCGGCTTCTACCTCACCGACCTCCTCGTCGGTCAGCTCGACGAGCTGGGCCTGATGATCCGCACCGGCACCCTCGACGTCCTGCTCCTGCGACCCCGCCGGGTGCTGCCGCAGATCCTGGCCGGCGACGTCGACCTCCGCAGCCTGGGCAAGGTCGCCCAGGGCCTGGTCGCCCTGGCCATCGGCCTGTCCCTGGCCGACCTGGCGCCGTCGCCCGCCGCCGTGGCCCTGCGGGTGCTCGTGGCCCTCGTCGGGGCGACCGCCATCTACGCCGCGGTGTGGATCGCCTCGATCTCGATCTGCTTCTGGCTGGTCGACTCGCGCGAGGTGTCGGCCGCCTTCACCTACGGCGGCCGCGACATGTCGAGCTACCCGCTGGGGATCTACGGCCAGGCGCTGCGGGAGGTGGCCCGCTTCGTCATCCCCCTCGCCTTCGCCGCCTACTACCCGACGCTCGGGCTGGTCGGCCGGGCCGACCCCCTCGGCGGCTCGCCCGCGCTGGCGTGGGCCGGGCCGCTCGTCGGCGCGGTGGCGCTGGCCGTCGCCCTGGCCGTCTGGCGGACCGGACTGCGGGCCTACCGGAGCACGGGCGCGTGAGCGACGAGGTGCTGATCGAGCTGGCGGGGGCGGAGAAGGTCTTCTCCCAGCGGATCCGTCGGGGCCGGCTGCGGCGCCAGCGGCGCGACGTGCGGGCCGTCGACGGCATCGACCTGACCGTCCGGCGGGGCGAGATGGTCGGCTACCTCGGGCCCAACGGCGCCGGGAAGTCGACGACGGTGAAGATGCTGACCGGCATCCTCGTGCCCAGCGGGGGCACCGTCCGGGTCGACGGGCTCGACCCCAACCGCCACCGGATCGAGCTGGCCCGGCGGGTGGGCGTGGTCTTCGGCCAGCGCTCGCAGCTGTGGCCCGACCTGCCGCTGGTCGACAGCTTCGAGCTGCTGCGCCACATCTACGCCGTCCCGGCCGCCGACTACCGGGCCCGCCGGGCCGAGCTCGACGAGCTGCTCGACCTGGGCGACATCCTGGCCACGCCGGTCCGCCAGCTCTCGCTCGGCCAGCGGATGCGGGGCGACCTGGCCGCCGCCCTGCTCCACGGGCCCGAGCTGGTCTACCTCGACGAGCCGACCATCGGCCTCGACGTGGTGGCCAAGGACCGGGTCCGCCGGTTCCTCGCCCACCTCAACGCCGAGCGGGGCGTGACCGTGCTGCTGACGACCCACGACCTGGTCGACGTCGAGCGGCTGTGCCGACGGGTGGTCGTGATCGACCACGGCCGGGTCGTCCACGACGGCGACCTCGCCGCCCTGGTCCGGGCCTCGGGGGCGACCCGGACCGTGGTGGTGACGCTGGCCGAGCCGGGCCCGCCGCTGGATGTCCCGGGTGTCGTGGTGGCCGAGGTCGACGGGGTCCGCCAGCGGCTGCGGCTGACGTCCGAGGACGTCTCGGCCTCGGCGGTGGTGGCGGCGGCCATGGCCCGGGCCGAGGTCGTCGACATCGCCGTCGAGGAGCCGGCCATCGACGAGGTCGTCGCCGCCGTCTACCAGCGCGGCCTGGCCTGACCCCCCACCCCCCTGCGAACTCGGTGGGATCGGTGACACGTGGGTGTCACCGATCCCACCGAGTTCGGGGTGGGGTGGGGGTGGACCCAGGGGGGTCTGGGGGGTGGCCGTCATGCCCGGTGGGGCGGGGCCCGCCGAGGGTGGGGCCGTGACCGCCACCCGCACCGCCCCCCGCCCGACCGCCGCCCCCGATCGGCCACCCCGGGACCTGACGGTCGACCTGCTGCGGGCGGTGGCCATGGTCGCCGTCGCCGTCGGGCACTGGCTGGTGGTCGTGCCCGGCTACGCCGACGGCCGCTTCGACGGGGTCAACGCCCTGGCCACGGTGCCGCTGATGCGCCCGCTGACCTGGCTCTTCCAGGTGATGCCGCTCTTCTTCGTCGTGGGCGGGGTGGCCAACGCGGCGTCGTGGACGGGGGCCCGGGCCCGGGGCGAGGGCTACGCCACCTGGCTGCGGGGCCGGCTCGTCCGGCTGGTCCGGCCGGCGGCCCTGCTGTTCGGCGTGGGGGCTGGGCTGGCGGCGTTGCTGCGGGCCGGCGGCGTCCCGGCCGACGTGGTCGAGCCCGTCGCCTGGCTGGTGGTGGTGCCCGTCTGGTTCCTCGCCGTGTACGTCCTCGTCGTGGCGGTCGCCCCGGCGCTGTGGGCGGCCCACGAGCGCCACGGCTGGGGGCCGGCGGTCGTCCTGGCCGTCGGGGCCGCCGGGGTCGACGCCGTCCGGCTGGCCCGGGGCGACGGGCTCGGCGAGGCGATCGCCTCGGTCAACTTCCTCCTCGTCTTCGGCGCCTGCCAGCAGCTCGGCTTCGGCTGGTACGACGGCCGGCTGGCCCGGTGCCGGGCGACCGGGTGGGCGCTGCTCGGCGGCGGGCTCGGCGCCCTGGTGCTGCTCACCACGGTCGGCCCTTTCCCCGTGAGCCTGGTCGGCCACCCCGGCGTCGAGATCGCCAACAACGCCCCGCCGACGGTCACGCTGGTGGCCCTCGGCCTGGCCCAGACCGGCCTCGCCCTCGTCCTCCGGCCCCTCCTGGTGCGGGCCCTCGACCGGCGGCCGGTCCAGGCCTTCGCCCTGGTGATGAACGGCAACGCCATGACGATCCTGCTGTGGCACTTCACCGCCCTGGCCCTGGCCGCCGTGGTGCTGCTGCCCCTCGGCGTCGTGCCCGAGCCCGCCGCCGGGAGCGGGGCGTGGTGGCTCGTCCGACTCGGGACCGTCGTCGTGGGCGCCGCCGTCCTCGCCCCCATCGTCGCCCTCGCCGGCCGGGTCGAGCGGGCCCCCGCCGGCCCGGCCTGCCCGCCTCGCCGGCCGTGGGCCCCGGTCGTCGCCGTCCCCCTGCTGGCCACCGCCTGCGCCGTGATCACCCTCGACGGCCTGAGCGGCGCCGGCCCCCTCGGCCTCCCCGTCCTCGCCGCGAGCCTCTTCGTCGCCGGCGCGGCGCTGCTCCGGGGTCAGGACTCGACGGCGTCGCCCTCGGCGTCGAGCACCCACCAGACGCCACCGACGCCCTGACCGGTCGTGTCCCCGGGGCCGGCGTCCTCGGCGTAGTAGTAGAGCGGCCAGCCGTTGTAGGTCGCCTGCTCGGTGCCGTCCGGACCGGCCACGGTGCCGATCAGGGCCGGGTCGACGCCCTCGCCGGCGGTCACCTCGCCGGTCAGGGCGGGCCAGGCCGCGGCGCAGCCGCCGGTGCACGTGGTGGGCTCGCCCTGGGTGTCGCTGGTGAAGAGGTAGAGGGTGAGGCCCTGGCCGTCGACCAGGATCGGGCCCAGGTCGCTCTCGGCCACGGCGACGGTGGCCCCGGCGGCCGGCTCGGTCGCCCCGGCCTCGGTGGTCGACTCGGCCGCGGTCGACCCGTCCGCCGTGGTCTCGGTCGCCTCGGTCGTGGTGTCGGTGGAGGTGGGCTCGTCGTCGTCGCTGCACGCGGCGAGGAGCAGGGCGACGGCCACCAGGGCGGCGCCGGCGAGGCGGGGTCGGGTGCGGGTCATGGGCCCTCCTGGGTCGTGGTGCGGTCCCACCTCCACCTACGGGCGAGCGCCGGTCGGGGATTGCGCAATCCCGGTGCGCCGCTCGCCCGTAGATCACGATGTGCCCGTGCCCCACCACGCCCGTGCGGCCGACGACGCCCTCGTCGCCGGGTTGGTCGTGGAGGACCCCGACGCCGCCACCGCCTTCGTCCGCCGCTTCCAGGCCCAGGTCTTCGGGGTGGCCGTGGCCGTCACCCGCGACCGGGCCCTGGCCGAGGACGTGGCCCAGGAGGCCTTCCTGCGGGCCTGGCGGGCCGCCCCCACCTTCGACCGGACCCGGGGCTCGGTCGCCGGCTGGCTGCTGACGATCACCCGCAACGTGGCCATCGACGCCGTGCGGGCCCGGCGGGCCGACCCGACCGCCGCCGACGAGCTCGACCGGCTGCTCCACCTCACCCTGGGCGGCGACGACACCGCCGAGGTGGCCAGCACCGCCGTCGAGGCCGACCGGGCGCTGGCCACCCTCCGGTCGGGGCCGCCCGAGCAGGCCCGGGCGGTGGTGCTCGCCGTCCTCGGCGGGTGCACGGCGGCCGAGGTCGGGCGGCACGAGGGGATCCCGCTGGGCACCGCCAAGACCCGCATCCGCACCGGCCTCCGGCGGCTGCGCGCCACCGCCCCCCTGGCCCGGGAGGAGACATGACCGCACCCCACCCCGACGACGAGCTGGTCGACCTGGCCCTCGGCCACGTCACCGCCGAGCGCCGCTCCGCCCTGGCCGAGCACCTGCTCGCCTGCCCCCGCTGCCGCCGCACCCACGAGGACCTGGTGGCCGCGGTCGAGGCGGTCACCGCCGCCGCCCCCGCCGTCCAGCCCCCCCTCGGCTTCGACGAGCGGGTGCTGGCCCGGATGGGCGCCGCCGCCCCCGCCCCACCTGCCGCCCCCGCCCCGCCCGTCGCCCCGGTCGCCCGGTGGCGCCGGTGGCCGGTGCTGGCGGCCGCCGCGGTGCTCGTCGTGGCCCTCGCCCTCGGCGTCGCCCTCGCCGGGCGCGACGGAGGTGGGACCGACGACCGCGTGGCCGTCCTCGCCACCCGCGCCGGCGGCGACGAGGTCGGCACCGCCACCGTCACCGAGGTCGCCGGCGAGCCGGTGCTGGTCGTCGGGCTGGCCACGGGCCGCGCCGGCGCCAGCTACACCTGCCGGATGCGCTTCGCCGACGGCTCGACCCTCGAGACCGACCCCTGGGCGGCGGCCCCGGGGGCGGGCTGGTTGGTCCCGCTCCCCGACGACCGGGGGGCGCTGACCGGGGTCGAGCTGCGGGTCCCCGGCTCCGACGCCGTGTGGTCGACGGCCGACCTCGGCTGACCCGGAGCCGGATTGGCAGTCGGGGCTTGCGAGTGCCAGAGGGCGGCCGTAGGGTTGGCACTCGGCACGACCGAGTGCCAGCCGCCCTGGACCCAGGGGACCCCGCCGCCCGGCTGGGGCACGCACACGCAAAGACGCACGGAGGCGCAATGAACCTTCAGCCGCTCGACGATCGCATCGTCGTCCGCCCCGGTGATGCCGAGGCGACCACCGCCAGCGGTCTGGTCATCCCCGACACCGCCAAGGAGAAGCCCCAGCAGGGCGAGGTCCTCGCCGTCGGCCCCGGCCGCCGGGCCGAGAACACCGGTGAGCTGATCCCCACCGACGTCGCCGTCGGTGACACCGTCGTCTACTCGAAGTACGGCGGCACCGAGATCACCGTCGAGGGCGAGGACCTGCTGATCCTCAACGCCCGCGACGTCCTCGCCAAGGTCGGCAAGTAGGAGACCCCATGCCCAAGACCCTGAAGTTCGACGACGAGGCCCGCCGCGGCCTCGAGGCCGGCGTCAACAAGCTGGCCGACGCCGTGAAGGTCACCCTCGGCCCGCGTGGCCGCAACGTGGTGCTCGAGAAGAAGTTCGGCGCCCCGACCATCACCAACGACGGTGTCTCCATCGCTCGCGAGGTCGAGCTGGAGGACCCGTACGAGAACATGGGCGCCCAGCTGGTCAAGGAGGTCGCCACCAAGACCAACGACGTCGCTGGTGACGGCACCACGACGGCGACGGTCCTGGCCCAGGCGCTGGTCCGCGAGGGCCTCCGCAACGTGGCCGCCGGCGCCAACCCCATGGCCCTCAAGCGCGGCATCGACAAGGCCGTCGAGGCCGCCGTCGAGGCCATCCGCGACCAGGCCCGCGACATCGACGACCGGAGCGAGATCGCCCAGGTCGCCTCGATCTCGGCCAACAACGACAGCGCCATCGGCACCGTCCTCGCCGACGCCATCGACAAGGTGGGCAAGGACGGCGTGGTCACCATCGAGGAGTCGAACACCTTCGGCATGGACCTCGACTTCACCGAGGGCATGCAGTTCGACAAGGGCTTCCTCTCGCCCTACTTCGTCACCGACGCCGAGCGGCAGGAGGCCGTCCTGGAGGACGCCTACATCCTGTTCAACGAGGGCAAGATCAGCTCGGTCCAGGACCTCCTCCCGGTCCTCGAGAAGGTCATGCAGACCGGCAAGCCGCTGCTGATCATCGCCGAGGACATCGAGGGCGAGGCCCTGGCCACCCTCGTGGTCAACAAGATCCGGGGCACCTTCAACTCGGTCGCCGTCAAGGCCCCCGGCTTCGGCGAGCGCCGCAAGGCGATGCTGGCCGACATGGCCACCCTCACCGGTGGCCAGGTCATCTCCGAGACCGTCGGCCTCAAGCTCGACGGCGTCACCCTCGACCTGCTGGGCCAGGCCCGGAAGGTCGTCGTCACCAAGGACGACACCACCCTCGTCGAGGGCGCCGGCTCCGAGGACGACGTCAAGGGCCGCATCTCGCAGATCAAGCGCGAGATCGAGGACACCGACTCGGACTGGGACCGCGAGAAGCTCCAGGAGCGGTTGGCCAAGCTGGCCGGCGGCGTGGCCGTCGTCAAGGTCGGCGCCGCCACCGAGGTGGAGCTCAAGGAGAAGAAGCACCGCATCGAGGACGCCCTGAGCGCCACCCGGGCGGCCATCGAGGAGGGCGTGGTGCCCGGCGGTGGCACCGCCCTGCTGCGGGCCCGTCCCCGGGTGTCCGACGTGGCCGAGAAGCTGGAGGGCGACGAGGCCACCGGTGCCAAGAGCGTGTACACCGCGCTCGAGGCCCCGGCCCGGCTGATCGCCACCAACGCCGGCTTCGAGGGCGCCGTGATCGTCCGTGAGGTCGAGTCGAAGAAGAAGGGCGAGGGCTTCAACGCCGCCACCGGCGAGTTCGAGGACCTCCTCAAGGCCGGCGTCCTCGACCCGGCCAAGGTGACCCGCGCCGCGCTCCAGAACGCGGCGTCGATCGCCGGCCTGCTCCTCACCACCGAGGCCATCGTCGCCGACAAGCCCGAGCCCGAGCCGGCGATGCCGCCGGGCGGCGGCGGCATGGGCGGCATGGGCGGCATGGGCATGATGTGATCTCCCCCCGGGAGATCGCGCTCGCCTGAGCGACCGAGCACGTCGACAGGAGCCCGGGCCTCGTGGCCCGGGCTCCGTCGCGCCGTAGGCTCGACGCTCGTGGAACGACCGCCTGCCGACCCCGCCAAGCTGCTCGTGACCTGGGGGGAGTGGGAGACGGGGGAGACGCCGCCGGGTCGGGTTGTCAGCAACCTCAAGACCGGCGGGTTGCGCGACGTGCTCGACCACGTCGGCACCGACGCCGGGGCCGCGCCCCAGGGCGTCCAGCCGGCCGAGGCGCTCGAGGCCTGGATGGAGTGGGAGGGCGGCCAGACGCCGCCCGCCCCGGTGATGGAGCGGCTCCACGCCGCCGGCGTCCGGGCCCTGCTGGAGGAGCTGGCCGGGGCGACCGGGGACGGATGACCGACCGGGACCCGGGCGCCGAGCCCCGCCCCCCGCTCTTCGCCGCCGCGCCCGTCGCCCCCGTCCTGCCCGGGCGGGGCGGCCCCCAGCGCATCCCCCGCCCGCCCGACGCCACCCCCGGGGCCCCGGCGCCGTGGGCCGACCTGCCCGAGGACCTCCGGCACCCGAGCGTCGAGGACGTGCGCCGGGCCCTCGCCGGCGCCGGCCCGGCCACGCCCTCACCGGTCGAGGAGGGCGGGTTCTCGGTGGCCAGCCTGCCCGCCGGGGTGGTCGAGAGCCTGGGCCTGGTCGAGCGCCCGCCCGTGCCCTCGGCCGTGCTGGCCCCGCTCTACGACTGGAAGGGCGAGGCCCACGTGGTCCTGACCCGCCGGAGCCGGCAGATGCGGTCCCACGCCGGCGAGGTCAGCTTCCCCGGCGGCCGGGCCGAGGACGGCGACGCCGACCTGGTGGCCACCGCCCTCCGGGAGGCCGAGGAGGAGGTCGGCCTCGACCCCGGGAGCGTCGACATCGTGGGCGAGCTCGACCACCTGGCCACGGTGACGAGCGGGTCGTTCATCGTCCCCTGGGTGGGGGCGATCCCAACCCGGCCCGACCTGCGGCCCCGCTCGGGCGAGGTCGACGCCGTCCTCCACGTCCCGCTCTCGGAGCTGATGGCGCCCGGCGTCTTCCGCGAGGAGCGGTGGCGCTTCGGCGAGGGCGTCGACCGTCCGATCGTCTTCTTCGACCTGGTCGGCGACACCGTCTGGGGGGCCACGGCGGCGATGCTCCGCCAGCTCCTCGGCTTCGTCACCGGCACCGTCGCCCGGGGCGAGCTCGGCCACGATTGACAGGTCATGTCGATGTACTACCGTGACGCACATGTCCGAGGTCGGGATCCGCGCCCTGCAGCAGAACGCCTCCGCCGTCGTGGCCGAGGCGGCCGCAGGTGAGATCGTCACCATCACCGACCGGGGCCGCCCGGTGGCTCGGCTGGTCCCGATCCGCCGGTCCCGGCTCGATGAGCTGATCGACGCCGGGCTGGCCACGTCGGCCAAGGGCTCGCTGGCCGACCTGCCACCTCCTGAGCCGGGCCCGCCTGGGCGCCGCCCCCTCTCGGAGGTGCTCGCGGAGATGCGCGACGAAGAGCGGTGGTGAGGTGGCGCACTACATCGATGCGTCAGCGCTGGTGAAGCTCGTGTTGCCCGAATCCGAGTCCGCTGCACTTCTCTCGTGGCTCGCGGAGGACGAGCGGCGTCCGACGTCGTGCGAGCTGGCGCGCACAGAGCTGCTCCGGGCGGTGCGGCGCGAGTCACCGGAGCAGGATCTGCGAGCGTGGATGATCCTGGAACGGATCGATCTCACCGCGCTCATGCGGTCGACCTTCGACCGAGCCGGGGTCCTCGGCCCGCCGGGGCTGCGGGCGCTCGATGCGATCCACCTGGCCGCTGCCCTCGACCTGGGCGACGACCTCGAGGGGATGGTCACCTACGACCAGCGGCAGGCCGAGGCGGCGCGGGCCAACGGCATCCCGGTGGTCGCACCCGCCTGAGGCCGGTCCGCCCGAGGGCGCTCAGGGGCAGGCGCAGGGGGAGGAGGCGCAGCGGGGGCAGCCGGTGGCGTAGCGCTGGGCCGCCTGGTCGAGGCTGAGGCCGAGCTGGTCGGCCAGCGTGGCCAGCCAGGCCAGGACGTCGCCCAGCTCGTGGAGCTGCTGCTCGGGCGTGCCCTTGCGGGCGGCCTGGGCCAGCTCGCCGACCTCCTCGGCCAGCCAGGCGACGGTGGCCGGTCGGCCCCGGGCCCGGTCCCGCGCCCCGAAGGTGGCGGCGATGCGGGACTGGAAGTCGGCGATGTCCACCGGGCCACGGTAGGGCCGATCGCGCCCTGTCGAACTTGCACTCCGCGTGCGATGATCGGGGCCATGGTGCGACGGACGGGGAGATCGGTGCTGCGCGGGGTCAGGGCCCATCCCCTGCGCGCCGCCGTGCTGGGGGTGCTGCTGGCGGGGTGCGGGGGGCTGGCCTGGGCCCAGATCAAGCCCTTCGTGGACCTGCCGACCGGCGAGGTGGCCCGCACCATCCCGGTCGCCCCCACGCTCGACGCCGGTCCCGGCGAGGACCTCTTCCGCATCGACGCCACCCGCTCGTCGATGACCTACACGGTCGAGGAGAAGCTGGCCGGCCGCGACCGGGGAGAGGCCGAGGGCACCACCCAGGGCATCGCCGGCGACATCGCCCTCAACCGGGCCGACCCGGCCGCCAGCCGCATCGGCGAGATCGTGGTCGACGTCCGCCAGCTCCGCTCGGACAACTCGCTGCGCGACCGCCGGCTGCGCCAGGACTTCCTCGCCTCCGACGAGCACCCGCTCGCCACCTTCGTCACCACCGAGATCGAGGGCGCGCCCGACGCCATCCCCGAGGACGGCGAGGTCGAGCTCCGGCTGGTGGGCGACCTGACGGTCAAGGAGACCACGGTCGAGACCACCTGGGACGCGACCGTCGAGCTGGTGGGCCGCGAGCTGGTGGCCACCGCCACCACCACGGTGAAGATGTCCGACCTCGGCATCGGCCCGATCAGCGTGGCCGGCCTGGTGCGCAGCGAGGACGACGCCACCCTCACCTTCGAGCTGGTCGCCGGTGACCCCGACGACGTGCCCACCGAGCTGCCGCCGCTGGCCGACGAGCGGGCCGACGGCGAGGGCCCGTCGTTCCAGGACGACGTCCGGCCCATCCTCGAGAGCAGCTGCGCCTCGTGCCACGTCGAGGGCCAGGTCGGCAGCCACATCATGCCGATGGACACCGCAGGCGACGCCGCCCGCTACGCCGACGGCATCGCCGTGGTCACCCAGGCCGGCTACATGCCCCCGTGGCCGGCGTCGGACGTCGGCATCCCGCTCCAGCACCCCCGGGGCCTGACCGACGAGGACATCGCCACGCTGACCGAGTGGGCCGAGGCCGGCGCCCCGCTCGACGTCGACCCCGCCACCGAGCTGGTGCCCGAGGTCGAAGAGGACTACCCGACGCCGCGGGAGGACGTCGTCCTCCGGATGGAGGAGCCGTACCAGGGCTCGCCCGAGAACCGGAACGACTACCGCTGCTTCACGTTGGACCCGGGCTTCACCGAACCGACCTTCATCACCGGCTACTCGTTCGTGCCCGACGAGCTGGAGGTCGTGCACCACGCCCTCGTGTACCGGGTCAACGCCGAGGCCGCGGCCCAGGCCCGCGAGCGCGACGGCGAGGACGGCCGGCCCGGCTGGCAGTGCTACGTCGGCACCGGGCTCGACGCCGACGCCGCCCTCAACGGCGGGCTCGGCGGCATCTCCAACCTCGTCGCCGGCTGGGTGCCGGGCCAGCGCCCGCTCGACTTCGGGAACGAGGCCGGCTACCTGGTCGAGCCGGGCGAGGTCCTGATCGCCCAGCTCCACTACCACTACCCCTCCGACGGGCTGCCGGCCGACCAGTCCGAGCTGCGGCTCCAGACCGAGCCGGGCACCTCGGACATCACCGAGCTGCTGACGGCCAACCCGATCGCCCCGGTCGAGATCCCGTGCCAGGAGGGCCACGACGACTTCCCGCTGTGCGACCGCGACGCCGCCCTGGAGGACATCTTCGAGCGCTACGGCGGCATCGCCGGGGCCATCCCCACCGCCGTGCTCGGGGCCTGCGACCGGACCGTCGAGGACTACGCCGACCAGACCGACGGCATCGGCTCGACCTCGTGCGACCGGACGCTGGAGCAGAGCGGCCAGATCGTCGACGTCCTCGGCCACATGCACGAGCTGGGCCAGAGCTTCCGCATGACGCTCAACCCGGGCACCGACGAGGAGAAGGTCCTGCTCGACATCCCGACGTGGAACTTCGCCTGGCAGCTCAACTACCAGCCCGTCGAGGAGGTCAGGGTCGAGGAGGGCGACGTCCTCCGCATCGAGTGCACCTGGGATCGCAACCTCCGCTACGACCCCGAGCCGCGCTACCTCCTCTTCGCCGAGGGCACCGAGGACGAGATGTGCTTCAGCACCTACACCCTCCTCCCCGACGAACCCGACGGCGGCTGATGGGCGTCGAGCCACCGGCGTGGTGGGCCGAGCGGTTCGATGACGTCGTGGCCACGCTGCTGAAGTCGTCCGAGCTGGCGGGGGCCGACTGGGACACCTTCGCCCTGTGCGTCGAGGTGTCCGAGCACCGTCTGGCGACCACCGGGTACCGCTACAGGGGGGCGGGCCCGCCGGTGTCGACCGAGCCCGACGACGAGATCGACGATCACGTCTGGGGGCTGTGGGACGCCTCCCGCGCCGCCGGGTCGGTGTGGGACGTCCTGCTGGTGCGGCTCGACCGGGCCTCGGGCCGGGTCGCCATCGAGCTGGTGGCGGGGGAGGACGCCGCCGGGTGGGCCGTCAGCCCGGAGACGATCGGGACCCTGCCCGAGGCCTTGCGACCCCGGCCCCAGCACTTCGCCGGTTGACCCGGGGTCAGAACCGGCCGGTGGCCGGGAGGAGGGGGACCTCGAGAGCGTCGTAGAGGCCGGGTTCGGCGGCGCGCAGCCAGGGGATGGCGCCGACGAGGCGGCCGACGGCGGTGGCGTTGCCGCCGGCGGCCCGGTTGCCGCCCTCGTCGGTGGCCTCGACCGTGACCTCGATGCGGGGCCGACCCTCGACGACGACCCGGTGGGCGCCGGCACCCCCGTCGGGCGGGACGGGCCAGTCGGGGGCGATGTCGGGCGTGATCCGGGTGACGTGCTCGACGACGATGCGGGGCTCGCCGCCGACGATGCCCTGGACCTCGAAGCGGAGTCCGCCCTGGGTGCCGGCATCGAAGGTGCCCATGGCGTTGGTGACGGTCGTGTCGAGGGCCCGCCGCTCGACCACCTCGCGCACCTCGTCGAGCACGACCCCCAGGCCCCGGGCGATCAGCCGGACCTGCCCGCCCCACACCATCGACGGCACCGTGGGGGCGACCATCGGCGGCACCTCGTCCATCGGCTGGCCCATGCCGACGAGGTGCCGGACGGCGTCGGGCTGGTCGTAGGTCGAGTAGTCGAAGATCTCCTGGGCCCGGACCTGGTCGATGGTCGAGGCGAGGCCGGTGAGGAGCAGCGGGAGGACGTCGTTGCCCCAGCCCGGGTCGATGCCCGAGACGAACAGCGCGCCCCCGCCCCGCCGGGCCGCGGCCAGCACGGGGTCGCGCACGGCGGCCGGCGCCGAGCGGTGGTCGTAGAGGGCGTAGACCGAGGGGGTGACGACGACGGCGCCGGCGGCGAGGGCCCGGGTGATGTCGGCCAGGGCGTCGTCGGGCCGGAGGTCGCCGGAGGCGGCGTAGACGACGGCCCCGGGCCGGCCGGCGAGGACGCCGTCGCGTTCGTCGGTGAGCGCCACCCCCAACGGGTCGAGGCCGGCCACGGCGCCGGCGTCACGGCCGACCTTGGCCGGCGTGCTGGTGAGGACGGCGGCCAGCGCCAGCCCCGGGTGGGCGACGACGGCGCGGATCGCCGCCCGGCCCACGTTGCCCGTGCCCCACACCACCGTCGGGATGCGCTCCTCGCTCATCGACCGAGACTAGAACGCGTTCTCGTTTCCTGCCGATGCGGGAGGTGGTGGCAGGCTGCGCCGCATGGGCGACACCACCGACGACGACTTCACCCCACCCGAGCCGGCCGAGGCCCTGGCCCGGCTGGGGATGCCCCTCGACGAGGCCATGCGGACCCAGCGGGCGGTGCGCCGGCTCCACCTCGCCCCCGTCTCCCACGAGGTCCTGCTGCCGCTCCTGGAGCTGGCCCTCAAGGCGCCGACCAGCTCCGACAGCCAGGACTGGTCGTGGGTCGTGGTCGAGGACCGGGCCCAGAAGGCGGCCCTGGCCACGCGCTGGCGGAGCCTGTTCCGCCTGATCGACCCGCTGGCCCGCCGCCAGGCCCGGGGTGACGAGCGGGCGCTGCGGTCCATGGCCCCGGGGCGCTGGCAGGCCGAGCGGTTCGAGGACCTGCCCGTCTTCGTCGTCGCCTGCTACCGGGGCCGGGTCAAGCACCGGGCCGTCGGCCGCCCGCAGATCTCGGTGGCCTCGTACTACGGCTCGGTGTTCCCGGCGGTGCAGAACCTCCTGCTGGCCTGCCGGGCCGTCGGGCTCGGCGCCTCGCTCCAGACCCTGCCGATCTGGGACGTGCGCACGACCCGCCGGATCCTCGGCCTGCCCTGGGACCTCCGGCCCGTCTGCATCATCCCGATCGGCTGGGCCAAGGGGCGCTACGGCCCGACGACCCGTCCGCCCATCGGCGAGGTCGTCCACCTCGACCGCTACGGCAACCGCCCGTTCCTCGACGCCTGAGCGTCACCCCGCGAGCAGTGCCTCGACGGCGGCCACGTCGACCCGCACGACGCCGATCGTCGAGGTCACGTCGGTGCCGACGGCGTCGGGGCCGGTGGTCACGAGGTCGTCGACGCTCACGTCGTCGGGGGCGAGGCGCCAGTCCTCGGCGGTCGTGGGGGCCAGGCCGCCGGGTCCGATGACGACCGGCTCCCCGTCGGGCGCCGGGAAGACGACGCCGGTCAGCTCGAGGGTCTCCCGGTCGATGCGGAACAGCGTCGAGGACGGCTGGCCGCCGTCGCCGACCCGTCCCCCGAGCACGGCGTCGGGGGTGAGGTGGATCCAGCTCGGCGTCATCTCCCACATCGGGTGGGCCCGGAGGATCGTGCCCGCCTCGTCGCGCAGGAGGACCTCCTCCCAGCCGCAGAACCGCTCGACGCCCGGGACGCCGTACGGGTCGACGTCCTGGCAGGGGAGCCGGCCGCTGTCCTCGATCGTGCTGAGGGTCCACCGTCCCTCGGGTGCGGCCACCTCGGCCTCCACCGTCA
Source organism: Iamia sp. (assembly GCA_035765045.1). Classification (GTDB taxonomy): domain Bacteria; phylum Actinomycetota; class Acidimicrobiia; order Acidimicrobiales; family Iamiaceae; genus Iamia. The sequence goes on along the minus strand of DASTYI010000140.1, from coordinate 218 downwards.
CCCGGGCCGCCACCGACAGGTCGGCGACGGCCGCCGGGATGCCGTCGCGGGCGGCGTCCTCGGGCGACTGGCTCGGCGGCCCGGGGGGGATCGTCGTCGTCGTGGTGGTGTCGATCGGGGCGGTCGTCGTGGTGCTCGGGGTGGAGGTCGCCTCGGTCGGGGGCGGGGCCGCCGGGCCGGTGTCGACCGAGTCCTGGTCGTCACCCGCCCCGGCGGCC